>DAIDLI010000160.1 GCA_027449545.1 Acidobacteriaceae bacterium | reverse complement strand
TTTATCGTTCCTGATCTTTCCCATGCTACTTGCGGAAGCGATTGCCGGTGCGATCGCCAAAGCCAGCACCATCCAGAACCCCACTGTGCGATAACCCATAGAATCTCCTCCTTCTTTGAAGAGCGCCGCCACGGATTGAATTTCTGCTAGCGAACTCCTGGATCGGTGCGGCGCCCTCAGCGATCGGAACGCTGTTCCGGGAGCTGGTTCTTACCCGGATTCGGCTTCTCCTCCTGCGCAACCCGCGCATTCTTGAGCAGGTTACCTTCGAGTTGCAGGTTCTTTAGTTCTCCCGAACCAGCAGAGAGAAAGATGTCTGTCCCGGGAAAAGCCTTGCTGTCGCGAACGATGGCTCCGGGTGTATTGTCCAGGCGGATGACAGGTGTCCCGGCGTGCGGCTTGCGCGTGCTCACCCTGTCCAACTCCAGATTGGTCGAGTTCTTTGCCTGAAACGCTGCGACTGCGTCGGTGTTCAACTGCACGTTGTGCAACTCAAGGTCATCAGTTTCGTCGGCGAGCAGGCCCACCTTTCCGGTACCCATCACGTTGTTGATATGCACATTCTCGACGGGCATCTCCGGCAGCCCAAGAACATTGATCAGGATCTTTGCGCCGTTCACCGTGACGTTGCTGATCGCGATATTGCGGAAAACCGGTGTGGTGATGGAAACCGGCTGTTGCGCGGTTGGTTTTTCGCCTTCCATCATGTAATAGTTGTTGATGGTGATGGCCGCGCCCACATTCTCCATCGTCCAGTTGTCGAAGCGCAGATCCTGAACCACGCCGCCCCGGCCCCGCGCGCTCTTGATGCGAATCCCATTCTCCGTATCCACGGCGGTGATGTTGCTGGCGACAACATTGCGTACACCGCCCGAAGTTTCGCTGCCGATGGTGACAGCGCCGTGCGCGTGGTGGACAGTGCAATTGGTGATGGTGACATCCGCCGTGGGCCGATTGACGCGCAGACCGTCGGCATCCTTGCCTGATTTAATGACGATGCCGTCGTCGCCGGTGTCGATGTAGTCGTTGGCCAACCGCACGAACCTGCTGGAGTCGATCACTACCCCGTCGGTATGAACGCCGGGATAGGTCTCAATGACCATGTTCTCGACGTCCGCGTTTTCGGTGTAGAGCAGGTGAACGGTCCACATCGGCGAGCCAACGATGTGCAGGCCGTCGATCAGGACGTTCTTGCTGTTCATGAAGCGGATGAAAGAGGGGCGCAGCTCGGTGCCCGCGGCATCGTACTCCGCTCTTGAGATCGGCTTGTGCGCATTGAGGTCCGCTAGCAGCCTCTCCCAGTTGGGTCCGTTGGCGCTGCCGATGTTCGCGCCAGAGCGCTGCTCGCGCGGATGCAGCTTCAGCCAGTCAGCGTTGCTGCTCATCAGCATTCCGCGCCCGATGACCGCGACGTTTTCAAGGTCGTGGCCGCCAATCAACGGAACCGGCGTGGGAACCTCGATGCCTTGCTGCCGCCCCGGCGTCAATGGCAGGCGGGTGGCGGGAAAGTGAAGGACCGCGCCGGCATCTATGTACAGCGTGATGTTGCTGAACAACTCGATCGGGCCGGAGACATAATCTCCGGCAGGGATGTAGACGGTGCCACCGCCCGCCTGCCTGGCAGCTCCAATCGCAGCCCGAAAGGCGTCGGTCGAGGGAGCGGAACCCTGGTTCTGCGCTCCATAGTCCAGGACATTGAAGAAGGGTGGGTGAGCAGATTGGGGCGCGGCGCCCCACGCCGGAAAGCTCCAATACATCGACAAGCACAACAGGAAAGCGCCGAGTGGCATCCACCCGATGCGGCGGCATCCTCGCATACATCTCCTTCGGAGTCTATCGATAGCCCTTGTCATCAATTTTGGAAAGATCGGCGTCGCTCATCACGCCGACGGTCACCATCGCGTAGGTATAGACCTGGGTATTCTCTTCCAGATGTCCGCCGATAACGTGATCGGGAGTGGCGAGCGTAACGTGCGCATGAATGCGGCCGTCGATGACGTAGCCGTTCATGCTGACGAGGTCAGCTGGCTGCATGGGAGCCTTCTCGAAGGTATCCTGCGTAGGCAACTCCCGATTGCTGATCTGATGGACTTCGTAGCCGCGCAGCGACCCGATGCCCGCCAGAATCACTCCGTTGCGAATCTTCTGTTCCTGGACGACCTTCATCATTCCCTTCAGAAGATCGGAGCCGTTCTTGAGGCGAATGATGACGATGCGATCGAAGTGTCCGGTGATCGCATACGCGTCAGGAACGGCGCTGCTGTTGGGCTTGGTGTCGTCGGACGGGTTGGGCGAATGATTGGTGACCGTCCAGTGAACAGTCTGCGCCGAAAGAGCGGTAGCGCCTAAAAGAGCCGCGCATACAAGAGAGAGGACACTGCGCTTCATGATCGGTTCCTTCCGGATGCGTTCGTCGGCCGTCCCAATCAACCGGAGGGATTCTCCAGTTGCTTCCTGTGTGCGGCCGAAGCAGTTCGCGTTCGCGCCGGTCGGCTTGCAGAGGCCGAAAACAAGGGGCGGAGTGCATGCATCCTCCCGCGGCGCATTCCCCCTGTCCTTACGGTGTGACAGCGATGGTAATAAGGTCTGACCACGCGTGTCAAGAAGATGCCTTATGCGTAAAAAATTTGGGTACAGGTGTGTGTTCCAACAGATTCTCTGTCCGCAGTAAGTGCCGAGTTGACTGGAGTGGTCCGACCACTATAGCATTTGTTCTCGCATCGAAAAACCTTCTGGAGGTGCCCCAGGCGCCTTCCAAGCTCACGCGGCGCCTGTCGCGGCCGAATCAGGTTCTTCGATTGCGGGAAGAGGGGGCCAGCGCTTGGCGTCAACCAACAATAGAGTCGCTCCGGCCGCCAGAGTGTATGCCTTTGGCATGTGCCATTCGGCCGAGATGATTGCGGATCTTTCGCGGCGGGCCTATGAGTACCGGGCCCAGGTCCTGCGCATGGTCTACGGCCGGAAATCCGGGCACATCGGCGGCGCATTCTCGATTGCGGAGATTCTTTGCTGCCTCTATTTTCATCAAATGCGTGTGGATCCCGCCAGGGCCGAATGGCCGGACAGAGATCGCCTGGTCTTCTCGAAGGGGCACGCCTGCGCCATGCTGTATACCATGCTGGCGCACCGCGGCTATTTTCCTGTCGAGGAGTTGGAGACCTTTCGCGCTTTGGATAGCCGCCTCCAGGGGCATCCCGAACCGGCCAAGACGCCGGGCATTGAGGCGGCGGCCGGGCCGCTGGGACACGGCGTGGCAATCGGCGTCGGCATGGCGCTCGCGGCGCGCATGGAAAAATCGAAGCGCCGGACCTATGTGGTGCTGGGGGATGGTGAGCTGAACAGCGGCGTCATTTGGGAAGGCGCGATGGTCGCCGCCAAGTATGGCCTCGATAACCTGACAGTGATCGTCGACTATAACGGCGTACAGCAGTCCGGGACCACGCAGCAGATCATGCCCACCGAGCCGATCGCGGCCAAGTGGGCCTCCTTCAACTGGCATGTCATCGAGATTCACGGCCACAACGTGGCGGAAATTCTCACAGCTCTGGACACTGCGCATGAGATGCATGGCCGCCCGGTGGTCATCATTGCCCGCACGACCAAGGGGAAGGGAGTGAGCTTCATGGAGAATTCTCCGGCCTGGCACGGCGGTGTTCCCACGGGCGAGCAATTCCAGAAAGCTTTGGCGGAACTCGAGGAGGGAGCGCGGCAATGGAGCGCCTGATTTTGAATCCGTCGCCGGGAGTGACCCTGATGCGCAAAGCCTACGGCGAAGCGCTCGTGGAACTGGGGCACGCACGGGAAGACGTGGTGGTGTTGAGCGCCGATGTGCAGAGCTCGGACTTCAGTTGCATGTTCGAAGCGGCGTTTCCCGAGCGTTTCATCAACGTTGGCATCGCCGAGCCTGCCCTTGTGGATGTTGCCGTAGGGCTCGCGAACGGCGGAAAGGTGCCGATTGCCAACACCTTCGGCTTTCTATTTGCCACGCGCGCTTTGGAGATGGTCCGTACGCATCTTGCCTTTTCTGGTGCAAACGTCAAGCTTGCAGCCGCCTACGCCGGGCTCTCCGATTCCTTCGACGGGCCCACCCACCAGACCATCGCTGACCTGGCAATTCTGCGCAGTCTTCCCAACATGGCCGTCGTGGTGCCGGCCGATGCTCGCGCGGTTAGAAGACTGTTGCCGCAGGTCGCGGCATGGAACGGGCCGGTGTACTTCCGTCTTTGCCGCAACGAGCTGCCCGATATCTTTGGCGAGGACTACCAGCCGGAGATCGGCAAGGCAGTCATGCTGATGCCGGGGCAGGACGCCACGATCATCGCCTGCGGCGTAATGGTCGGTATTGCGCTGGAGGCCGCGCGGCGGCTCGCCCAGGAGGGGATTCACGCTCGCGTCGTGGAAATCCACACCATCAAGCCGTTGGATACTGAGATGGTTGTGCATTGCGCTCGCGAAACCGGCGCACTGGTGACAGCCGAGGAGCACTCCATTGTCGGCGGTTTGGGCGGCGCCGTGGCCGAATGCCTGGGAGAAAGCTATCCAGTCCCGCTGGAGCGGGTTGGCGTGCGCGATACATTTACAGAGAGCGGCCCCTATGAGGATCTGCTCCGGAAGTATGGCCTGAGCAGCGATGCCATCGTGGATGCCACGCGGCGGGCGATGGCGCGCAAGCCCTCGGCCGCTCCAATTGAAGTGCAATCAATGTGCGGTTAAACAGTGGCTTCTTCTCATTCTGCGGCCCGTACCCAGTAGCGCGAAGAGATAGAGGAGGACAGGCGCAATGCCCAAGTTCGCAGCAAACCTCTCGATGATGTTCCAGGAGCTTCCATTC
Organism: Acidobacteriaceae bacterium; assembly: GCA_027449545.1. Taxonomy (GTDB): domain Bacteria; phylum Acidobacteriota; class Terriglobia; order Terriglobales; family Acidobacteriaceae; genus Telmatobacter. The sequence continues at coordinate 13,989 of DAIDLI010000160.1, read as the reverse complement.
CTGGACCGCTTTGCCGCGGCCGCAAAGGCCGGATTCGCTGGCGTCGAGTTTCTGTTTCCCTACGACTTTTCTGCGGAAGAGGTAGAGCGTCGTCGCCGGGTCGCCGGGGTGGAGGTGGCGCTCTTCAATCTGCCCGCCGGAAACTGGAGCACCGGCGAGCGGGGCATCACCTGCCTCCCCGGCCGTGAAGAGGAGTTTCGCGCCGGAGTGGAGAAGGCAATTGCGTATGCGACTTGCCTGAACTGCCCGCGTCTGCACGCCATGGCTGGCATCGTTCCGGCGGGAACCGATACGGTAGCCTGCCGCAAGACGCTGATCGAGAACCTGAGGTATGCGGCCGAGAAAGTCGCCCAGCACAACATCACGCTGCTGCTCGAGGCGATCAACACGCGCGACATGCCCGGCTTTATTGTCTCCACGCAAAGCGATTCCCATTCTGTCTGCGAAGCGGTCGGCGCCGAGAACCTGAAGATGCAGATGGACCTTTATCATATGCAAGTAATGGAAGGCGATCTCGCAACCAAGCTCAAGCGCTATATGCCGCGGTGCGGTCACGTCCAGATCGCAGGTTGCCCGGAGCGGAACGAGCCGGACACCGGGGAGATCCGTTACGAGTATCTGTTGCACCTTCTGGATCAGCTCGGATACGGCGGCTGGGTGGGCTGTGAATATCGCCCGGCAGGCAAAACCACCGACGGCCTGGGCTGGCTGCAATCGGCAGGCGCAGTGTAGTCGAGCAGGTGAGAGGCAGGCCTTTTTCGACAAGTATAGGAAGATCATCAAGGGGACAGTTTCAGAATGCGCATAGTAGAGATTCGCGAGAAGACAGCACCGATAGCCTCCGCCATTGCCAATGCCTACATCGACTTCTCAAAGATGACCTGCTCGCTGGTTGCGGTGGTCACGGATGTCAAGCGCAACGGTCGCACAGTGGTCGGCTACGGTTTTAACTCCAACGGCCGCTACGGCCAGGGAGGATTGATCCGGGAGCGTTTCGCGCCGCGCGTGCTGGAGGCCAAGCCGGAATCGCTGCTCAACGATTCCGGCGACAATCTCGATCCCGATCGCATCTGGGCCACCCTGATGCGCAATGAGAAGCCCGGCGGTCACGGCGAACGCTCGGTGGCCGTGGGCACGATCGATATGGCGGTGTGGGATGCGGTAGCCAAGATCGCCGGCAAGCCGCTCTTCCGCCTGCTGGCCGAGCAGCACGGTCTCCAGGCCGATCCGCGCGTCTTCGTCTACGCGGCTGGCGGCTACTACTACCCCGGCAAGGACCTCAGCGCGCTGCGGGCGGAGATGCGCAGTTATCTCGACCGCGGATACACAGTCGTCAAGATGAAGATCGGCGGCGCGTCCATCGACGAGGACCGGCAGCGTATCGAGGCGGTGCTCAGTGAAATAGGCAGCCAGGGCCAGCTTGCCGTCGACGCCAACGGCCGCTTCGATCTGGAGACCGCCATCGCCTACGCCAAAATGCTGCGCCAGTATCCGCTCTTCTGGTATGAAGAGGCGGGAGACCCGCTCGATTACGCCTTGCAGGCGGCGCTGGCCGAGTTTTATCCCGGGCCCATGGCCACAGGCGAAAATCTCTTCAGCCATCAGGACGCACGCAACCTGCTCCGCTACGGTGGCATGCGCCCGGATCGCGATTGGCTGCAATTTGACTGCGCGCTATCCTACGGGCTTTGCGAATACAAGCGCACCCTTGAGGCCCTGCATGTAGCAGGCTGGTCGCCGCGCCGCTGCATTCCTCATGGAGGCCACCAGATGTCGCTCAACATCGCTGCGGGCCTCGGCCTCGGCGGCAATGAGAGCTATCCCGATCTCTTCCAGCCCTACGGGGGATTCCCCGATGGCGTGCGGGTGGAGAATGGCTATATCACCATGCCCGACCTGCCCGGAATCGGATTCGAAGGCAAAAGCGATCTGATCTCGGTCATGCGCCAGTTGGCCGAGTAGAGCGACTGTGCCGAGCCAGCCTATGCAGGAGCAACGAACCCAGACGCAAAAGCGCCGCGCGCTGCTCGGGCCGCTATGGTTGCAGGTCATGGTGGCCGTGATCCTGGGCGCGGCGGTGGGCGCGCTGTTCCCGCACGCTGCCGCCCATCTGAAGCCGTTGGGCGACGGCTTCATTCGCCTCATCAGCATGACCCTCGCACCCATCATCTTTCTCAGCGTGGTGCTCGGCATCGCCGGCATGGGCAACCTGCACGAAGTGGGCCGGGTCGGAGTTAAGGCGCTGGTCTACTTCGAAGTGCTTTCTACCGTTGCCCTGGGGCTGGGACTGCTTGCTGTCGATGTGCTGCATCCCGGGAGCGGAATGAATGTCCAGCCTGCCGCCTTGAATGCCCAGGCGGTGAGTGGCTATGCGGCCGCTGCGCATCATCAGCCCGGCGTGGTCGAGTTCCTGCTCAACATGATTCCTTCGTCCATGTTGGGCGCGTTCTCCGGCGGCAACATGCTTCAGGTCATCCTGATCGGTCTGTTGTTCGGTTTTGCACTTTCGCAGTTCCGCGCCACCGCCCGGCCTCTGATTGAAATTCTTGACCTGGTCCTGAAGGCGATGTTCGGGATCGTGAACTTGATCATGATGCTCGCTCCGATCGGGGCTTTTGGCGCAATGGCCTACAGTGTGGGTCAATTCGGCTTGGCCAGCCTGGAGCAGCTCGCGCAATTCACGGTGGAAGTCTGGTTAGTGGCGCTGCTGTTTGTGGTGGTGGTGCTGGGCGTCATCGCAAAATTTGCGCGCTTCAGCTTGTTCCAGCTTTTGCGCTACCTGCGCGAAGAGCTCCTGATCACCTTCGGCACCTCTTCGACGGAGGCGGTTCTGGCTCCGCTGATGATGAAGCTCGAACGGCTGGGCTGCGACAAGACAGTCGTGGGGCTGGTGCTACCGGCCGGCTACACCTTCAATGCCGACGGCACCGCGATCTACCTCAGCATGGGCGCGATCTTTATCGCCCAGGCGACCAATACGCACCTCACACTGCGCGATCAGATCGTCGTGCTGCTGGTGCTGATGTTGACCTCGAAGGGATCGGCTGGAGTGGCTGGCGCCGGCTTTATAACCCTCGCCGCCACCCTGGCGACCATGCCGCAGATTCCGGTGGCCGGCCTGGTGCTGCTGCTGGGCGTTGAGCGGCTGGTCAACGCGGCGCGCGCGCTCGTGAATGTAGTTGGCAACAGCGTCGCGACCATTGTGGTCGCGCGTTGGGAGAAGGCCTTCGACGCCGAATGTGCCCAGCGAGTGCTCCGCAATCAGACGGAGATCAGCAGCTAGCCTGCGCCTCTCGCGCTCGTTCCTTACCTGGCCGGCGCAGCCGGCAAGTAGTCCGGCGCTAACGCTCGTTCAGATTGACCGAATATATATTGACGGCGGGCACGCGCGCGGTGACGATCGGCAGGTCGCCCGGTGCCAGGCCGATCAGGCGGTAGTCGGTGGGCGCAATGGAGCGCAGATTCTCGATCGTTGCTACCGGCTCGGGTTTACCGCCGGGGATTGCAATGCGGTAGATCGGCTTGCCGGGCGCCAGAAAGTCCTGGAAATAGAGAGCGTGACCGTCGTGCGACCAGTTGGGATCGCCCGCGCCCTGTTTGGTCAGCGTACTCCAGCGGCTGGTTTGCCGGTCGAACAGCATCAGTGCCTTCTGGTCGAGCGGCATGGCGGCAATGTAGCGGCCATCGGGCGAGAGGCGCGGACTGAACAGGCCTTCGGATCCGGAGATCTCGGTTGTTCGGTGGGTCGCGAGATCGAGCGAGTAAATTGCCTTCGGTCCGCTCGCGTCCATGCGGTCGGGCAGGCGTCCGAAGACGATCGATTTCCCATCGGGCGCCCACGCCGGATCGGCCTCATTGCGATCCTCATTGAGGATGGGCGTCAGCTTCCCGCCGTCTGCGTCTATCAAATAGATCTTCCACGGCTGTCCCGGCTCCTTGCCCATCAACGCCAGTTGCCGGTTATCCGGTGACCACTTCATGGTGAAGATGCGCAGTGGCGGCGTGGTGAGTTCGATCCGCTCGCTGCCATCCACCCGGCTGCGCCACAGCGAGCTGTCTGCCGCGTTGAGCCAGACCACCCATTTCCCATCCGGAGAGTATTCTGCCAGCGCCGCCGAGCTGAGGTTTTGAGCAAGCGGGGTGAACCCGGCTGATTTGGGCACGGCATGCAACAGTTCGTATTGCGCGTTGGCCCCAATGAAGTAGATTCGGTCGCTCCCCGGTTCCGTGCTCGGCGCCTGGTACTCCAGCGGGCCATTGGTGATCAGGCGGGGCGGACCGCCGCCGAACGGCCACCGTCCTTCTTTCAGCAGCCAGATCTCGCTCTCTCCGTTGTGCGAGGACTGGAAGACATAATTTCGTCCGTCCGGAGTCCAGCTACCGCAGCACTCCGAACCTGGGTGGCTCCATCCCGGCAAAAGTGGGTGGGCGTGCGAGCCGTCCGCGGCTACCTCCCACAGTTCCGACGTCTGGCTGTTGGGATCGCGTAGCGTAAAGCGCAGGCGCTTGCCGTCCGGCGACCAGCGCAGCCAGAAAGCCAGCCCGGAGGTGGTGAGAAATGGATGCGGGTCGCTGCCGTCCACGCTGGTTTCGATGAGCTGATTGCCGCTGGACACCAGCAGGTGCTGCCCGTCCGGCATCCAGGTGGCGTCGTGCGCCAGGACATTGGGAACCCGGCGAGCATCGCCGCCCAGCGTAGGCACGATCCATAACGGCTGCTCCGGGTTGGTTTCCAGATGGCTGCGTACCACCAGTTGCGATCCGTCGGAAGAAAGCGATCCGATGAGCGGCGCCTGGATTTCGGAGGGAAGATGGAAGTAGCTGATCTCGCCGTTGGCTGCGAGGGCGACCGCCAACACCGGCTCGCCGCTGTCCATCTGCGAAAAGTAGATGCGCGTACCGTCGCTGGCCGAACTGGAGAAGCTTTCGTTGTCCAGATCGCTGGTGAGCACATGGCCCGAGTACGTGATCTGGGCGATGTGGTAGGGCTCGCGGACCGTGGGCCGCAGCAGCAGGATGGCTGCCAGTCCCGCGCACGCCAGCGCCACACCCCCTGCTACCCACCACGCCATTCTGTCGGCCTTGGGTGCGGGGACCACGATCGCCGGTGCCGTTGGGACCGACGGCGGGGGATCGAGCTGCTGCACGGGTGCAATAAAGCGGTAACCGCGCCGCGCCAGCGTCTCCACAAAGCGGGGATTGTCGGCTGAATCCCCCAACGCTTCGCGCAGCTTGTTGACCGCGATCCCCAGGCTGTGGTCGAAGTCGACGGTCGTGTCGGCGCCCCAGAGCTCCTGCTGCAGCGTCTCGCGCGACACGACTTCGCCGGCGTGTTCCAGCAGGACCGCCAATAATTTGAAGGGCTGGTTCTGGATGCGGATGCGCACGCCCGAGCGGCGCAGCTCCTCCGCCTCCAGGTCGGCTTCGAAGACCCCGAACTGGGCACGCTTCAGACCCACGCTGTTCGTCTTGGTCGTCATTCCCGGGAGAACTCTGAGATGCAGTGTACGGGAAAACCAGAAAAAAGGGAAAATAGAAGAGTAACCCCACTTCTAGAAGCACAGAAAGTAAGAGAGATAACCGCATAAAATACTGAAAATAAGTCGGTTATCTGTTGATCCGCAATTGACGCGCAATTGGCGGGCGGTGGATTGACGCGATTGGCCCGGAACACGTTTCCTCATTCCTGGCTGCGAGAACTGCGTTGATCCCGCTGCCTCATTCGCGCAACTATGCCAACGCCTGTCGATTCTTTGGAGGAACTGTGATGTCGAAACTTATCAGCATGCCCCCCGGCCGACTACGGCTGGGATTCCTGTTCGCGGTGATCGCGCTCGGCCTGGTGGTGCTTGGAGCGCCTGGTCTGTTCGCGCAGAGCGATACCGGCAGCATCGCCGGTACCGTTGTAGATTCCACCGGGGCGGCCATTCCCGGGGCCGCGGTCAACGCCACCAACCTTGATAACGGAATGAAATTGAGCGCGGTTTCAAACGGCTCGGGCGGGTTCACCATCCTCGCCGTGCCCCGCGGGCGCTATACGGTGCAGGTGGCGGCACCCGGCTTCCAGCGTGCCATCGCCAATGTGACGGTGACCGTCACCACCACGCAAAGCGTGTCCTTCCAACTCAAGCCAGCCAGTGCCGCGGTCACGGTGCAGGTCACAGGGGCGGCGCCCATCATCGACTCCACCGATCCCACCATCGGCGCCACCATTGAAGGCCGGCAGGTAACGCAACTGCCCCTCAACGGGCGCAACTTCTCGAACCTGGCCCTGCTGACACCCGGGGTGACCCGCGGCGCTTACGGCGATATCGCCTCCGGCGGCGGCAGCTCGAACATGACCGAGACTAACCGCAATAACGAGAGCGGCGCCGCGGCGATCTCCGTCAACGGACTCCGACCTCAGGCGGACAACTACATCCTCGATGGCGTGGACAACAACGACGGCCTGGTGGGAACCATCCTGATCTTCCCAAACATCGACGCTACCCAGGAATTCAAAGTTGACACCAACATCGCACCGGCCGAATACGGGCGAGCCGGCGGCGCCGTGGTCATCAGTTCCACCAAGAGCGGCACCAACGAGTTCCACGGATCAGTATTTGAGTTTTACCGCGACCGCAGTTTCGACTCCAATCCCAACTACCGCTTCAACGGCGCCCCGGCGACCGCGGCCGGAGGCTTCCTGCGCAACCAGCCCGGCTTCTCCATCGGCGGGCCCATCCTGCACAACAAGCTGTTTGGATTCGGCGATTACCAGGCGCTACGTGAAACCCTGGCTGTTTCACCGCACTACCTTACGGTGCCCACCGCCCGGATGCGCACCGGCGATTTCAGCGAACTGCAGGACGCGGCCATGGAGACCAACTCCGGCATCAACGTGGCCAACGGCTATAAGACCAATTTCCCGCTCTGCTACCCCGGCACCTACGTGGATTCGCAGGGCCACTCCCATCCCTATGCGGGCTCCAGCACCTTCGGAGCGTACGGCGGCGATATCTTCGACCCCACCACCTGCCAGCCCTTCGCGAACAACCAGATTCCTCAAGACCGCCTGAATCCGGCTGCCGTGAATTACCTGAATGCTTTTCCGCTGCCGAGCCGGAACGATCGCTTTCTGAACAACTACCTCGACACGCAGACCGAGCAAAATAACTACAACACCTTCGATGTTCGCTTTGACTGGAACCCCAGCGCCAACGACATGGCGTTCATCCGCTTCAGCTACGACAACTCGGTGAATACCAAGACTTCCGAGTTCCAGAATCTGCCCGCGGGCGGCGGCACCGGCATGAACCCGACGCATGCGCGCAGCTGGGATATCGGCTACACGCACATCTTTTCGCCGGCGGTCGTCAACGAGGCGCATATCGCCTATAACCGCGACAACTACGGCTACACGCCTCCCATGTACGGCGACTACGTCTCCAAGAACCTGGGTATCGTGAACGCCAATATCAACCAGGAAACCACCGGCGGCGCGCTGATCGGCGGCTGGTCGGGCGAATTGGAGTACACCGGCGACTACGGCCTCTATGCCGTTCCGCAGAACACCTACGAGATCACCGACTCGGTGAGCTGGAACAAGGGAGCGCACTCCTTCAAGTTCGGCGGCACCCTGATCCGCCGCCAGGTATCGTTCTTCAACCCGCAGGAAGGCAAGGGCTACTTCTGGATCGATCAGGGCACCGCCATCTTCACCGGTTATGAAGTTTCGGAGCTGCTCTCCGGCGGTGTGATGAACTACCAGATCGGCTCCCAGTCCGGTTACTTTGCCAATATCGGTCAGGAGGACGGACTGTTTGCGCAGGACGACTGGCGCGTCAATCGCCGTCTCACCCTGAACCTGGGCATGCGCTGGGATTTCCTGTCGCACCCCTACGAAGCGCATAACCAGCAGGCTGCTTTCAACGTGCAAACCGGAACTGTGATGCTGGCCGGCAAGAATGGCGTATCGCGCAGCATCGTGGCCCAGGATTACCACAGCTTCGGCCCGCGCCTCGGCTTCGCCTACGACCTCGGCGGCGATGGCAAAACCGTCCTGCGCGGCGGCTACGGAATCTTCTACTTCATTGACTACGGCGGCATCAACAACCAGCTTGGCGAGCAGGCGCCCTTCGGTGGAAGCAACAGCTACCTGGCCTCCAACGGCTACTGCATCACCTTCACCGGCCAGCTCCCAACGCAGTCCGGTTCGTATAACTGCACCGGCTACACCAGCCCCTCTACGGTGGTGACGCCGCTGCCGGCGCGTGGCTATGTCAACTTCGATCCTGCCCACCCGCCCGCCGGACTGAGCATGATTGCCGTGAATACCAGCAACCCCAACAGCATGGTCCAGGAGTGGAACGTGCAGCTCGCGCGCCAGTTCGGCTCCAATAACATGGTGAATCTGGCCTATGTAGGCACCAAGGGCTCCGACCTCTCCTCCTACTACGCGTACAACATGTACCAGTTCGGGACCGGCAAGCAGAACTTCCCCGGTATGGGGGGCATCAACTACAACAACTACAACGGCATCTCCCACTACAACGGCTTGCAGTTGCACGCGGAGCATCACGCCGCCAACGGACTGGTCGCCACTGCCTCCTATGCCTGGTCGCACACGCTGGATGATTCGCCGGGCGCCTTCCAGGGCCAGACGGTCGCGCTCTACTACGATCCCATGGCCAGCTACGGCAACTCCAACCAGGATCAGCGCCAGGTGTTCAGCTCGTCGATCATTTACCCGTTGCCCTTCGGGCGCGGACAGCGCTTCGGCAGCAGCGTTTCGCAGCCGATGGACTGGCTGATCGGCGGCTGGCAGACCAGCATCATCGGCCTGGTGCAGACCGGCACGCCGGTTGACCTGACCACCGGACAGAACCAGCCGAACAACCGTCCTGACCTGGTGGGGCCCATCAGCTATCCGAAGAGCATTACCGGCCACTGGTTCAATCCTGCGGCATTTTCCACCAACATTCCCACCCTCGTGGGGCCAGACGGAACCACCGTCTACACCCGCCTGGGTACGTTGGGCCGCAATCAGGTGTTTGGTCCTGGATACCGCGTCGTAAACCTCAGCTTGCAGAAAACCTTCCGCGTAGCCGAGCGCTACAACCTGGAACTGCACGGCGACGCCTTCAACGCGCTGAACTCGGCAGCGTTCACCAACCCGAATAACAACGTGACCGGCGGCAACTTCGGCCAGATCGAAGGAACCCAGGTCTACTCGAACCGCGAGGTGCAGTTGGCGGCTCGATTCACCTTCTAATCCGCACGGTGCGCTTCGGCCGCTGAGCCTGGCCGCAGCGCACTGCGCCTTTCCTGAGAACGAGCATCTTCGCATCGGCCTCGCACCACGTCGTTCGAGGCAGAGGAGAAGTGTGGCACAGGACCGGCGGCCAGCCCCTTCAGCCCCCGATGGGAGCGGTCTGTCCGGAGACGGGCTCAGCTTGATTGCAGTTGCCTATCTTTGCTTTCGGAGAACGAGATGCCGGCTGTACGTTCGTTTTTGACTGCGCTTTTTCTCAGCATTTTTGTGTGCATCATTCCCCGTTGTGGCGTGGCGCAGACGGCAGTATCACGGGTGGAGACACCTCAGATTCAAAAAATCGATCCGCCGAATTGGTGGGCCAGCCTGCCCAGTCCCATGCTGCTGGTGTACGGCCATGGATTTACTGGTGCCCAATTCAACGTGGCCGGTCACGGTGTTCACCTGACGCGCACCCAGATTTCTGCCAATGGCCACTGGGCCTTTCTTTGGCTGGCGACAGACAACGCGACGCCGCAGACGCTGACGATTACAGCGCAGAATCCGCAAGGCCAGGCGCATTGTTCGTACATCCTCGCCCAACGGACGCATGCAGCACACGCTGGCTTCTCACCCTCCGACGTGATGTACCTGATCATGACCGACCGCTTTGCGGAAGGACATTCAGCCAGCGACCCGCCCGACGACAATCGCGCTGCCGTGCGCGGGTGGCATGGCGGCAACTTCGCCGGTATCGCTGAGCACATCGGTTATCTCAAGCAGCTCGGCATCACAACCTTGTGGACCACCCCGATCTTCTCGAACGCGGGCATGCCGGAGTCGTATCACGGCTATGCGGCCACCGACCTCTACGCGGTGGATCCGCATTTCGGCACGCTCGCCGAGTATCGCCATCTCTCCGATGCTCTGCACGCCCAGGGAATGAAACTGGTCATCGACCTGGCGCCAAACCATATTGGCATCGCGGATCCGTGGGTGAAAGATCCGCCCGCGCCTGATTGGCTGCACGGCACTCCGGCCCATCATCTTCCGGTGAGCGCGGATTTTGAAGAACTCATCGATCCCCATGCCCCGCCGCAGGCCTGGCGCAACATCACCTCCGGCTGGTTCACCGATGCGATGCCCGACCTCAACCAGTCGAATCCGCTGGTGGCCCGTTACCTGATCCAGAACGCTATCTGGTGGGTTGAGACGGCCAAGCTGGATGGCATCCGCCTCGATACATTTCCCTACGTTAACCGGGCCTACTGGCATCAATTTGATGCCGCCATGCATCGTCTTTACCCGCACCTCACCATCGTGGGCGAGATCTTCAATCGTGATCCTGAAATTACCTCCTTCTTCGCCGGCGGCGTGACCCACAAGGGGGCAGACGGAACCTATGACACCGGCCTCGACACGCCGTTTGATTTTCCCGTCTACTTTACCCTGCGCGACGTGCTCGCGCAGGGGAAGCCGATGACCGAATTGGAGAGCGTACTGCGGCAGGACTCGCTCTACCCGCACCCCGCGCGGCTGGCCACCTTTCTCGGCAATCACGACACTTCGCGCTTCCTCACCGATGCGGGTGGCGATCCCAAAAAACTCGAACTGGCTTTCGGGCTGCTGGCCACATTGCGCGGCATGCCGCTGGTCTATGCCGGCGACGAGATCGGTATGACGGGCAAAGGCGATCCCGATAACCGGCACGACTTCCCGGGAGGATTTCCAGGCGACCCGCACGATGCATTCACCGCAGCCGGCCGCAATGCCGAGCAGCAGCAGCTCTTTGACTGGACCTCACACCTCATGAACTATCGTCGCGCCCATCGTGCGCTGCAAACCGGCATGGAACAGAACCTCTTTGCCGATGCACATGAGTTCGCATTCGTTCGTGCGGAAGAGGCAAGCGGCTGTGCGCCGGCTCACACGAACCAGCACTTCCTCGTAGTGGTGAATGACGGCAAGCAAAGCCAAACCGTGAATCTCAACCTGGACCATACTGCGCTGAGCGGATGTACTGAATTTCGTCCCGCTCCGGTGGGTGCAGCGGCGGCGCTGAAGACGGATGGCAGTCAGGTGCAGATCGTGGAGCCGGCGGAATCGCTGAGCATCTTTACTGCGCGATAATTGCCGGCCCCGACCTGAGGCAGATTAGGCTCTGCTGCAGGCGTCGGAAGTGAGGGCAGCGAATTCCGGACTACTCGTGCGCAACCACCACCATTGCGTAGATTGCCTTAATAGACACTCACCGGCTTAGGCATCACAAAGGGGTTCCAGTTATCGTTGCCCCGGAGCCACGCTGCGGGCGCATACCTCTTTGCCTGCTGAGCGTTGAGAATGTGAGCGTGCGGCTCGCGCTTGCCCGGATCGGCCCCCGGGCCGCTGGAGTTGTATTCGGCGAAGAACGCGGTATCGAGCGAGTGCGTCTCCCCCGGATGCCATTCTCGCCAGCCGGCGGCATTGATCTGGTCGCCCATCTCCGTGTTGAGATAGATCACCGTAGCATAAGGACGCCACGGACGGCCGAGGTAGACCGTGCCGGCCAAGCCGGGCTCAGCGGTCAGCTTGCAGTGATCCAGGACGAAGCCGGAGTCTTCCGCGGGGTAGTGTTTGCCCTGCGCGGTAAGGAATCCCTCGCTGTGCTCGGTGCTGTGAATCTCACAATTTTCGAACGCGGTCTTGCCGTTGCCGAAGATGAAGTCCACGTTCCCGGCAATGTAGCAATCGGAAAAAAGCTGACGCGCTACTTTGCAGTTCTGTCCGTCGGGGGAACAGTTGGGGCTGCCGGCGTAGAGAGTGTCCTGATTGCCGAGCAGACGCACGTGATGAAACACGTCGCGATCGCCCTTCACCAGCAGGGCCAGCGCCTGCGATCCGGTGGGCAACTGCGGATGCGTTCGGTTGAAGTCGTTCTCGAAGGTGATATTTTCGGCGAAGAAGTTGTCAGCTGTCACATTCACGGTAGCCGAGTGCAGCGTGCCCCCATTCGCTCCGGCGCTGCGGTCGTTCACAATCACCGTCTTGCTCGCGTCGGGATTGGCGCTACGCAGCTGGATATACGGTTTGTTGATGGTGAGCACCTCGCGATAGGTGCCAGGCGCAACGGATATCACCGCATGGCCTGAAGCAGGGATAGCGTCGATCGCCTGCTGGACCGAGTAGTAATCGCCGGTTCCATCGGCGGCAACGTAGTAAGTAAGATCCACCGGCGGCGCCTTCACCGCCATCGCTGGTGCGGTCGTGTCAGCAGGGAAGGGAACGAAGCGGGCCGTACAGGCCATGGGTGTGCCGGCGGTGGAGCCGTCGGTCTGGGCGATCGACACGTCGTCACCCGTGGGCTCCAGATTGCCGCGCTGCTTCCCGATCGTGATCACTGCGTCCTTAGCGATGATGCGGGACTGTTGCAAGCCATCGGCAAAAACATTGTCCAGGGAAATCTGCAGCTTGTGTTCCGGATCCAGTCCCATGAACGTGTACGTGCCGGGCGTCAGGATATGGATGTTCTGTAAGCTGATATCCCGGTAGAGGGGCAGCGAACTTCCTGTGAAGTTGGTGTAGTGCGGCGTGAAAACCAGCGGATTGGTCACATTGCGAATGCAGACGTTGCGGTAAACCAGGTGCTGGACGAGCCCGCCGCGGCTGGGATCGGACTTCACGCGGATCCCGTTGCTGGCGCCATCGATAGTCAGATCATCCACCAGCATGTGATCCACTCCACCGCTGGTTCCACTGCCGATCGACATTCCATGTCCGCTGTAGAAGTGATTGTGCAGGATGGAAATGTGCGAGGACGGACCGCCCTGGTTGGAGGAAACCGCAACATCGTCATCACCTGCGTGAATCGAGCAATGCTCGATGGTCACGTTGCGCGAAGAGCGCGGATCGATGCCGTCGGTGTTTCGCGCCGTTGCTGGCGTCATGATCTTCACCCCCCATGCTGTGAATCCGTTGGTAAGGAACGTGGCCACGTGATAGTTGGGAGAGTTGCGCAGGGTGACGTTATACATCGTGAAGTTGGTGGCGCGCACGATGCTGATGAGAGAAAACACGCTTTGGTACTGGTCCTTGACCTTGGCCGCGTGCGCCAGTTGCCACCAGGTGACGTTTTGGCCCAGCATGGTCGCGCCGCCCCGCCCATCGATGGAGCCGGCTCCCATGATGCCGCTGTTTTCGACGTTCTCGGCGGTGATCAAAGGCTTGCAGCCGTGGCCGCGCGCGGCGAGAATGCCACAACTACCCGGCTTCAGGTCGTAGAGCCGCGGATCCCGCGAAGCCACCAGCGCGGTATGCGCCGCGACCACCAGCGTGACCCCCGAACGTAGATCGATGGGCCCGATCAGGAACACATTCTTTGCGCCGTCCGAGTGCAGAACCACGGTTTTGCCTGGGGTGCAGCGGTTGATCGCATCCTGAATCCGCGCGGTATCCAGAGAGCGCTCCTCTTGGGCCGGAATCACGCCATTGACCGCAGCGATCCGCGCCTTCAGCGTGACGCAGGCGGCCGGAATATGTGGCTCCGTAACAGCACGTGTGTCTTGGGCAGGCAGCGTCAAGGCAAAGGCCAGCGCAGCAGCGACAACCAGCAGGCGGAAGGCAACAGAACGCATATTCCCTTGGACTCCGATTGTTTGTGCAGAATGTCTTCCGGCAGGCAGATCTCGGCGAGGAGGCCTGACCACTGGCAGACCTCACTGTACACGACGTAAGGCTTAAGGCGTCAAGCGGCGAGGCCGCGGCGATGGATGTCCGTGCCG
>DAIDLI010000159.1 GCA_027449545.1 Acidobacteriaceae bacterium | reverse complement strand
ACGCGCGCTGGCACCACCGGCATCTACACCAATCCCTTCGGGCCGCTTATCACCGGCGCCAGCAACCTCGGCGTCGTTCCCGAGTTCGACTTCTTCCGTGTGCCCGAGGTGACGGATCAGATCGTCAAGTTCGATGTCTTTCCTGGCGCTCCTGCGGTTGCCGATAAAAACACCATCGTCTTCAAAGGCAACTACTCGCTGCCCGATCCCAGCAATCCTGTCCTCACGGTCAGCAAAACCGGCGTCTATTACCGCACCCTTACCCTGACCGACACTCCCATCGGCGACGGTCACCTTGCTCCCGCGGGCGGGAGCAGCCCCGTGGTCCTGATTGCCAACAACTCCACGCTGATTCCCGGAACCAACATTCCCTTCGGCTCCACGGCGCCCCCGAGCGCAGTGGGATATAGCGCTGTCTTCGCCGGCTTTGATAATGAAGACGCACCCCAGCACGGTGGCATTTACCTGGCCAAGCTGAACACCACGCAGCAGCCGCCGGCGCTCACTCCGCTCATCCAGATCGGTGGCCCGGTGCCCGGCGAAACCGGTGCCGTCTTCAACAAGCTCGGGGAAGGGTTATCCTTTGACGGCCGCTTCGTCGCCTTCTGGGGCGCCTGGGGAACCGAGGTCAAGCCGCTCATCCTGCAATGTCCTTCCGACGGCAATCGCAACATCGTTGCCTACTGCAAGACCCTCTACGGGGATGGCGTCACGCCGGGAACCGTCAGCAACGGCTTCCACACTTCGGTTCCCGTGCACCAGGGCATCTTCGTCTACGACACCGTCACCCATTCCACCTGGGCGGTCGCCAAAACTCCCGATCACTTCAGCGATTTCGTTTACTGGAATTTCTCTGGAAAGGTGCCGCCACCGCAGGGAGGAACCGGGGGTGATGCCGGGACCGGCGAAGACGCTGCAATCGTCGTTCTGGCTGAGGAAGGATCAGGCGGCTCCGGCGGCACGGAAGGCGACACCGACGGCGAGCCGGCGCGCTGGCGCTCGGCAAGCTTCGTGGCCGTATCCGGGCTGGTGGACGGAAAGCTCACGAACGCGAACGTGCACGCCATCTTCAAAGCTAGAACCGGCACAGTGCTCAACGGCGCGTACACCGAGGTGAAAGACGGAATCTATGTTCGCCCTGGACCGGACGATCCTGCGGTTTTCACCACGCTGGTCGAATCCGGCATGGACGGAACCACCTTCGATCCCCAGGCCACCTACATTCCTGTGGATGAAGACGGCAACCCCATTGGACCCGAAACACCGCTCCCGGTGACCACCATGGGCATCGAGCGTGATGGCTTCCGAGGCAAGACCGTGGTTCTCAACATCGGCATGGGCAATGAAGAAGCCGGCTGGGCCGGCATCTACCTGGCGCAGATCATGCCCAAGAAAAAATAACCGTACTTCCGCGCGGTGTGAGGCTTCACGTTCCTCCTTCGCTTCACGCCGCGCGGGACCGCCGCTCTACCGCGCCGCTTCGTCCACGATCGCCAACGCCGCCTGCTCCACCTGATCGGCGACGGCGTCGATCCCCTTGCCGGGATAGAACTGCTTCATCACCGCCGGCCGCATCGTAGCGATGCGCGTCTCACCCTCCTGCTCGAAGACAGCGATCGGACACGGCAGCATCAGCGCTGTGAGCACATCCTTCTGCAGAACCTCATGCGCATAGCGGGCGTTGCATATCTCCAGAATCTTCAGCGGCCCGCGCTGAAGGCCCTTCTCCGCCAGCGTGGCCGTCACGTCGTGGATGTGCAGCACCCGAAAGCTGCGGGCTGCGGTCGCCGCCTCCACCGCCCGCACCGCCTCATCAAAGCTCTTAGGGGTCGTCACAACATATTCAAAATCGCGCATGATCCTCCTCCTCGTGCGATTCCAATCGAGAGCGCCGGGATCATTATGCGCGCTCCGCTGTTGCCATGAACGGCTGAGATCACTTCAGGTCGGCCATCTCGGGCTCGCCGACCCGCAGCAACAGGGCGCTGCCCCCGCGCAGATTGAGCTTTCCTCGCGTGCTCGCCAGCACTACCGTTCCACTGCTGCGGCCCGCCTGCCGGATCACAAGATGCGGATACCCATAAACCCCGCAGGCATCCGCCGAAAACAGCCACATGGCCTGCGGATGGCTCGGCCCCAGGGTGCCGCGGCACTTCATTCCCGCCGCCGGCTGCGGCATGTCCACCGCGCCGTAGGCCGCCGGCTTGCCCACCTTGTGCCCGTCCTCCGTCACCGGTCCCCCGCCCCGGTAAACCTGGTCGCCGCCGATCTGCTGCGTGTCCCAGGTCTCCGGAGTCAGCCCGCGCGAAGACATCTCTTCGGGAATCTTCGCCTCTTCCACTTCGAGCGGCGAAGCCAGCGCACGCAGGTTGGCGCGGATCGGAATCTTCTGTCCGTGGCTCTCGAGCGAGTCAAAGCGCAGAGCCAACTGGGCCTCGCCGCCGGGCAACGTGCCCACCCGCACCACCGTTGCCAGCACCTTCGCGCCCCGGTGAATCCTGGTTCCCGGCACCGACTGCATCAACCGCATGGGGAGAATCTGCCCGGCGCGCAACTTCCTGGCGCTCAGACCGCGGTTAAGCGTGACCGGCAAGAGCGTACCCGCTGGCAGCAGCCTGCCGGCTGGCAGCTCCGTTTGCGATGCGCTTGCCGCCAAAACCAGCAGCAACGCGCCCAGCAGTGCGGCTGCAACTCCAGGAATGCGATGGTTCAGCATGGCATTCATCTCCTTTGGACGTTGGATTGGATGCGATGCTGCCTCCGTGGTTTCCACTCGCCGGGCCCAGCCACGCAGAAGGAACGATCCACATCGAAGTTGTTTCGACCAAATGAACTGCTAGCTCGCGCCACGTCCGTGGATAGGCATCTGCGCCAATCCGAGGATTGCGTCCACAATCTCCTCGGGCGTACGCTCGTCGGCCGCAACCGAGGCATGCGCCATCCGGTAGAGTGGCAGCCGGCGCTGGTAGCGCGCGGCCAGATTGGCCTGATCGGCAAACACCGGCCGCGTGCCTTCGCTGCCGCTACAGCGTGCCAGCGTGGTCTCGAGCCGCACCTCCAGGTGGACGAGCAAGGTCCCCGGCGCGTGGAGCAGCAACTCCCGCGTCTCGGCGCGCTCAATGGCTCCGCCCCCCAGCGCCAGCACCAGTTCATCTCCGGCTGCCAACCGCGCGATCGTAGCGTGTTCCAGCGCACGAAATGCCGGCTCGCCATCGCGCCTGAAGATCTCGGCAATGGCGCAGCCGGCTTCAGCCTCGATCACGTCGTCGACATCCACAAAGCGCCAGCCCAGCCGCGCTGCCAGCAGCGGCCCCACGGTGCTCTTGCCCGATCCCATGAATCCGGTCAGAACGATGCGGCGCGGCGGCGTATCCGGTTGACTGTAAAGGCTCACCAACCCAGTATAGAGAGCCGCCCTGCATGCGCGATCTGCTATAGTTCGGCCTCAAAGGGCCACAAAACGGCAGCCCCGCATTCCTCGGGTCAAAGCGGCTGCCACACATACCAGGAGACTCTTGATGCCACGAATTTTCCCGCTACTTTCCGGGATCGCACTGGCGGCCGCGCTTCCGCTCTTCGCCGCCACGCCCGCCGTCCAGACCTTCGCTACCAACGCTGGGCCGGTGCACATCACGCCTATCTATCACGCTGCCGCTATCATTCAGGCCGGCAACGACCGCATTTATATCGATCCCGCCAAGCCCGCCAACATCGCCGGCCTGCCCCCGGGCGATCTGATTCTCATCACCGATATTCACCACGACCACATGGACCCTGCCGACATCGCCGCGCTCAGCAAGCCCGGCACCGAGATCGTTGCTCCCGCCGCCGTGCAGAAGACCGTGACCAGCGCCCGCGTGCTGGCCAACGGCCAGTCCATGACCTGGCGTCACTGGAAGATCACCGCCGTGCCCATGTACAACATCCGGCACATGATGCCTAACGGCGAGCCATATCATCCCAAGGGCCGCGGCAACGGCTACATCCTCACCTATGGCGGCAAGCGCTTCTACTTTGCCGGCGACACCGAAGGCACACCGGAGATGCGGGCCCTCAAGAACATCGACGTCGCCTTCATCCCCATGAACCTGCCCTACACCATGTCTCCCGACGAAGCCGCCGCCGCGGTCAAGGCCTTCCATCCCAGGATCGCGATTCCCTACCACTACCACGGGCAGAACATCCAGCGCTTTGCCGACGATCTGAAGGGCTCGGGAATTGAGGTGCGGCTGCTCGACTGGTACAGCAACGCCGAGCCGGAAACGCACAGCGTCTCGCAGCGCAAATAAAGCTAGGCGGTCGCGCGACGCCGCGCCTCGCCCTGAATCCGGATCGACACATGCACCAGGCTCAACGCCGCCGGCGTAACCCCGGGAATGCGGCTCGCCTGCCCGATCGTTCCGGGCCGCACCCGCTCCAGTTTCTCCCGCATCTCGCGCGAAAGGCCGCTGATGGCGCCGTACTCCAGCCACTCGGGAATGGCGACCGCCTCGGCGGCCTTGAGCTTCTCGATCGATTTGCGCTGCTGATCGAGATACCCGGCAAACTTGATCTCCGTCTCGACCGCGCGCGCCTCGTTGCGCATCTCGGCGCGTGCAATGGCAGCGGAACCGTCTGAGTGCTCTCCCAGATCCCCTGCGCGCGACCCGGGCCTCGCGATCAACTCGGCCAGCAACGGGTCCATCCGAAGCTGCTCTTCGAGCGCTGCCATGACCGGCTCGATCGTCACCTCCGGCCGCTTGAGCAGTTGTGCCCAGGTCAGCCCGGCAGTGGCAGTCAGGTTGCCGAATCCGGCGCGTTCCAGCTTCTCCGGATCCACTTTGCCGGCCGAGAGCAGCCGGTCGAGCGCCGCCATCCGCGCCTGCTTGCGCTCATACGCTGCCCAGGCTTCATCGTCGATCAGTCCCAGCCTGCGGCCGTGCGGCGTCAGCCGCCGGTCGGCGTTATCGATGCGCAGGTGCAGCCGGAACTCGGCCCGCGACGTGAACATCCGGTAAGGCTCGTTGGTCCCCTTCGAGATCAGATCGTCGATGAGGATGCCCGTATATCCTTCCGTCCGGTCCATGGTGAAGGCCGGCTCGCCCTTGAGCCACAACGCCGCGTTGATGCCGGCCATAATGCCCTGGCACGCCGCCTCTTCATAGCCGCTCGTCCCGTTGATCTGGCCAGCCAGATAC
Source organism: Acidobacteriaceae bacterium (assembly GCA_027449545.1). Lineage (GTDB taxonomy): Bacteria > Acidobacteriota > Terriglobia > Terriglobales > Acidobacteriaceae > Telmatobacter. The sequence goes on along the minus strand of DAIDLI010000159.1, from coordinate 10,915 downwards.
AGGCCCTCCATGCACTTCACCCGCAGCGTGCGGTCGAGCTCCGTGGGGTCCACGCTGTCGTACTCGATGGCATAACCGGGCCGCAGCATCTCCGCCTGGTCGAGGCCGGGGATGGAGTGCACCATCTGCCACTGCACCTCCATCGGCAGCGAAGTGGACATGCCGTTGACGTAGACCTCATGCGTGTTCAGCCCCTCGGGCTCGAGGAAGAACTGGTGCTGGGTCTTGTCGGGAAACTTGACGATCTTGTCCTCGATGGACGGGCAGTAGCGCGGCCCGATGCCTTCGATCCGGCCCGAGTACATCGCCGAGCGGTGCACGTTTTCCCGAATCAGCCGCAGCGTCTCCGGCGTGGTGAAGGCAATGTGGCAACTCACCTGCGGCTGCGCGATCTTCCTGGTGCGAAAACTGAAAGGCGTAGGATCGGCATCGCCGGGCTGCTCCTCGAACGCGGCCCAATCGATCGTGCGGCCGTCCAGCCGCGGCGGCGTCCCGGTCTTGAGCCGGCACGTCCGCAGTCCAAGAGCCCGCAGGGCCTCGCCGAGCAGAACGGAGGCCGGCTCGCCGCTGCGCCCGGCGGGATAGCGTTCCTCGCCGCAGTGAATCAGCCCGTTCAAAAACGTGCCGGTCGTGATGATGGTCGCCCCGGCCAGCAGCCGCCGCCCATCGCGCAGCTTCAATCCGGCGACGCGACCGTGGCGGCGCGCTTGCTCGGGCCGCGGCGCCTCCGGAGGCTCGCCTCCATCTGGGTTCTCCCAGCTCCCCAAAGCACCCGTCCCTGGTCCCTCGTTCCCTTGTTCCCTCGCTCCCTGCTCCTCGATCACCAGGTCCACGACCTCCGCCTGGCGGATGTGCAATCCGGGCTGCGCCTCCAGCACCTCGCGCATCTTCACGCGGTAGAGCTGCTTGTCGCACTGGGCGCGCGGGCTCCACACCGCCGGGCCCCGCGAGGAGTTGAGCAGACGGAACTGGATGCCCACCGCGTCCGCTACCTCGCCCATAATACCGCCCAGGGCATCCACTTCGCGCACCAGGTGTCCCTTGGCCACCCCCCCGATCGCGGGGTTGCAACTCATCTGCGCGATCAGGTCCAGATTCATGGTGATGAGCGCCGTCTTCAGTCCCATGCGGGCCGCCGCCATGGCCGCCTCGCATCCCGCGTGCCCGGCGCCTACCACCGCAACATCATAGTGTTCGACAAAAGCCATTCTCTTCTATTGTACGGATTCAGCAATCCAGCCGCCTTGACACCTGCCGCGTCCTGTTCTGGAATAGCCTTGCCTGCTCGTAACGGCACTTCCCGCGGCCGCAAAGCTGCCTCGGGCCGAAAGGAAAGCGGTGCCCCGTTTCCTCGCCTTTGTCGCCTCAATCGGCCTGCTGACGGGCCCGGCACTGGCCGCCGCGCAAGCGCGGCCTATGCCGGCCTCTGCCCCCCTGCCGGCCGCGCGGCAGTTCCAGCCCTATCGCTCCCAGCAGGGACGATTCAGCGTCGACTTCCCGCCCGGCACACCGCAGCACGCCGTGAAGGCCATCGCCCTCCAAGGTGGCGCCGCCTCCATCCTGCATCAAACCTGGGTCGAGCTGAACCACAGCAGCGTGGCCTATATGGTGATGTACAACGATTATCCCGCCGACTATGTGGACCAGGCGCCCGAGGATGTGCTCGCCTCCGCGCGCAGCGGCGCCGTGGACGGCAAGACCGTTCTCAGCGACCGCGCCATCACCCTCAACGGCGTGCCCGGCCGCGCCTTTACCGCCACCGACAACGACGGCTGGCACTACACCGTTCACCAATACCTGGCCGGGGCGCGCCTCTACCAGTTGATCGTGGTCTCCGAGAAGAACCATCCCGCAGCGGATGCGGAGGAGTTCATGCGCTCTTTCCGGATTCGATAGGCGTCTGGCAATCTGGACTGGAAGGTAGATTTTGTCATCGGCAAAATCTCAAGACTGAAGATGGAAAGCACCCTGGAGGAATGATGAGCAAAGCCAATCCCTACGCAGGTCTTCTGGATGAGCGGCCGGTCGAGGCCGTCCTGACGGCAACCCCCGAGGTGCTGCGCGCCGTCCTCGCCGAAATCGGCGACGACGTCGAAACCCGCCCCGCCCCCGGCAAGTGGAGCGCCGCGGAGATTGCCTGCCACCTGGCCGACACCGAGATGGTCTTCGGCTTCCGCCTGCGCCAGATGCTGGCCGAGGACAATCCGGCCATTCAACCTTTCGACCAGGACAAGTGGGCGACCAACTACCTGGGTGTCTCCGCCGATCAGGCCGCCGAGGTCTTCGCCGCCCTGCGCGGCTGGAACCTGCAACTGATCGAGACCTCGCTGCCGGCGGCTGCCCAGCGCACCGCCACCCATCCGCAGCGCGGCGTCTTCACCTTTCAGAGTTTTGTGGAGATGATGGCCGGCCACGATCTGAACCATCTGGCGCAATTGCGCAAGCTGGCCGATGCACCACCCCTGGGAACAACCGGCGAAGAGTAAGCCGCCTTCTCAGCTCCGATCGTCGCCCAGTCGCCTGGCTGCCTGCCGCTCTCCGCGCCTCAGCGTGCCGACGCAGCGCCGGCAGGAACCGCCGGCTGGTGCGGAGTGCCGGTCATCGCATAGAAGATGGCATGCGCGGTGGCCTCCTCGCTCTCCCAGGAACTGATCATCAGGTTGTAGAGATGCGGGTCGCGCCAATCCCTGCCATAGTGCTGCCGAATGTAACGGGCGCGTTCCTCGTCCACCCTGTGGATGCGCGCTTCGATATCGGCTCCAGGTTCGAGGCGGGCTCGCAGCCGCTTGGCCCGCACCCGGACCGGAGCATACACGTACACGTGAAAGACGTCCGGACGGAGCTGCAACAGGCATTGCGAGCCGCGCCCCACGATCACGCAGCTCCCCCCCGTGTACGCCTCCTCGATAATCTTGCGGGTAAGCTCGTCCATCACGTGAGCATCAAAAAAGTCGGCGTCCCCCAGCGGCCGGCCGGCGGCCAGCGCAACCCCGCGGATCGCATCCTCATTGAGCCGCCGCAGCCACGAGTCCACGCGCTCATCGTACTGCCGCACCACCGTCGAATCCACCCGCGCCGCCCGCGCGATCTGCGTGATGATCTCGTTGTCCAGCAGCTTCCATCCCAGCCATTCGGCGATGGTGTTGGCAATCAGCCCGCCTCCGCTCCCGAACTCCCGCGATACGGTCAATGCGCGATATCTCACGGCACACCTCCCGGTGCAATCTGAACTGCGCTGAACGAAGCAACACAGCACTATACTCCGCCTGCGCCGGCTCCGGCGGTGCTCTCCGCCTCTGAAACCAACTCGATTGTGCGGCGGGCACGCCCATCTTGCAGTGATCTGCCTTACATTCGGAACATGCGAACGCCTCTCCCATTCACAGCATCAACAACCCACAGAGTGGCGACACGGTACGATTTCAGAGAGACTTATTTTTCATGCTTCCTTGACCGTCCCGCCCGCGTGCATTCCTGAGCGCGCCTGCACCAGGTGGAGACGGTCCTAAGTTTGCACGCATTTCAAACCGCGCTCGCGCACAGACCCGCAGGAAGAACGGATGAGCACAGCCGGTGCTTCACCGCACAACCCGGAAGCACTGTCGGCCGAATGGCGGCCCTCCGTGAACCCCTGGATGGTGGCGGTCTCGGTGATGCTGGCCACCTTCATGGTGGTGCTGGACTCCTCCATTGCCAACGTAGCCCTGCCCCACATCGCCGGCAGCCTCTCCGCCTCCACCGACGAATCCACCTGGGTGCTCACCAGCTACCTGGTTTCGAGCGCCATCATGCTCCCCGCCTCGGGCTGGATTGCGCGGCGCATCGGCCGCAAGCGGCTTCTCATGCTGTCGATCCTCAGCTTTACCGCCTCCTCCATGCTCTGCGGCATGGCCGTCGGCATGCCCATGCTGATCATCGCCCGGGTACTCCAGGGCGCGGGCGGCGGCGGCATGCAGCCTCTGGCCCAGTCCATCCTGCTGGAGAGCTTTCCCCCCGAACAGCATGGCAAGGCCATGGCCGCTTATGGCGTGGGCATCGTGGTGGCTCCCGTCATCGGCCCCACCCTCGGTGGCTGGATCACCGACAGCTACTCCTGGCGCTGGATCTTCTATATCAACCTGCCGGTGGGCCTGCTGGCCTGGTTCATGGCCAATGCCTACATTGAGGACCCGCCCTACCTGCGCCATGTCACCCGGGTCGCCATCGACTACCTCGGGTTCGGCCTCATGGCGATCTGGCTCGGCACCATGCAACTGGTGCTCGACAAGGGACAGGAGGCGGACTGGTTCGGGGCGGTGTGGATCCGCTGGGTCACCGCCATCTCCGCCATTGCGTGCATCGGCTTTGTGGTCCGCGAGCTCACCACGGCAGCGCCCATTGTCGAACTCCGCGCCCTGCGCAACCGCAACTTCAGCATCGGCACCGCCATCACCACCTTTTACGGATTTGTGCTCTACGGGGTCACGGCGATTTTGCCGCTCTTCCTGCAAACCGTGCTGGGCTACTCGGCCCTCGACAGCGGCCTCGCCGTCAGCCCGCGCGGGCTGGGATCGCTCACCGCCATGCTGGTGGTCGGTGTGCTCGTCAATTATGTGGATGGCCGCCTGCTCCTGTGCACCGGCCTGGCCATCTTCGGCTACTCCACCCTCGAGCTCAGCCGCATCAACCTCCAGATCGGCATGAGCTCCGTAGCCATTCCCAACTTCATCAACGGCTTCGGCGGCGGCTTCGTCTTCGTTCCCCTCACCACCATGGCCATGGGCTTGCTGCGCAAGCAGGAGATGGGCAACGCTACCGGCATCTACAACCTGATGCGCAATATCGGCGGCAGCGTGGGCATCGCCATGCTCACAGCCAACCTGTCACGCGGATCGCAGATGCACCAGACCTATCTCGCCGGCCACATCACGGCTTCCAATCCGGCCACCCAGAGCGCCGCGCAGGCCTTATCCGGGTACTTGTCCGCGCGTGGAGGAACCAGCCCCGCTTCGGCCGGTTACCGCGCCCTGGGCGCGCTCTATCAACAGCTCCAGCAGCAGGCCGCCATGCTCACCTATGCGGACAACTTCCGCATCCTGGCGGTTCTTTCCCTGATCTGCATTCCGCTGGTTCTGTTTCTGATTCCCGCCAAGCGGGGCGAAGGAAGAATGGAAATCAGCGAGTAGCGCGATCTCCCGCGCCTACTCCGCCTTCACGATCACGCAGGTGATGTTGTCGTGGCCGCCAGCCAGATTCGCCGCGCTCACCAGGCGTTCGCAAAGCTGCTCCGGCCTGAGATCCAGCGACAACAGCGACTGCAACAGAACGTCGGAGAGCTCACCCGTCAGCCCGTCGGAGCAGAGCAGAAACAAGTCGCCGGGCTCCGGCTCCAACGGAAAAATATCGGGAATCACGCAGGGCTGCGTGCCCAGGGCGCGCGTAATCACGTTGCGCAGCGGCGAACGCCGCGCCTCCGCCTCGTTCATCTGCCCGGCCCGCACCTGCTCATCCACCAGCGAGTGATCCACGGTGATCTGCGCGAGCCGGCTGTCGCGCATCCGGTAGCCGCGGCTGTCGCCCACATTCACCATCCAGGCCTGATCCGCCGCCGCAATCAGCCCCACCAGCGTCGTACCCATGCCGCGCAGCTTGGGATTGGCCTCCGCGCGCCGGAAGATCGCCTCATTGGCCGAGGCCACCGCCCGCCGCGCAGCGTCCGGAATCTCCTCCTCCGGCCCGCGCTGGGTCAGCACCCGCATCGCTTCGTCCACAGCCATGGCGCTGGCGATCTCGCCCGCCGCGGCTCCGCCCATCCCGTCGCACACCACGAAGACGTTATGCTTCAGCGACAATCCGTAGGAATCTTCGTTGGTGGGCCGCTTGTGGCCGCGATCGGTAAGCGCCGCGGCGGTGTAATGAACGAGCGCTGACGACAAGAAAAATCTCCCGTCCGCCAGTTTACACAGCCGAAGCAGATTTCCGTCCAGCCAAAATCAGCGCGAGGAAACCGGCGCAGGCGCTCTCCGCGGGGCAGGCAGCTCGAAGACCTGAATCGCGTTCCCGTTCACCACGGCAACTCGCTGGCCCGAGGGCGACACCGCCACATTGCCGCCCGCATCCAGAATCGGGTTCGCCGGAGCATCGAAGATCACGTTGCCCGTAGCCGCATCCAGCACCTGCACCCATTGCCCCTTGATATCGTCGTTCCCCATCGGCGAAAACGCGTCGATCCCGTGGCTCACGTACAGCGTCTCGCGCACGATCTTGGTGCCGTCGGGAGACATCACCAGGTTGGGCCAGACAAAGTGGTCCGGAACCAGATCGGTCCACAGCTTCTCCCCCGACGTGGTCATCGCCACCAGCGCGTCATCGCCCGCATCCGAGCAGGCCGTCACCAGAAACTCCTGCTCCGAGACAAAATGCATCTGCGGCATGCAATCTGATTTCACCGTGCCCAACTCCCGCTGCTGGCCGGTGAAAAAGTTCAGCATCACCCGCCAGTCGACGCCCGTGCCGCGTTGCGGAGAGAGATACCCGTCGCTGTTCATGGGCAGATGGATCAGCGAAGGCACCCGGGCCACAGTCAGAACCTGTCCCGTGCTGCGCTGTAGAATCCGCAGCACCAGGTCCGGCACCCGGCCCGTGGAGTCGTCTCCGGAACCGTCTCCCGGATCGGCATCCGGCTGCGGCTTGCTGGCCGCCAGCGGCTCGCGCGAATCGGCCAGCAGAAAGTTCTGCTCCGGATCCATCTCAATCGTCAGCAGCGGCCCCGGAAACTTCAGCAGCGGCTTCAGATGCAGCGCGCCATCCCCCTCGAACAGCGTGTTCTGGTCGCGCAGAAGAAAATGACCGTCCTTGGTCATCCACAGATAGCGGGCCCGGTCGTGCACCAGCCAGTGGCTCTCCGCCTCCAGCGTCCCCTCCGGCAGCGACAACACCACCGCGCGAATCTCCCGCTCGTCGCTCGAGTCCTCGCCCGGGGTTCGATGCAGCAGCGCCGGCACGCGGAAGGTGAACAGCAGCCGGTCCTCGCTGAGAAAATCCAGGGAAACCAGACTGTTGCGCTGCCCCAGATAGAGCGGGCCCGGCGCCGCAAATCCCAACTCGTCCACCGGAATGGTCCACAACGGCGGGACCGACGGCTTGTCCCGGAACTCCCCATCCAGCTTGCGAATCTGGGGATGATCCGGAAGCGGACCTTCCGGTCCCGAGGCTCTCGCCGGCGCGGCCCACAGCCCCAAAGCAGCCACCGCAAAAAAGGCGCCCGCCTGCAAAAAGGCCATCGCCTTCAGCAAGGCCGCTGCCTTCAAGTGGGTCGCTGCTCTGCTGGGCATTGCCATTCTCTTGTATTCTCGCCGATGCACCGCTCTTTGGGCATCTCCGCCCGCCGCATCGGCCGGTTGTGCGACAGTGGATGTGGAATGCAAGACCGCACTGCAAACGGCATCGCCTCGCCGCGCCCTCAGCCATCCAGTTTTTTAGGGTACGGAGCCTGCGCTCTGGCCGGCGGCCTGTGGGGCACGGGATTCTTCTGGGGACGTCTGGCCCTCAATGAGATGTCCGTCTCCCACATGGTGCTCTACCGGTTTCTCTTCGCCTCGCTGGGCATGCTGCCGGTGGCGCTGCTGCATCCGGTACGCTTTACCCGCGCGGAGTGGCGTCTGTTGCTGCTGGCCGCCGCCTTCGGCGTGCCCATCCAGTTCCTCATGCAGTTTCACGGCCTGGCGCTGACCACCGTCAGCCATGCCTCGCTGATGGTCGGCGCCATGCCGGTGCTGCTGGCGGTGGCAGCCGCCATCTTTGCCGGCGAGCGCCTGGACGCGGTGGGATGGCTCGCCCTCTGCGCCTCCACCCTCGGCGCCGCGCTCGTCGTGCTGGGGGGCAAACACACCCCCACCGGACGCGACACCCCCTCCCTCAACGGCGATCTGCTGGTCATCGCCTCGCTCATCACCGCCCTCGCCTGGATCCTGCTCAGCAAAAAGCTGCTCGAAACCCACAGCGCCCCCGCCGTGAGCGCCTACACCATCCTCTGCGGCACCGCCATGCTGCTGCTCTGGGACTACGGCCCCGCCCTGCTATCGCCCGTCACCCATCAACCTAGCGAGTCTTTGCTGCTGCATCACGTCAGCCGCCTCGCCTGGGCGGCGCTGGCCATCAGCGGACTCTTTTGCACGGCCCTGACCACCTGGCTCTGGAACTGGGGCATCCACCACGTGCCTGCCTCGCGTGCCGGCGTCTTTCTGAACATTGAGCCGGCGCTGGGCTCGATCCTCGGCGTGGAGGTGCTGGGCGAGCATCTGGGACCCTACGCCTGGCTCGGCGGCGTGCTGATCGTAGGGTCGGCCGTGGTCCTCACCGTCCTGGGCAACGAGCGAGAGGCTGAGGTCATCCTGGAATAGCAGCGGTAGGCCAGGAAAGCCACCCGTGGATCGCCGCTCCGGCGCCGCTCCACCGGTGCTGGAAAATCCATCCGAGCCTGTACTACGATCGAGCCAATGGCTGCACCAGCGATGGCCTCCAGAACCGGAAGCCCCAGCGGGGGACACAGCCGCCGGCGCGATGCCGCCGAGCTGGCCATCGCCTACGCCCTGATCCTGGCGGTCATCTGGACGCCGCGCCCGCTGCAAAAGATGCTGTGGTGGGTGGCTCTTGCCGTTCTCATCGCGCTCATCGCTGCCTCCTGGGAAGGCGCGCGCGCCGCGGGCCTGCGCACCCGCAACCTTCTGCGTTCGCTGTGGGTCGTGGGCGCGGCACTGCTCTTCGCGGCCGCTGCGGTTGCCCTCTCCACGCACCTGCACACCATGCGCGATACCGGCGGCCCGCTGCACATCCTCGGCAGCTATTGGGTCTACATCCTCTGGTCGGGAGTGCAGCAGTTTCTGCTCCAGTGCTTCTTCCTCTCCCGGCTCCTGCGCCTGCTGCCCAGCCCTCGCCAGGCGGCCTTCGCGGCTGCGGGAATGTTCGCGCTGGCCCACCTGCCCAATCCCATTCTTGCGCTCCTCACCATCGTCTGGGGAACCCTGGCCTGCCTGATCTTCCTGCGCTACCGCAACCTCTACCCGCTGGCCATCGCCCACGCCATCCTCGGCATCACCATCGCGATCGCCGTTCCCGGTCCGGTCGATCACAACATGCGCGTAGGCCTTGGCTATCTGTTGTACCGCAACCCCGGACAGCAACACCAGTTACCCAGGCGTTTCACAGCCTCCGTCGGGAAAACTGCACATGTGAGGAATTCCGCAGGAGATTAGCGGCACAACAGGCGAGTGTCTAGTGTAGGCCGCCGCAAATCTCATCTCTTATGCGCTGTAACAGGGCATGACTTTAGTCGTGCCGAAAAATCCGAATTCTCGAGAATTGGGGCTTTAGCCCCTGCCGCGTTCTACGCCAGCGTCTACCGGATAATGTCGCAAATTTGCGGCGGACCACACTAGCCAGAAGAAGAGATCTTACCCGGGGGACGCATCGGGAATGCGTCCCCGCGAGAAAGATGCGACTGCGTCAGGCGCGAGGGCTCTGTGTGCCTCCCGTGCCACCCGAACCGCCTGTACCGCCGCTGCCCCCTGTACCGCCAGTGCCGCCATTCTGGCCGCCACCTTGTGTCCCGCCACCTTGGGTGCCGCCACCCTGGGTGCCGCCGTTCTGGCCGCCACCCGTAGTACCGCCGTTCTGACCGCCCCCTCCAGTGCCACCCGCCGCGCCGCCGCCCGTCCCGCCGGACTGTTGCGCGTGCACCGCGATCGGCGCTTGATCCACCGCCAGAAGAAACCCGCCGACCATCAGCGAGAGGTACAGGACTGACCCGAGACGCATCTTGCGTTTCATAAGCAAAACCTCCTTCTTAAACCTGAATGGCAGCGCGCTCTTCCGCGCTTGCTCGAGGATTGGAAGCAAGTTGCAGAACGGAGAGCGGCGTCAGATGGACAACAACTTTGGTAGCGGAAGAAGCCGCGTGCGTAGCGCCAAAAGGCGCGCCACAAACCTGGGGGAATCCCCGGCTCAGTGCAGCCAGAGCGACCAGATGGAGTCCACCGTGGCGTGAGTCACGGCCGAGGCGCCCACTCGCCGGTCGCGCCTCCAGGCGCGGCCGTAGAACACGCCGGCAAGCGCCGCCAGCAGCACGTACCGCCAGTTGAAGCTGGTCGTCCAGAAGCCGCGCGTGTGCTTGTTGAAGTGCGCCAGCCCAAAGACCGCCGCGGTGAGGAACAGCGCAGGGTAGCGGCCAATGCGCTTCTCCAGCAGGTTTTGCAGCCAGCCGCGAAAAAACAGCTCTTCCGGCACGGCTATAAAGAAGAAGGTAAAGAACCATGCCTCCGCGATCGCCACCGCGCGCGGCCACGCCGCGTGGGCATGCAGGAAGCCCAGCCCCAGCCCCAGCGCTAACGCCATCGGCGTATAGAAGCACACCTCGCGCAGCCCGACGCCCACATCGCGCAGGCGCAGCTTGAGGTCGAAGCCCGTCCCCCCCAGTTGCCGCACCACTGCGAAACCGTAAATGCCGGCGTCGAGCAACAGAATCTTGTTGTAGATGGCCAGGTGCGCCGGCCAGGCGCGCTCGAACCAGCGCAGGTCCACGGCCAGCCCCAGCACCGCCAGAATCAGAAAATCGCGCCAGTTCCCGCGCTGCTCAATCCGCTCGCCTCCCGGCCCGTTTCCGGGCCCACCGGGATCCATCTCTCCCGCCTGCCACAGCAAAGCCGCGATCGCCACCGGCAGCAGCGCGTACAGCGCAAGCCAGCCCCACTGAAAATTACCCGCCGCCCGCGTAACCACCACATAAGGGACGGCCAGCAATGCCGGTCCGGCCAGTTGCGCCGCCAGCGGCAGTCGGCACAGCGCATCCCTCATGCGCATGGGGGCGAATGCCACGGCCAGATACGGGATCAGCAGCAGCACAGCGGCAAGGATGTTGGCGCGCGTCACCATCGGCAAA
>DAIDLI010000158.1 GCA_027449545.1 Acidobacteriaceae bacterium | reverse complement strand
ATCTCCGCAACCTGCTGCCGATCCTTCCTCTTCAACTGAACATGCACACGATGGTAGCTTTGCATGTCCCTACTATGAGGCCGCTTTTGTCAAAAGAGGAGTCACTGCAAAGGTACATCTTTATACGGTCATAGACCTAGTCAGCAACCCAGCCACAGTTACCGTGATCAGCTACGGCGGCCAGGAAACCGTTCCGGATGCGAACGGGAATTTTACAGCTTCGGTTGCCCCGCTCGGCAACTCTCTCGTTGCGGCGATGGTTTCTGGCAAAAACTTCGGTTGGATGGCGCTAGTGGCCGATCAGGGCTCACCTTCAAGCCAGACTACCGTGAGCAATGCACGACAGTTCCTGGCACAGTTGCAGACGCGTCCCGGATTGCACCCTGTGGTCGTCACCCGCTATCAGGTGACATCCTCCCCGCTGGCTGCATCATCCCCCGACCAAATTACGGCGGATGCAACAACGACGGCAGAAGCCATGTTGTTCATGACGCCATATTTCTTTACTTCCGATCCAACACGCGCTGCGACCATTCAGTTAACGATTGCCAGCGATCCGACCATACCGACGCTCGCCCAGGCCCTTACCGCTGCCGCAGGTGAGGCGGACCCTCTCTCCGACAGCACCGTAAAGTCGGCGCTCGCGACTTCTGTCGCGTCGATCTGGTCTACCCTGACCTCGGCAGCAGCCCAATCCGCTCAATCCGCTCCCGAAACTGAGAACAGCGCGGCACTGGCCAGAGGGTATACTTCAGCTGCCCCTAGTGTTCGGCCATTACAATCACTCGATAACTCTTCCAACCTCTCGGTCAGTTCGACACCCTATTGCTATGGTAGTGACGCGCAGAATTCGACTGGCCAGAGTCTGCCCTGTTTGGATCTGGACTTCATGCGTCTTTCCCCGCAAGGAGTGAACAATGGCGAATTCCAGTTCACAATATCGGACAACGAATGCGCACACGGCAACCCTTGGAGCCCTAACTCACTTTTTGGGTGCGCCGTCGATTGGCTGGTCTTCATTGGACCGAGCAAAGGTAATTGGAGCCCCTGCCCTTCCGGTGGAGCTCAATGCATAGCGCCAGCGCAAGGCAGTCTTGGCTCAGACTTTCCATCTAGTCCCATTGGGAATTTCGACCCGAATTGCTCAGACACTACTCCGGCAGGATGCCTTACTACCCTTCAAATGACTGGGCCGAGTTCATTCGAGTACCTGGATATCAACACGGACCTAGCAAAGGTATTCAGTGCGGCGATGGGATTGCCGGTTAGCAGCGGCTCATCTTTTCAGGTGCCTTATTCTTCAGGCAACTATGTGATGCGTGCTTATTCTGGAGGAATCAACGACTGGGATGAGTTTCAAGATGTACTGGCCAATAAGTACGACGGTAACAGCAAACAACTATGGTTTCATGCTCTGTCTAATAACATGGGCCATATCGCGCTGGACGCGATTGGTGCCGGCGCCGCATTTTACGGAATTACCGACAACACTGTGATCAGTTGCATGGCAGACATTGTCGGCACCGCTGACACCATAGATCAGCAACTACAATCTCTGGACACGAGTAGTGGTGACGCCGTTCAGGGGGCCCTTCAGGTTATTTTGGACAAAGTAGTCGAACCTGCTTTAGCCGGGGCAGAGCCCTGCGGCGCCGATGTCGCAAAATCGGAAGCATCGAATTGGTGGAAGACGCTATGGCATGATACGGTCGCCCCGGCCTTAGCAGCAATTGATTCGGGCAAAGTTGCTGGTGAGACAACGCAGAAAATTGGCCAATTGATGTCAGCCACGCCTCTCGAAACGGCTGTCATTAGCCTTCAGTCCAATACGGGGAGCCTGCCAACAACGATAGAGGACATTAAGCCCTATCCCATGACCACGGGGAGCACTTCGCAATCCGTGACCATTGACGGCTCTGGATTCCCTTCCGACGCTATGGTTTCGTGGAAGGATCCATCGGGAAATGTAACCGGGCCTTATTTAGCGACTGCGCCAGTTACGCAGGCGACCTTTTACGGTTGGGGAAACTTCACAGGCAAGCCTGGCAAATGGTATGTCGAGATCGGCGATAGCTCTGTGAATTCGGGCTGGTTTGCCTTCACTGTCAGTGCAAGCAATTCGACCTCTCCGAACCTTGTTCCTCAAGGTGTGAGTGCGAGCCCATCCTCTGTCGCAGCGGGCGGAACAGTCACAGTTGGCTTCACGGTCTCCAACAAAGGCAACGCAGCGGCGGCTTCCAGTACTACGGGGTTCCGCCTGGGAACCTCGCCGACGGCCCCTCCTGGCATATCGGCAGACATTCCGAATTCTTTGATCACAACCCCCAAATTGGCGGCAGGCGCATCAGTCCAGCAGTCACAGACCCTCACGATTCCTGCTTCGACGCCGGCTGGGACATACTACGTCTGGGTCGTGGTGGACGATGTTGCGAATTCAACACTGGGCCAGTCGGACCAAACTGACGACTACGCGCCATCGAACGCTCTGTCCATCTCCGCGAGCCAGAATCCTGCGCCGAAGGTCAGCGCAGTAGCGCCAGCCCCTGTTCCCTCATCGACCACTGCCGCCACGCTTACAATCAATGGCATCAATTTCGCGCAGAGTGCGACACTCATCTTCCATGACCCCCAGAAGAATCAGTATTTGCGCAGCGCCACATTTGTGAATTCGACTACACTCACTCATCAATTCAACAACGAAGCAGATGTGGGGCCGTGGACTGTGGTCGTTCAGAATCCCGACGGGCAGCAATCGGCCCCATACACTTTCCAAGTCTCGAATTCTGCGACCTCACCAACGCTACAGCAACTCGCTACGACTCCTAATCCTCCGGTCCCGGGGCAGCAGTTCACGCTTACCCTCACTGGAAGTGGCTTCGATCCGAGTTCTGCCGAGATTTTGATCAACGGGCCGGGATGCACGCCCTGCATGATTGCAAACAGCGCGATCACGACCAAGACGGCGAACCAGATTGTCGCTGGAGTGACGCTGAACACCGCCGGAACCTATTCTGTCACGGTTGAAAATACCGCCTCCAGCACACAATCAACTGCGCTTTCGTTTACTGTCGGAGTCTCGCAGGTGCCGTCGGTCAGCTACATCTCGCCGACCACGATGACGGCCAACAGCACGAGCAACCCCAACGCAACGCAGCCGCTTTACATCTACGGCAGCAATTTCAGCTCGGGCAATATTGTGCGGTTCTATTGGACCCAAGGAAACAATGCCTACAAATGGAACAACAGCAACAGCACGCCCACGATTACGTCCTCACTGATTACGATTCCGATGGATCCCGGAACGGTCGCCGACACAATTAGGGTTCGGGTTTGCGAATCCGCTTCGCAAACATCTGCAACCACCTGCTCGTCAGGTGCTCAGGCGGTGACAGTGACGACACCGACGCTGCCGGCGCCGATGCTGACCTCGCCGAGCAACGGGGCGACGGGAGTTTCCACCACGCCCAGCTTCAGTTGGAGCCAGGTGAGCGGCAACGCCGGCTATCGCATCCTGGTGGCGACCAGTTCGGCGTCCCTGCCCACCAGCCCCAGCTCGGACAACTGCTCCGGTTGCGTGATCGACCAGACCACCTCGACCAATGCGACCAGCTACACCGCCACGTCGGCGCTCAACGGAAACACCATCTACTACTGGGAGGTCCATGCCCTTACTCCGGGCGCCAACTCCGTCTACGGCACCTGGTCAGGCATCTCCATCTTCCTGACTCAATAAAGCCGCTACATGCGCAATTGGCGCTTCGCAGTTATGGATGTTCACTGTTAATTAACTCTCTTTGATGGAGATCCAAGCATGTCGGCAACAGCGTTCGTCATCAAATCCAGGTCAGCAACAAGCGAACCACACTCTGACGGGAACTACGTTGCTATATCCGGCCGAGCCGGCGGGTTAATTTCGTGGCTACTGAACCTGCTGGGAATCAGCCCAACGGTGTCCCTCATTGTCAAAGAAGACAGGATCATCTTCCAAAAGGGTTCGCTCCGTAACGGTTCGCTGAACTTCATCACCCCACTGGAAAACACGTGCTCAACTCTCTACGCTTTCAGACGACTTCTCATAGAGGCCGTAGTCCTGGGAATAGTCCTGGGTGCCCTGACATTCTTTTCGTTCGGAATCATTGGGATTGCCATCGCGACCCTCTACTACTTGCTCAATAGGACGCTCACGGTCGGCTTTACTGATGTTGGCGGCAGACTGCATGAAGTCCCGTTCAAGCGGTCGGTAATTGAAGGCCAGGTTATCGACGAGGCTGAGGCCGCCCGTGTCTGCGACATCATTCAACATCCTGTTGACGCTCGCCGCGAACGCGCGCTGGCGTCCGTCTGAATCAATTCTGCGAATCGAGGTTAGACATGGGTACATTTCTTACTGCCTTGGCTTCCACTGTGGAAATGAGCGGGACTGCTTTCGTCGCGCTCATCGTCGTCATTTCCATCCTTCGCGGTTCTCGAAACAAATATGTGGGCAGCAGCAGCTACGTGCTCGACTCCTTTTCGCTCAATCCTGCTGCCACTGGAGAAGACCCCTTCATCCAGATCTCAGGTCGGCACCAGGGTCTCATCTCATGGCTCATGACTCTTCTCGGAATGGAAACGCGGATTGATCTCACCGTCGGCGCCAGGGAGTGGGTGCTCCGCAGCGGAAGTTTCGCCGGGATGCTCACCACATCCGTGCCCCTCGGCCATGTCGAGGAAACGGTCTGCGGATATCAACGCTCCCTCATGGCGCTTTTCTTCACAGTTTTCTTTAGTCTTAACTGCCTCTGGACGGGGCTTGTCAGCCTTGTACCGCTGGTTCAGATTCTCTCTGCCGATTCCGAATCCGCCCGCGAGCACTTTTCCGCGATGCTTTCGACGAACCTCGAAATGCTCCTCGTCTGGCTGGCACTGGCATTCATTGCCGGAGCGGTCTATTACTTTTCCAAGCGCATCGCTTTCGCGGTCTCCCACCAGCACGTCAGCGGCTTCGTCTTCAAACGCAGCTTCATCGGCGGCCATGTTGTGGATCTGGCGCAGATGGAAGAAGCTGCGTTTCTCCTTAACCGCCTCGTGCGCGCGGCGTATTACGAAGAGCCCGGCGTCAACATACCCCAGTTCACTCCAAAGGATCCCACCGAGCGCAGCCCCCTTCTCCGTTGGTGGATGCTCCTCGGCGGATACGCAGTCCTCGGTCTCTTCGCCTTCTTGCTGGGAGATTATGGGAGTGGGGTCAGCCTTGCCATCCACACCGTCCCTCCGAACACAACTGTTTGGTTCGACAACGGCTACGCCGGCCAGACCGATTCCTCCGGCTCTCTGCTCGTTCAACACATCACCCGCGAACACCATGCTCTCCGTTATCAGGCTGCCGGTTATCAGCAACTGGATCAGGCGTTCACGGGCGGCACATTCGAGTCAGAACATAGAGTTGACGCGCACCTTTCGCTGATGCGTTATCCCGTAAAGCTCTATACGACGCCCGGCGGCGTAAGCGTCAGTTTGGACGGCCAGCAAGTCGGGACCTCCAATTCGACGGGTTTTCTTCTGATGCCTTCCGTAGAGCGCGGACGACATCAACTTTCCGCTTCTCTCAACGGGTATACAACGGTCGATTCCAATATTGATGTCGTATACCCGCGAAGCTGGCAAGTGGTCCTCGTCAGCAACGCTGAGGCAGCACGGCAACAGGAGGCCGCCCGTCAGGCAGAGGCTGCCAACGGCCTCAATCAAGTCCGTGCGCTCTTCCGCGCGGGAAAGTATCAGGATGCCGTCAATCAATGCGACGCTGTTCTCAAAGCCGATCCCGCCAACCAGGCGGCTCTCGCATTGAAGAAACAGATTGAACAGACGCGGAGGATTCTTGGACAATGAAGATTCCCAGAGTTATGACTGTAACTGGACGCATTTTCTCCATGCTCCTGCTCCTCTGTCTGGTCCACTCGCAAGCGGAAGCACAGAGGTCGAAGCTCACACTGGCGCAGATAAGCCATCTTATTCAGATCCATGCCCCCGATGGTCTTGTCGCCGACCAGGTAAGAGAGCGCGGCATTAACTTTGCGGCCACACACGCAAATATCGTGTCATGGACCGCTGAGGGTGCTGGCCCGCAGACCCTGGCTGCCCTTACTGCGCTCGTTCAGACCGGAAGCTTGATGCTCCATACCGAGCCGGGTGCAACCGTTTCCCTCGACGGGAAGGACGCTGGAGCCGCCGACCCCATAGGTGTCCTTTCCCTCCAGGACGTGCCCCCAGGAAGCCATAACCTTGTCGTCACGAAGGCGGGGTTCCACTCGATCAATCGGCCGTTTACTCTTGCGGATCGCGAGAGTAGCCAGCTTGCTCTTCCTCTGGTTTGGGCCGGGGGACTACTTACCATCTCCGCTCTTCCCGCGAACTCTTCCATCTCAGTGACAGGCCCTGTTTCCTTTTCTGGACCGCTGAATGGGGCGCGTTGTCCTCCAGGAACATATACAGTTGCCGTTTTCGGCGTTGGGTACAGTCCGCAAACAGAGTCGATTACACTTGCCGCGGACCAGCGTTACCAAAAGACTTTCCGCCTTGTTGTCGATTCACAGTTTCTCGCGGCCACCTTGGCACACGCGCAAGCTGCTCTCGGCGGCGGAAACACCGATTCCGCCATTCGTCTGTCCAGTCAGGTGTTGAGCCTCGATTCATCGAGCACATCCGCGCATAAAGTGCTGGCAGAGGCGTCCTTCCTCAAAGGCAATTATCCATTGTTTGTTGACAACGCCCACGCTGCCATTCAGGGCGGCCAATCCGTTACCATCCCGCTACTGCATGCTCATGATTTTGGCAAACTGTCAGTGGACTCGGTGAATGCAACAATCTCTTCGACAGCGGTCACCTTTGTCTGCTCGCCTGGGACTGAGTGCAAAATTCCGGAATCAGTGAACTACTCAACGATGGAAGCACCGATCGTGATAACCGATCCATCAGGGACCAGGATGCTGCGTATTCTTTGGGTTGCTGGTCCGCGCGAATTCATTAGAGTTTTGCGTCAACTGGACTTCGTGCCTGTGGGATCCCAAATCGTCAATGGTCCGCGCAACCCCAACATGTCGATATTCTCATCCGGCAAGCATCTCGCAACGCCGCGGGACGCTGTATCTCAATACGAAGCCGTTATCAACTTGCTCAAGGAGCTTCGGAATCCCTAAAAGTCGGCGGAGGTCGACGGACCGTTTCAGGCACTTTCCACGGTACGATTGACGGAACGGGAAAGTGATTTCGGGTGCTTTTGGTTGCTTTTCGGTGCCAATGATGCTCCTGTCAATGACCTGCGATCAGGAATCGTCCTGTCACGGCAGTGGCCAATAAACCATCTGACGAGAAGTCGGCGACGCGTACTTGTGGCGAAGCCGGCTGCCATTCCGGGACCAAGAGAACCCGTCGCCCGTTTTACGGTAACCTGGCCGTTCGGGACCGAGAGCGTCCGGCCAAATATCGTCGGCGCATTGGCGGATGACGCACTCGCCGGGAACTACCGCGCAGATCCGAGAACCGATGGCTCCTGCGAACCTTACCAGGGCGAACGTCTCAGTGCCGCCATGCGGCGAATTCCCGGGAACGGCTGCGGCAGGACTGTCAACAGGTAAGCTGTACAGATAGACTGCATATATGAGATATTGATGGTGTGAGTCATCGAAGGTCTCCCGTTCAGACCGAGGCCGCCTCAGTGCTTGCCGCCGAGATGCGTACGGTATTTCGCAGGCTCAAGATGCGCTACCGCGAGCACGGGGGCGGCAACGACCTGACACCATCGCAGTCTTCGGTTCTGCTTCGTCTGGAAAAGGATGGATCGGCCACCGTATCAGGCCTGGCGCGACTGGAGGGGATGCGTCCGCAATCCATGAGCGCCGTCGTGGCTCCGCTGCAGGAATTGGGCCTGGTAAAGAGCGCGCCTGATCCGAGTGACGGACGGCAGACACTGATGTCTCTGACGCCCAAATGCCTGAAGTGGCTGCAGGAAGGCCGAGCCGCAAGGCAGGACTGGCTCACCACGAGCATCTCCAGGAAGCTTTCGGTTCAGGAGCAGGAAAAACTCCGGGCGGCACTCGAACTGCTCAACCGACTCGTCGAGGATTGAACCCGGTATGTCCGGCGAATTGCTCACGCAAGTTTGCATCCCAGGAGGATGCCGATGCCCCTGACTACTCTCGATCCCAATACGGCGTTGATCGTCATCGACCTGCAGAAGGGCATTGTCAGCGGAAGCTTCGTTCATCCGATCGAGGACATCATTGACCGGACACGGACCCTGATCCGGGTTTTCCGCGCAAATCGCCTTCCAGTGGCGCTTGTGAATGTGACGGGGCGGCCGCAGGGCCGGACAGAGCAGGGACCGGGCAGCGGCATATCGTTCTCCGAAGGCTGGAGCGAACTACTCCCCGAACTGGATCAGCAGCCGAACGATATTGTCGTAACGAAGCGAAGCTGGGGAGCGTTCGCAACGACGGATCTTGAACGGGAGCTCCGGGCGCGGGGTGTCACCCAGGTGGTTGTCACCGGAGTGGTGACATCCGGTGGCGTGGAGGCGACGGCGCGCCAGGCCTACGAGCAGGGCTTCAACGTGACTCTGGCGGTGGATGGGATGACCGATATACGGGAGGCGGCGCACGAATACAGCATCGGGAACGTCTTCCCTCGTGTCGGCGAGACCGGTTCCACGCAGGAAATCATTGCGCTGCTTGAGAAAAGGAGATCCGCATCGTGAACTGGCTCTGGCTTGTGTCGTATTTCTTCGGGGGGCTCTTCGCGGCCAACGCCCTTCCGCATTTCGTCTCCGGCGTTATGGGGCGCGCCTTTCAGAGCCCCTTCGCCAGCCCGCCGGGCAAGGGGCTTTCCTCCGCTACCGTGAATGTTGTCTGGGGCTATGTCAATGCCGTGGTAGCGTATCTGCTGGTCGCACAGGTCGGCGCATTCGATCCGCGCCGCGCCAGCCATGCGATCGCTTTCGGGCTGGGCGTGCTGGGCATCGGCCTGCTTTCCGCCCATCACTTCGGCCGGTTCCACGGAGGCAGCGCGCCGTCGCGCACATGAAGAATCAGCTCTTCGCCACCTTCCGCTCTCTCCGCAGCTACAACTTCCGCCTGTGGATGGCGGGATCGCTGGTTTCCAACATTGGCACCTGGATGCAGCGCGTCGCCCAGGACTGGCTGGTGCTCACGCAGCTAACCCACCATGACGCTTCGGCACTGGGTATCGTCACGGGGCTGCAGTTCGCGCCGCAGCTCCTGCTGCTTCCGTGGACCGGCTCGGCGGCGGACCGGCTGAATCAGCGCGCTCTCCTGCTGTTCACCCAGGCGGCCATGGGGGTGCTGGCTCTGCTGTTGGGCGTTCTCACGCTCACCGGCGTTGTCCGGCTGTGGCACGTCTATGTCTTTGCTTTCCTCTTCGGTTCGGCCGCTGCTCTCGACGCTCCGGTACGGCAGACGTTCGTGACAGAGATGGTCGGCGAGGGCGACCTGCCCAATGCCGTCGCGCTGAACTCCACTTCGTTCAATGCCGCGCAGATGATCGGACCCGCCGTGGCCGGCCTGCTCATCGCCGGAGCCGGCATGGGCTGGGCCTTTGTGTGTAACGGCCTGTCGTTCGCCGCGGTGCTGCTGTCGTTGTCTTTCTTCTGCCTTTCCGAGCTGCGGAACAGCGCCCGCGCCCATCGCGCCCGATCCGGATTCCGCGAAGGCCTCCGCTACGTCCGGGGTCGGCCGGACCTGTTGGCCATCCTGGTCATGCTGTTCCTCATTGGCACCTTTGCGCTCAATTTTCCCATCTTCATAGCCACCATGGCCGTGAAGGTCTTTCACTCCGGCGCGCAGGCATTCGGCCTGCTGTCCTCCATCGCGTCGGTCGGCTCGGTTTCAGGGGGATTGTTCGCCGCCAGCCGAAGGAAACCAGGTCTGCTCTCTCTGGCGTTCGGCTCCGCTGTCTTCGGCCTCGGCTGGACCTTCGGAGCTCTCGCGCCCGGCTACTGGTGGTTCGCGGGGGCTCTCGCGCTGGCCGGCGCGGCCTCTCTCACCCTCACCAACGGGACCAACAGCATCATGCAACTTTCCACCGACCCAGCCATGCGCGGCCGGGTCATGGCGCTCCGCGTCGGCGTCGCTCTCGGCGGCATGACCCTGGGCGCGCCGCTCCTTGGCTGGATCGCGAACCGCTTCGGCCCGCGCTGGTCGCTCGCAGTGGGTGCCGGAGCGTGCTTCACCGCCGCCCTGGTTGGAGCCTGCGTGCTGGTCCGCCGAAGAGAGCTGCTGCTCACCTGACGCCTTTCCCGGTACGAGCCCTGGTTAACGCCAACGGGCCAACCACTCCTCCAGGCGGTTCCGCGATTCACCCTGATGTAGAGTCGGCTATGGTGAATTGTGCCTGCCCGGGTGGGGAACGATTCCCTCGCGCATTTGGACGAGCAGTAGGTCACCAGGGAACCCAAGGATCTCTGAGTGGGATTGAGAAGGTTTGGGTCCAGCAATGTGGCTTCGGTAAATCCGCGCACCCATGACGGCGTATAAATTCAGTTCTCACGATAGCGGCGATGTGGCGACCACGGCCGTCGCCGAAGAGCCCGGCTCACGGCCGGGAGAATTCACTTCCCGGGCTGTTCCGCCTGCATTGACCGCCGATTGCCTTGCAGAGTCGACGGAGCCGGCACATCAGTAGCGCACTACCTCTCCAAAGCGGAAGGCGGTCGCCGCCCCCTTGAGTGATTCAGGGGTACATCAACTGAGCCAACGCGGCCACTCATGCAGCGACGAAGGAATGAGCATCTCTGAAGGACCACGTTCTAGTCGGCATCGGGACATTAAGCCCGCTGCCGACCTGAGCCCGCCGGCTCGCAGGTTGTGATTCGCCAAATCGGTTTCGAAATGGGCTGGGCTAAGCCCAGGCAACCATCAAGGCTCTGGCAAGCCGCCCGGCTCAAGACTTGCCTGGTGCGAAGACTCCGAGACAAATCCATCTTGCCTTGATGCCCGTTTGGCTCAGATTCCTGGCAGGCGGCTCATTTTGTGCGTGGGAAGGATTGATTCTTCGCCCTTTGTTTGCCAAGCTTAAAGAAGGGGGAGCCTGTAAGGCGGCGTAGATGCTTATGAGGTTCAAGTCATCTGGGTTTCTTATCGAACGAAAGGCGAAGGATCAAGTAGCCTTTGGAACATGTGTCGTCGGCTTAATCGTCTCTATAGCCATCCTCTTGGTGCACGATAGCGCACATCTCCTCTTGTCCTACCCCATGGTCCCCCCGCAGCCTCAAGTATCAGGGGCGGTGGACGCCATTCTGAGAGTCTCGGCCGAGCGGCGGAGTTTACTACTGGAACTCAAGGCCGCTTTGCTTTCGAATCAAGAAAAGCTGGCTTTGAAATTGGCACGCAGGTTCTGCGGAATCGAGGAGCGAAATGGCGACTAAGGTGGTGGGGCTCTTCAGGGTTAGCACGGCGCCTCAGGCCGGTGAGGATCGCGCATCCTTTGCAACGCAACAAGCGACAGCGGACAGGATATGCGAGCAATTTGGCCTCGACATGATCGAAGTTATTCAATATTCAGACGTTTCAGGCGCTTCGGTGCTCTTGGCGCCTGAGATTCAACGGCTCATCCAACTCATGATGTCTGGCCAAATCCAAGGCGTGGTGGCGCGGGAATTCAGCCGACTGATGCGCCCCGAGAGCTTTTCGGACTATGCCTTGTTACAGGCTTTCGCCGACAGCCACACAGTCCTGTATCTCCCTGAAGGGCCCATAGACTTCAGCGATAAAATGGGCCGTTTCTTTGGTACTCTCAGAGCCGCAATGGCTGGTCTTGAACGGAGCGAGATCCTGGAGAGGGTATGGGCCGCAAAAGAGATAAAGCGAAAGAGAGGGGAACTTGCCCAGAGTCAGATTGTTCTGGGGTTCGGAGTTGGCTACGACGGCGACAAAGGATTTTTCTATAAGCCAGAGGCGCAATTCGTACGTGAAGCGGCTCTCCAGTTTTTGGCCGGGAACCAGAACTACAATGAACTCGCGAAGCCCCTTGGCGTCACTCCGCGGGGCATGCACCTCATCCTGCGCAACCCCATTTGGACGGGGTATCGTGTCATCGACAAAAGGAGAGACCCATCACCTTCCGGCAAGTATGTGCGTAGCGATGGAAGGCAGGCCGACCGCCGCAAGATAGCGCGCCCGGAAAACGAAGTAATTCGGGTACGAGTCATTGCGGAACCACTGCTGACGGAAGATCAGTTCCAGGCCCTTCAAGACGCGATGGACCTCAAGCAGCGCAAACACTGGCGGTCCGACTGCGACTACGTCCATCGCTTCACGTACAACAATTTCCTCACCTGCTCCGAGTGCGATGCCGATATCCAGACAGCGTTGGCACGTCGGGACTACTACGTGTGCAAGGGGCGTAGGTCAGCGCACAGCTGCCAATCTCAGTACATGGCCAGGGTGCGGCTCGAAACGGTCCTCGACCAGATGTTTGCCGATCAGTTGCAAAGCCGGCCCTTTCTGACTGCTTGTGTTGACCAACTTTTTCAGAGGGTCGACCGTCCAGAGGCGGTATCTGATAACCAGAAAATGAGGCTGGAATTGGACAAATTGCGCGGCCAGCGCGGACGAGTTGTCGATCTGTACATCGAGGGAAAGATCCCTCAGTCTGAATCCAGCAAGCGGTTGGATAAGATCGATGCGGCGATTCGCGCCACGGAGGCAGCCCTCGAACGGTGTATTCCGGAGACGCGGGTGGTGGATGTGGATCAGCTTGTCGAGATCTTCGCTCCTTTGGCAGAGTGGGAGGCTTGGAGCCGGGAGCAGAAGCGCCAAGTCCTTGCCGTGCTTGCCCCAGACATTCGGGTGGCCAACTACAGCGTCGAGTCCCTAGGCCTCAATCCGGCTCTTTTCAGCAACGAAGATACCCGCAGCCCTGCGGCTACTTCAATGACCGCGCCCGCCAGTGCATGTGCACCCCGCCCATGATCCAGCGCTACGTGGCCAAGATCTCCGGCCCGCTGCTCGACCGCATCGACATTCACATCGAAGTTCCCGCGGTTCAATACAAGGAACTGCGCGGCGGAGCGGCCGCCGAGGGTTCCGCGCAGATTCGCACCCGCGTCATGGCCGCCCGCGCGGTGCAGCGCGAGCGCTTCGCCAAAGCCAACGAAAAGATCTATGCCAATGCGCAGATGACTACCCGCCAGATTCGCGCCTACTGCGAGCTGAGCCCCGAAGCAGAGCGCCTTCTCGAGCGCGCCATGCAGCAGCAGGGCCTCACCGCCCGCGCCCACGACCGCATTCTCAAGGTCGCCCGCACCATCGCCGATCTCGAAGCCGCAGACCACCTCACCGTGGCGCACCTCGCCGAAGCGATCCAGTACCGCACCCTCGACCGCAGCTACTGGGCGTAAGAACGCTCGCCGGCCAGCCAGCACGTCAGCGTTTCCGCCGGCTGGTTGACTGCCCTTTTCAGAATTTCCTTCGCAGCCAGCGATGAATGTCCGGCCAGAACTCCGCGGAGCCGTTGTAGATCGCGGTGTCGCCCAGGTCGATGCCCACCCGGTCGATGGTGGGCCCCACGCCGCGGTCCTGCTGCGGATAGTAGAAATTGGAGACCACCGCCGCCAGTGTCGTTCCGGCCAGCGCCGAAGAATAGAAGACGTTCTTCCCGGAATCGTTGAAGGTCACGAAGACGCGGGAAATCGCGTACAGCGTCCGCTTGGCGAAGCCGCCCTTACCCAGCCGGAAGTAGCGCGGATCCTGGTGCCACCAGACGGTGAACACATAATCGCCCCAGAAGCTGGAGTCATCCGAGTCGAGTTGCATGGAGCCAAAGCATTGCAGGTAACTCGTGAGGCTGGAGCCATAGCCGCAGAAACCATCGCTCGCGGAGTACTGCAGCGTAGCCGCCTGCACGGTGCCGAGAGCGAGTCCCTCCGGATCATAGGCCGACTCTGCCCATTCCTGGAATTTTTCCTTGGGTGTGAGCGGTTTGAATTTTCCAGCGTAGTTCACCTTGAACGCCGGCACCACCCAGAAGATGTGCCCGGGCGAGCCTGCCTGAGGCGAGCTGCTGTAGACCTTCTTCTTCTCCTGCTTCGCTGCGGGTCGGGCCCCGGCCTGCGCCTGCGGAGCGGCTTGCATCTTCGCGGAGAGCGGCGGTTCCATCCTGGCCTGCAACAGCGGCGGCCCTGGAGCGGTTCCGGCCTCCTTTGCCTCGAAGGGATTCCGCCACGTGCCCGGCAGAACCTGCCATGCCGGTTCGCCGCCCGAGCAAAGCGTCCCACTGGCCGGACAGTCCCTTCTATAGAGAGGGAACTGGGCCTGAACACGGACGGCCCCGGCCAGCACGAGAACGGCGGCAGCGCCTGCCGCCCAGCCGGCCCGACGCCGGCGCATTCCTTGCCTCCGGGAAAACGCGGCACTGCCCACTCAGAGTTTCGACGAGAGAGAGCTGGCCTTGCGTTGCACCGGGCACAGGCAGCACCACCGCGCGAATTACTTCCGTGCTTTGAGAACCTCAATCCTGCGCCGATAACTCCACCAGCCACATGGGAAAGTTCTCATGCTCGATGGCCCGCCTGGAGGATGGCGATGAACGACCCAAATCTACAGTCCGGCTGGGATACCGCCCTGTTTGTTCTTCCCATGCTGGTGCTGCTGTTTCTCTCTCTGTTCAAGCTGGACGCTGCTGTCTCCACTCCCCGCCGCCCGGTGTCCCGGCAGCCGATGGGCCGCCCTGGTCCCGACCCTCTCCGCGGCTACTGCGATCCGGACGGCAGACCCTGGCCCGCGCGGGTCCCACCGGCTGAGAAAATCCTGCCCGAAATTCCACAAAGCCGTCCCACGGCTCCCTGCCTTACCTCTCGCAAGACGCTGAATAGATAAGGCTTATCTAAAATTCGCGAGAGCGCCTCCGGCGGCTCGGTTGGGCCAAAAAAAGCATTGACCTGCATTCGCCGGAAGTATACATTCGATCTAGCCATCCATAAAGGGCTGACTGCGTTGTGCGATTTTTCTGTGCGTTTCAGCCGATTCCTGCATCAAAAGTGAGCGTAGGCTCCATGTTTGATGCCTCGGTGCGCGTGGTTGCCCACCGGGAGAAGGAAGACCAGGCACCACGAATTTCCGGCAATGCTGCTCCCCCAATATGGATGGGGTCCTCGGGCGCGTTAGGCGCACGTGCAATTTTTTAAGCTGCACGCGCACGTGGTGCGTCTATATCGGTGGGGAGCGGAAATTTGGGGCAGCCCTCGATTCTAGGCTTTCCCGCATGCACCGGCGGCGCCAGGAAGCTCCGTTCGGGCAATGAAATTGATCAAGGAGAAAACTGCAATGCGTTCCGATTTGGTTTTTGGGGCACTTTCTCATGTCTCCAATCGCTATCAGCTCTGCCAACTGGCAAGTAAGGCGACTCGTAAGCTACACAAGCCCAATACCCGTCTGCAGGACACGACCAACGAAGTGCTGGTTCGTTTTCGCACCGCCAACCCGGGAGCGCCGCGTCAACAAAAGGACACTCCGGATTCGGCTGTCGAACGGCGTCGCGCCGCCTAGTTCTTCTGGCCGGGCGACGGCTTTCCTGTAGCGGATTTTCCCTGGATCCGTCGGATATGGTTTTAGAGTATCCCCCCCTGAACTTCGAGAGCGATCCCCGGGTTTCCCGGGGGCTCCCGCGTTCGCCGGTATCGCTGGCATAGGCCTCCGGGTGGACTTTGCTCCAGGACCGGTTCGCCTCTGCTCATCCTTGTCCCGTCCCAACTCGCTGGAGTACTTCCCCCTCCCACAGCCCTCTCAACATCCCGCCCAAACGCAGGTGAACATGACCATCGCCGAACTAAAAGAAAAGAACATCACCGAGCTGAGCCGCATCGCGCGGACGCTCGAAATTCCCGGAACCAGCGGTCTCCGCAAGCAGGACCTGATCTTCAAGATTCTCCAGGCGCAGAGCGAAAAAGAAGGCCACATCTTCGCTGAAGGCGTCCTCGAGATTCTTCCCGACGGCTATGGCTTCCTGCGTTCACCCGACTATAACTATCTTCCCGGCCCCGACGATATTTACGTCTCGCCCTCGCAGATTCGCAAGTTCGACCTCAAGACCGGCGACTCCATCAGCGGTAACGTGCGCCCGCCCCACGAAGGCGAGAAGTACTTCGCCCTGGTCAAGATCGAGGCCATCAACTTCGAGTCTCCCGAGGAGACCCGCAACAAGATCCTCTTTGACAACCTCACGCCTCTCTATCCCCAGGAACGCATCAAGATGGAGACCGTGCGCGAGGGCGTCAGCGGACGCGTGATGGATCTGCTTACCCCGGTCGGCAAGGGCCAGCGCGGCCTGATCGTCGCCCCGCCCCGCACCGGCAAGACCATGCTCTTGCAGTCCATCGCCAACTCCATCACCTCCAACCATCCCGAGGTGGTGCTGATCGTCCTGCTCATCGACGAGCGGCCGGAAGAAGTCACCGACATGCAGCGCTCCGTGAAGGGCGAAGTCATCTCCTCTACCTTCGACGAGCCCGCCGCCCGTCACGTGCAGGTGGCTGAGATGGTGATCGAAAAGGCCAAGCGCCTGGTCGAGCACAAGCGCGACGTCGTCATCCTGCTCGACTCCATCACCCGTCTGGCCCGCGCCTACAACACCATCGTGCCGCCCTCCGGCAAGGTGCTCTCCGGCGGCGTCGACTCCAACGCCCTGCAACGGCCCAAGCGCTTCTTCGGCGCGGCCCGCAACATCGAAGAAGGCGGTTCGCTCACCATCATCGCCACCGCCCTCGTGGACACCGGTTCGCGCATGGACGAGGTCATCTTCGAAGAGTTCAAGGGCACCGGCAACATGGAGATCATCCTCGACCGCAAGCTGGTGGACAAGCGCGTCTTCCCGGCTATCGACATTCAGCGCTCCGGCACCCGCAAGGAAGAGCTGCTCATCCCCAAAGAGGATTTGCAGCGCATCTTTGTCCTGCGCCGCGTGCTGAACCCGTTGTCCCCGGTCGAAGCCATGGAACTGCTGATCACGCGTCTCGAAAAGGTCCGCAACAACGCCGAGTTCCTGCAAAACATGAATCAGCTCTAGCGCCTGCGGCGCAAGAGCAAGATTCAATCGTCGTTCGGTTAGCTCTCAGTGGGTCTAGGTGGTCTGGAATCACGAGAGCGAGGAAAGGCCGGGGAAATCTCCCCTGCCTTTTTGATTTCCACCGAATGGCTCAGTGTGGCCGGCCGGGAAGAATGAAGTGCTCTTCGCAGCGCGGCTCGTAAAAGTCGCCGGCGGCGATGATGGGGCTGTCGTAGGCGGCGGGCCTGCCCTCCACCAGGCGCTGCGGATAGAGCGCCTTGGCTCCGCAACTGCAATACGCCACCATCTCGGTGATGTTGCCGGCGTAGGTCCGCACCAGCCAGGAGAGGTTCAGCATCTCGCCGAACGGCATGCCGCGGAAGTCCAGCTCCAGGCCGGAGATCATCACGTCGTGGCCGGAGTCGAGCAGACGCTTGGTAAAGCAGAAGAGATCGGTGACGAACTGGCCCTCGTCCAGCGCCACGCACTCCACGCGCTTGCCGATGCGCTGCTCGGTGGCCGCCAGGATGGGCAGCACAGCCCAGGGATTGTTGGCGGGAAACTCGACCGCCTCCATCTTTCCGCAGCCGTTGCGGTTCCGGCTCTCCACCAGCCCGGACGCCGACTTGGTGTCGGCGCTCGGCTTCAGCAGCAGCACGTACTGCTTGGCATACGCGCGGCGAATCTCGATGCGCCGCAGCAGCTCCGCGGTCTTGTTGCTGCGCATGGGCCCGACGATCAGTTCAAGCTTCCCCGACAACTCTCTCTCCGATGGTTGATCCCATTGTCGCGCCCTGCACAGAGAAGCAACACCGCCCGGCCTGTGCACATTGCGGAAAACGCGGTCGAAATTACGCAAGCACGAAGCACGCAGGCGGTGCCGTTCGAATGAGGCGCCCGTGCGCGAGCTGCCTGGAGCTCGCGCCTCAGGCGTTGCTCAGCCTGCGCAGTGCCAACCTGGCGGCGTGATAGCCGCACATGCCGTGCACGCCTGGCCCCGGCGGCGTGGAAGACGAGCAGAGAAAGATTTTGGGGTGGCTGGTCGCGTAGGTGCGCCGCGTAGGACGCAGGAAAAACTGGCGCAGGTTGATCGCCCCACCGGAGATGTCGCCGCCAATCAGGTTGGCATCCATCGCCTCCAGCGTCTCCGGTGTGGAGACGTGGCGGGCCAGCACGCAATCGCGAAACCCGGGAGCGAAGCGCTCGATCTGCCGCTCCATGCGCTCGGTCATGTCCATGGGCGAACCGTTGGGCACGTGACAGTAGGCCCACAGAATGTGCTTGCCCTGGGGCGCGCGCGCGGAATCGAAGAGCGTGGGCTGCACGGCCAATACGAACGGGCGCTCGGGCGTGCGGCCGTGGAGGACATCGTGCTCCGCGGCGGCGATCTCGTCGAAGTTGCCGCCAAGGTGCAGGGTAATGGCGCGGCGGCATGCCGGAGCGCGCCAGGGGGCCGGCTCGGAGAGCGCGTAGTCGAGCTTGAAGACGCCGGGACCGAGGCGAAACTCCGCCAGAGCAATGCGGTCGTCCACGCTGAGCTTGTCCGCGGCGAGGGCGATCAACTGGCGCGGCGTCAGGTCGCACAGCACCAGTTCGCTCGCTGCTTCCAGTTCGCGGAAGCCCTCTGCATCGATTCGACGCCCGGTGTGCACCGTGCCGCCGAGTGATTCGAGATAGCCGATGAGCGCGTGGGAGATGGCGCGTGCGCCGCTGCGCGGAACCGGCCAGCCCACCGCGTGCGCCGCTGCGCCCAGCACCAGGGGAATGGCCGAGCTCAGCGGTTGATCGAAGCTCATGAAGGAGTGGCCGGCGATGCCGGCGAAGAGAGCCCGCGCCCGCTGCGTGTTGAGCCTGGCCTGCGCGAGCATGCGTGCCGGCTGCATCGCAGCAGCGCCAAACTGCGCCATGCGCAGCGGGTGATGTGGGACGTGCAGCGGCGGAGCCAGTGCATCTTCGGCGAATTGCTGCCAGGTGTCCGCCAGCGGCTGCATCAGCGCGCGCCATGCCTGGCCGTCGCGGCCCAGCTCATGCTCGGCTTGGCCAAGGTCCCGCTCCAGCACTACCGCAGTGCCATCGTTGAGTGGATGGGCCAGAGGGGCTTCCCCATGCACCCACTCCAGTCCGAACTGCTGCAACGGCAGCGAAGAGAAAAAAGGCGATCCGATCGCAAGAGGATGCACGGCGGAACCGAAGTCATGCAGAAAACCGGGCAGCGTGAGCGGCAGGGTGCGCGCTGCGCCGCCGGGCTCGGCTTCCGCCTCATACACGTCGACGTGCAGCCCTGCCTGCGCCAGCACAATCGCGGCGGCAAGCCCATTGGGTCCGGATCCGATGATGCTGGCGCGCTTCGTGGTTCCCTCCTCCATGCTCGAGCGCATTCCCAAGTATTCGTGGTCTCCCAGGTCTCAATATCGAGAGCTGGGGTGGCTGACCATGTTCAATCGTGGGGCGGTAGTTCGCCGGGCATCTCCACCGCCTCAAATCTTCCGTCCGGACCGGGCGTCAGCACCGGCGCGTAGAGGCCGAGATACGATCGCCGCCACCAGTTGCCGGTAAGACGCTTCTCGGCCGTGGTTGTAAACCAGTACTGCCACAGGACAGCGCGTACATAACGCGGCGGCTCCTGCGGAAAGGGATTGCCGGCGAAGAGCGCCAGGACCTGAGGATCGCCTTCGAGCAGGCGCTCTTCAGTAAGCGGCACGATCTGGTTCTGCCGCCAATCGCCCAGCGAGGCGAACCACAGATTCCAGTCAAAGCGAGGCTGGTAGGGCGCATAGATGCCGGGCGCCTTGTTCAACGCCTGCGGCTTGTACTGGAACGGATAGGCCGTCCAGTTCTGGCCGTCGTTGGAGCCCTGGAACTCGATCTCGTAACGGCCGCGGGTCATGACCGCAAAGAGGCCGTACTGGTTGGCGATGCGGAAGGGATCGAGCACGGCGACCGGCTGCGTGGGCAGCACGTTGCGTTGTGCGGCAATGGCGATCAGCTCGGCAGTAGTGTCGTAGGCGATCCAGGTGAGGAAGAACGCGGAGGCGGCTACGAAAGAGAGATGAAGTAGCCTGCGCGGACGGGGCAACGCTGGGGTCTCCCCGGTCTCGGCAGCGAGACCTGGAACACTCGATGATTCGGACGGGCGAAAGCGTGCGGGCACGAGCGGGCGGAGGAACTTATCATCGAGCAGCAGGATGCCGAGCGCGAGGACGAGGTAGTTGAGAAATGCGTAATTGGCCGTGAGGATGACGCCGATCTCCCAGGGCGTGACGAGGAAGAAGCATACGATGCGCACGCGGCGGGGCAGGAAGAGCATGAAGACCAGGCCCAGTTCCATCACCAGGGTTGCGCCGGCGGTAAAGACCTGGAAGCCGTGCGGCCAGTGCTGCACGTACCAGCCGATCCATGTGGGCAGAGGGCCATTCTGGTAGTACTGATCCATCGCAGTGAGGTGACGCCACTCCGGATCGCCGCTGAGCAGCTTCACGAGCCCCGATTCGAAGTAGATGCGAAACCACTCCCACTGCAGGAGCCAGAGACTGGCGCGCGCGGGCGGGCTGGCTGCGCCGCCCCACCCTGGCCATAGTCCCGCGGGTGCGAAGAACAGGGCAAGAAACCCCGCCTCGAGCAGCATGCCGTCAGACTGATAGCTGGAGAAGACGCCCGACGCACCCACGAAGGAGAGAAAGCAAATGAAGCTGATGAGAAAGCTGAGGCGGGGCCAGAGGTTGACGAACGCGATCACGGAGGCAATCAGCCCCATCCAGGTGATGGCCATCAGCGCGGCGTTCGTCGAAGAGATCCAGAAGAGCGAGGGCGCGAACCAGTAGCGCCTGGCGCCCAGCGCGCCGCTTACCGCGGCGAGGTACTCGTGGGCGGGCAGAATGCCTTCAGGACCGATGAGTCCGCGAATCTGAAAGAGCAGTGAGAAGAAGGCCGAGAAGTAGATGAGCGCGAGCGCGCGCAGGAACAGCCAGCGCGGAATCAGGCGGTCCCGCGCTCCGCAGTCCGAGTCGAACAACCAGCGCAGGGGATGTCCCCGGTTGCTCCGCGCCATGGCAAACAGATTACAACGCGGCGCCTGCGGTGCGGCGGGCGGTCGGTTGCCGGCCACGAGGCTTGGTGGTCTCCCAGGTCTCAGAGTCGAGACCTGGGGCACCCGGACTCGCACTACTAGCTGAAGAGGTCCTTCATCTTCTCGAGCAGGCTGGGAGCGGAGGGCTTGTTGTCCACGGTCATGGTCTCGCCCAGCTTCTGCACCAACTCCTTCTGCGCGCGGGTGAGCTTACGAGGAATCTGCACAATGACCTTGACTACCAGGTCGCCGGCGCCGCGCGCGTTCAGGTGCGGAACGCCGCGGCCGCGGATGCGAATCTCGCGCCCGCTCTGCGTACCTTCGGGGACCTTGATATTCACCGGTCCATCAACTCCGGCGATCTCGAACTCGTCGCCGAGGGTGGCCTGCGGAAAGCTGATGGGGATGGCGCAGTGCAGGTCGTACCCCTGGCGCTCGAAAAAGTCGTGCGGCCGGATGGAGAGCACGATGTAGAGATCGCCCTTGGGCCCGCCGGCACGGCCGGCATCGCCCTCGCCGCCATAGCGGATACGCGTGCCTTCCTCCACACCCGGCGGCACCTTCACATGTACCTTCACTTCGGCGGCCGAGCGGCCTTCGCCGCGGCACGTCGGGCAAGGATCGGTAATCACCTGGCCGGTGCCGCTGCACGCCGCGCAGGTGCGCGCCACAGAGAAGAAGCCCTGCTGAAAGCGAATCTGGCCGCGTCCGCCGCAGTGGCTGCAGGTGCTGGGCCCGCGGCCCGAGGCGCTGCCGCGGCCTCCGCAGGTCTGGCAGACCTCCAGGCGGCGCAGCTTTACGTCGGTCTCGGTGCCGAAAAATGCGTCCTCAAAATCGATGGCGAGGTCGAAGCGCAGATCGTCGCCGCGCTGCTGCCGCGAGGCGCGCTGCCCTGCTCCGCCGCCAAACATCTCCCCGAAGAGATCGCCGAAGATGTCGCCGATGTCCACGCCGCCCGCGAAAGGGCCGCCGGCGAACGGGCCGCCCGGGAAGCCCCCGGCTCCGCTCACGCCGGCGTGGCCGTAGCGGTCGTAGGCGGCGCGCTTATCGGCGTCGCTCAGCACCTGGTAGGCCTCGCTGGCTTCCTTGAACTTCTCTTCGGCGCTGCGATCGCCCGGGTTGCGGTCCGGGTGATACTTGAGCGCCTGTTTGCGATAGGCGCTCTTCAGCTCCTGCTCACTGCAGTCGCGTGCAACACCCAGTACCTCGTAGTAATCAGCTTTGCTCACACTCATTATTAAAACAGTTCTCAGTTGTCAGCGGTCGGTTACCAGTTACGATTCCAGCGTGCTTGCAGAACGCGACTGACCGCTGTTCACCGACAACGAACCCCTTTACTCGTTGACCTGTTTCGGATTGCTGGCCACGCGCACCATGGCGGGACGCAGCAGCCGTTCGCGAATCCTGTAACCGCGGCGAATCTCCTCGGCCACGTGGTGGTCGGGAATGTCGTCGCGCTCCACCGTGCCCAGCGCTTCGTGCACGTGCGGGTTGAACTCCTCACCCACCGTGGGCACCGGCGTCACCTGCAATTTGGCCAGCACTTCCTGCATCTGTTTGACGATCAACTCGACGCCCGAGCGCAACTGCTCGGCGGAGCCGGTGGCCTTCAGCGCCAGCTCGAAGTTGTCGAGCACGGGCAGAAACTGTTCCACCACGTTGCCGGTGGCAAAGTCGCGAAAGTCGGCCTTCTCGCGCTCGGCACGCTTGCGGGCGTTGTCGAATTCGGCCTGTAGCCGCGCCAGCCGGTCCAGAAGCTGATCGCGCTCGCCTTTGATCTGCTCGTACTCCGTCTTGCTGACCTGTCCCAACTCCGCGGCTGCCTGCGGCTCCGCGCCTTCGGGCGCGGCGACCGCGTCTGCATCGGGCACCGGCAGTTCGGTTGCGGGATCGATTGCCTCGCCCGCCTTTGCTGCTTCGTCCATCACTGTCGCTTTGTCCTTATCTGCCATCGTTCTGCGTCTTCTCCATTCCATGCGGCGCCTGTATCCCCTGTCTGCGGCGGCAGGTCCTTCGCGAATCTATGCTCTGTGTGCAGGGCCGGAATCTCCGGCCGGTGCTAGTCGGCAGGAGATTCCAGAATGCGTTCCGAAAGCCGCGCGATATAACTGACCGCCTGGATCATCTCCTGATATTGGATGCGGGTGGGTGCAATCACAGCGACCGTGCCCAGGCTGTCGTTGCCCAGCCGCGCCGGCGCGCCGATCAGCACCAGATCCTGCATCGCGGGCGAAGCCTCATCCAGCCCCACCACAACCCGCACCTCCTGCTGGCGGCCATCCACATATGCATTCAGCAGTTCCACCAGGCGCTGCTTGGCTTCGAGCGCCAGCATCATCTGCCGCAGCCGGTCGCGATCCTGCTCCGCCGCGATCAGGTTGGCGATGCCATCGATGAAGATGGCCGGGGTGGTGTCCGCAGCGGCCAGCGCCCCCTTGCTGCACAACTCCTGGATCGAGGCCAGCAACTGCCGGTAAGCCTCTCGCTCCACTTCAAAACGGCGCGCCACTTCGGCGCGAATCTTCTCCACCTGCCAGCCGCGAAAGTTCTCGTTGAGATACCGCGCGGCAGTCTCCAGCTCCACATGCGACAGGTCGCGGTCCAGCAAGAGAGCGCGATCCTGTACCGTGCCGGCCTGGGTCACCAGCACCGCCAGCACCTTGCCCGACGCCAGCCGCGAAAAATGAATGTGCTCCAGCACCTGGGTCTCCGCGGGGCTGGCCAGCGCCACGCCCAGTCCGCTCGAGAGCAGCGCCAGCACATGCGAGGTGCGCTCCAGGTACTCATTGCGGGAGGCCACGCCGCTGAAGCTGTCTTCGATCTGCCCGCGCCGCGCCTCGGTGAGCGCCGGGAACTGGGCCAGAGGCTCTGCCGCGCCGGCCGCCACCCGGCCGCTCTGCGTAAGCTGCTCCACGTAGAAGCGGAAGGCCGAGGGCATAGGCACGCGGCCGGCCGAGGTATGCGGTTGTTCGAGAAGGCCCACTTCGCCGAGCGCCGCCATCACATTGCGTACCGTGGCCGAGCTGAGGCCTTCGCGGTTCTCAAAAAACCGCGCCACCCCCTGCGAGGCGACCGGCTCGCCGGTGGCGATGTACAGCTCGATGATGGCGTTCAGTACCAGCCGCTCGCGCGGGCTCAGACGAACCTCGGGCATTGTTCCTGCTCTCCGGAGCTCCGGCGCCGCACCCAGCGGCCGAGCCGCCGTTCTGTCCCTAACCTGCTGTATATGAAAAACTTACCTCAAAGCAAGAGGGAACGATCCTGCTCCAATTTTACGGAGAATTTGTTAGCAGTGTCAACTCAGGTCTGCCAACGGTGCATCCCGCAGGGACGGCGGGACCGGTGATCCAGGCCTCCCGCCCTGGGCTATTCTGGATCTCCCTGCGCGAGAGCAGACGGCGCGGCTTGGATGGGGCATTCCTGGGTCGCGGATGGGAAGGAGGGGAAAGATGATGGGTGAGCCGCCTGTTCCGAAGAACAAACTGAATGGAATCATTGGGGCGAGTGACTTCTATCACATGCTCGGAGTGTTGTATTCCATTACGGTATTGGCTGCAAATGATTTTGGGGGCATCAGGCATAATTAATAGTGGCGCTGTGAAATGCTTTGCCGATAGAATGATGGTCCCTGTAACCTCGCGTACAGTGACGCATCCAATTTGGGTGTCGGCGTCTGACCGGGAAACGTCACTCGCACAGCTGCAACACGAAGGATCGATTGGGGTTCACTATGCCCATCCAGAAACTCACACCACCGACATTGGACGAAATCAATCGCGCTATTGCTGGTTTTGAAGAGCGGTCCCAGATGACCAGCGAGGATTTTGTTCAGATGGAGCAGCCGGTATCTCAGCTCGATGAGGATGACGCTGTGGAGTGGCTGTATCTTATCGAGCAGCGTCGAGCGCTGAGGAATGCCGCAAGGGTTCAGCCCTATTCGCGCTCTCAAGCGGGCAAGTCCTTGAAGAACTGCCACGACGTGTTGGATCGCCTCGCTGCGTAAAATGCTCTTCTCCGATTACGAGGCGAGGCTATATCGGGAATACGCAAAGTTTCAGATCGATCCCTCCTGGGAAGAAATAGGACCCTTTTACAGACCAACGATTCGCCCCAACTCTCCGCCATGGAACATGGATTGGGCAATCGTTTTTCCCGATGGATTCTATGCCTATGTGAAGGAGAGATGGTGGGCATCAGGTGTCCGGATCGGCGGCAAGCAACAGCCGGGGCATCGGGAACACTTCTCATTTCATTACGGGCCTACAAACCCTCGGCGTCAACCCAACAGAATTCCTGAGAAAGACAAGGTCAAATACCCTGCGATCATCAGAATTGATTGTGATCCGCAGGGACCCCATCTTCATTTTCGCGATG
>DAIDLI010000157.1 GCA_027449545.1 Acidobacteriaceae bacterium | reverse complement strand
TAGGACGCCGCAATAGTCGCTGGCAGCCAAAGGTCCCCGACAGGGCACGCCGTTTCCTGTTGCACTGTTTCGCAAAAAAAGAGCCTCCACTCATCGCGCGGTTGCGTGGCGCGATGGGTGGAGGCTCTTTGCGTTCCGGTTAGAAGTTCACGCGGCCGATGATTTCAATTTGACGCGGCGT
Source organism: Acidobacteriaceae bacterium (assembly GCA_027449545.1). Taxonomy (GTDB): domain Bacteria; phylum Acidobacteriota; class Terriglobia; order Terriglobales; family Acidobacteriaceae; genus Telmatobacter. The sequence goes on along the minus strand of DAIDLI010000157.1, from coordinate 25,933 downwards.
GTACAGGAAGCCGCTGTTGTTGGAGTTGTTGGGCACCATGAAGGTGTTGAGTCCGTCTTTGCCCGTGTAGGTGAGCGTGGTCCCCGACAAGCTGTACAGGTAGCTGGCCACAAAGCTGGTGACGTTTTGGTGGTTGGCTACGTTGTAGGCGTTGACGCTCAATTCGAGGCTGCGGCCGCCCTCGAAGCCGAAGGACTTTTGCACACGGGCATCATCCACGACGTGGCGCGGGTATCGATAGGTGTTGTAGCCGACCATGGGAATGAGGGCGCTGCCGGCGCCGCCATTCAGATCGGCGCCGATGCCGCCGTTGGGCTTGCCGCTAACCCCCGCAGTGAACGGAAGGCCATTCTGCATCTGGAAGGTATCGTTGAGGCTCCAGCCGTTCATCACCCATTTGAGCGGATTGGCCGCGTGAATGCCCGGGAAGTTATAGAGCACATAGCCCACGAAACGGTTGGGCACGTTGTAGGCGGAGTTGCCGTAGTTGACGCGCGCATTGCCGTAAGGGTCGTACCAGCTATTGGTCCCGCCCTGAGAGAGAGCATTCTGCGAGTAATCCAGAGCATGAGCCCAGGTGTAGTTGGCGTCGAACTGGAGGTTGTGGAACGAGCGATTCAGAATCTCTGCCACCAGCGCGTTGTAGTTGGAGTTGATGTTGCTCACGACTTCGGTGATGGCCTGATAGCTGGTGGCCGCGGAACCGAAGAGGTTGGTGTTGCCGTAGCCGGTGAAGACCGGAACCTGGAGGGTGGATCCGCTTGGGCCCAGCGGGCCCATCCCCTTGTCATCGCTCGCTACGGTAAACGTTGTGACGGTGGTTTGGGGATTGAGGTTCATGTCCAGGAAGTTGGGCAGTTCGCGACCGAGCGCTCCCAGAAAGCTCAACGAGAAGACCGTTCCTCTGCCGAAGCCCTGCTGTAGCGCCAGGTCGTACTCCTGGACTTCAGGGAGTTTGAGATCGTGGGCCAGATAGTAGGAAGCTGGCTTGGCTGAAGAGGAGCCGGCGGCGAAGACATTCGGATAGGTCGGCGCGTTGGCGGTGTTGGGGTACCAAGGCACAGAGTACTGTCCGTTGGGGCTGCCCGTGCCGAGCAGTGTGTTCTCCAGGGTGCCGTTGGTGATGCGGCCGTAGTACATGCCCCAGCCGCCGCGCAGGACGGTTTCGCCGGAGCCGTAGATGTTGTAGGCGAAGCCAACGCGCGGTCCGAAGGCACGGTTATCGCTGGGGTGATTGGTCAGGCCCGGATAGGGGACAAAGCTGCCGGTAGCGGAGGTGAGATTGGACGAGGGGCTGGGCAGGTACTCCTTGTCCCAGCGCAGACCTAACTCCAGCGTCAGGCGCGGGCTCACCTTCCAGTTGTCCTGAACAAACAGGCCGGTGTCCAGCGTCGCAATGGCGAAGTTCGGAGTTCCGAATCCTTGCACGAAGTCGTAATAGCAGGGATAGGAGCCGGTTACCCCCTGATATCCGCTCTTGTAGAAAGCATTTTCCGAACCGTACTTGTCGCAGCCGTAGCCGCCGGCTGGATTCTGTCCGTTCTTGAAGTTGAGCAGATCGTTGAAGTAGTTGCCGACATAGTTATAGCTGAAGTCTCCATTGTTCTTGTAGAGGCTGTTCATCAGGTCGTAGTTATGAACGATGTCCACGCCGAAGTTCAGGCTGTGATTGCCCTTGTTCCAATACACGATGTCGCCGACCTGCCATTTGCGCTCGTCGGGAAACGCGGGGCGATGCTCGTAGTACATGGAGCCTGCGTCAAAGCCGTAATAGTAGCCGGCCTCGAGTTGGGGAACGTTGCCGCCCGGACCCGTGATGTCGGTTTTGGTGTAATTGGTGAATGCCTGCTGGCCCTCGTCATCCAATTCGCGGCTGTACTGATAGAGCAACTGATTGCTGATGTTGGAGGTGATCATGCTGGTGAGTTCGGTAACGCCGTAGTCCAGCTTGACGAAGTCGTTGCCCTGGGCATCCTGGGCATAGTGGTCCGGAGTGGTCGTCTGCACGCCGCCGGGCGAGTCCCAGCGCAGCCGGTTGAAGAGAATGCTCCAGTGATTGGTGGGGTTGATCTGCCAATCGAGCTTCGGCATGTTGATTTCCTGGTAGCCGAAGCGCGGCACTTGCCCGATGTCGGAGTTCAGGCCGAGGTCGCTGATGGCGCTGGCGCCCGGATAGTTGGCCAGGTCCACGTTGCCGCTGCCCTCGGTGAGGGCTGCCCAGTCGTACGCCGCCTGGGTGTAGGTGATCTTCTGGCGTGCCGCCAGCGCGCAGGCCATGGCGTCATTGACGGAGGCAGCGGTGCCGCTGAGCCGCCCGTTTGTAGCGTTGCAGCTTTCGCCTCCGGAGAGGACAGCGGTTGGCAGGGTGTAGAACTTCGCCGGATCGTAGGGAACGCCGATCACGGGGAAGACGTGGGTGTGCTGATCGAAGGTGTAAATCCAGAAGAGCTTGTCCTTGATGAGCGGACCGCCGGCGGTAAAGCCGTAGATCTTGCGCAGGTCCTCGGGCTTCACCGATTGGCTGACGTTGGCGCCGTTCACAAAACTGGTGATCTTCGAATAGTTATTGAAGGCAGCCCAGTTGCTCTGACGATCCCAGAAGTAGGCCTGTCCGTGGATGTGGTTGGTGCCGCTTTTGGTAACGGAGGTGATGACGCCGCCTGCGGCGCGGCCATATTGGGCGGAGTACACGCCCGTGTTGACGGCGAACTCGCGGACTGCGGCGCCCGAGGTGGAATAGGCTTCGCGGGTGCGGCCGCGCTCCTCGGAGAAGAAGGCCTGGTTGTCGTCGGCGCCGTCAATCTCGACATTGTTCATCAGCGGACTGATGCCGCGGATACTGACCAGCCCGTAGCCGTTGGCATCCGAGACCACGCCCGGAGTCTCCATGGCCAGACTGGACCAGCGCCGGTTGTTGACGGGGATCGATTGCAGCGCGGCCATATCCAGCGTGCCGCCAAAGTCGGGCGACTGAAGATTGATGGCCGGCGTTTGTTCGCTGACCACCACCTGCGCCGTGGAAGAAGCCAGGGCCAGATGCGACAGAAGGCTTGTGGTCTGTCCTACGATGACGACCACATTGTCGGCGTGATAAGTGGCGAAGCTGGGCGCGGAGACGAGCACGGAGTAGGTGCCCGGCTCGAGCAGCGGAGCAGTGAAGGAACCACTTTCATTGCTCACCAGGTTCTGCGAGAAGCCTGTGGAGGGATTGGTGATGGTGATGGTGGCGCCGGCAATGGCGGCTCCGGTGGGATCCATCACGGTGCCGGAGATGGCGCCCTGAGTTGTGGACTGTGCAACAACAGCCGGTGTGACGGCAAAGGCGAGCAGAGAAAAAAGGGCCAGGCAGAAGGTGCCGAGCCGCAGGCGAACGAGGGTCATTTTGGCGCTCCCAAATGCGAACAGACGTGCGTTCCTGAGCGGCCGCCTTCGAGCGGTAGACCACCGCTGGCAAGGCGAACCATGCAACAAAACGACGCAGTCCTGCCGACTGGCACAGGACCGCGCATTGTGATTGAGATATTCCTTGCCTTGGAACCTATCGGAGCCGGCGAAGGCGAGATGTGCGCGAACGCACGGCCAGGTGTGAGCTAGATCACAAATTTGACGTCAAAGGTGCGCTCTCTGTGGATCGTGGGGGACGAATTACGGCGGAGCTCTTCCGAAAGAGTGGTGCCGGAGATTCGGCTCCGAAAGACAAGGCGCCGAACCTCGGTAGAAGGTCCGGCGCCTGGTTTCTTCTGCGGCGCGAAGGGTACGCGGCCGTTACGGCTTGCGGCGCATGCCCCAGTCGACGCGCAGCCCGGTAAGGAAGTTGAAGGGCAGGCTGGGGTAGCCGATGGGGGCGATGTGCTGGTCCGAGGTCAGGTTGTTGGCCTGCGCGGTGAGGGTGAGGAAGCTGAGCAGGCGGAAGCTGCCGCCGATACCGAGCTGCGCATAACCGAAATCGAGGTTGCGGTTGGGCAGCAGCAGCGCGTTCGGGTTCGGGCCGTAGGCGGCATTCTCAAGGAAGGTGGAATCGTCGGAGCGGCTGGCGAATGCGGCGGTGAAGAGGCCGTTGATGCGGCTGCCGGCCCAGGTGGCGGAGAAGAAGCCGGTGTGCGGAGGGCGGCGGAAGGGACGTGCGCCCTGGAGCGGCGAGTAGGCACCGACTGGGATGCCGTCGAAGGTTGGGATAGGGCCAAGCAAGGCCGCGTCGGAGTTGGTAAAGGAGCGCTGTACGACGGAGTCGAGATAGGTGTAGCCGCCGCGCAGAAAGAGGCTGCGTCCGATGCCGGATTCAACGCTGGTTTCAACTCCGAGCGAGCGATAGGCTTCGCTGTTGATGCTCAGCTCGTAGGCGCCGTTGGCTTGCAGAAACTGCTCGAGCTGGTTCTGCTGGGCGGGGGAGAGGTTGGGCAGAAGTTCGGGAATGAGATTGAGCCCTACATACTCGATCTGGCGGCCGAACTCGTTGTGAAAGAAGGTGGTGCGGAAGACGATGTGCTCCGACAGGAAGTTCTGCTCCACGCCGCCCTCGTAGGCGCGGTTCTCCGGGGTGTCGAGCGGCGCAATGTGGAGCTGGTCGATGGTGCTTTGACCGCCATTCTGCTGGAGGAAGCTGTAGAGCGAGTAGAACTGGTCCGTGAGCGAGGGCTCGCGGACACCGCGCGCGAAGTTGAAGAGGATGCGGGTGCCGCTAAAGACGCCGTTGCGGGGGCGAAGGATGTAGTAGGAGAAGCCGCCATGGGGCGAAGCGTGGGTGCCGAAGAGTGAGTAGTGCTCGATGCCGCCGGAGAGGGTGTAGTAGAAACGGCTCTTGAAGTCGCCGTGCACGGAGGCCAGGTACTCGTAGTTATTGCGCTCGACAGAAGGATAGAAGCTGCCAGGGTCGGCTCCGCGCTCTCGCTCATAGCGAAAGCCGATGAGCCCGGTCAGATGTTGGGTCCAGGTGAGGTCGCCCTGGTACATGTACTGATCGCGGTTGGAGACGATCTGGTAGGTGTTGGGGTAGGTGCCCGCGTAGTCAAGCAGGGCCTGGCCGGTGGCAGAGTAGCCGTTGGCCCCGGTGATGGTGACCACGTCTCCGTAACTGTCTCCGTAGGCATCGAAGGTTCCGCTGCCCTGCTGGTTCCAGTGGTGGGCCTGCTCGCGTTTGCGGGTGAGGCCGTACAGGAACCGGTTGTGGAAGCCGGCGGTGGTCTGGTTATCGAGCGACCCGCTGAGATAGATGTCCTGGTCCTTCTGGGTCACGTCGTCGGCCACGTGGTAGAAATCCCAGGCATTCGGAACGCCGGAGGCATCGGTGTTGTAGTGGGCGACGGCGCGGATCTGGGTTGAGCCGGTGGGCTGCCAACCCAAATTGGCGGCGGCGGTGGATTGGTGAAACGGATCGCGGGGCAGGGAATTGTCGGTCTGGAACCAGCTATAGGCGCCCAGGTAATCGTACTTGCCGCGCGCGCCGGAAAGATTGATGCGCTCGCCCGAGGTGTTGAAGTTGCCTGTCTCGCCAGCCAACTGCAGCGAGGGGAAGCTGGTGGTTCCGTGCGGCGTGGTGAGGCTGATGACGCCGCTGTCGGCGTTGCCGCCGTAGAGGTTGGAGTCGGGACCGCGGTAGACTTCTGCGCTTTCCAAGGCAGTGTTGGCGAAGGGTCCGAAGTCGAAGCCGCCGCCGAGATCGGTGGCGTAGACGCCATCGAGCAGCACCATGGTGTCGCGCGAGTCGCCGCCGCGGAGGAAGACGGAACTCTGCGCGCCGCGCTCGCCGTCCTGCACGACGAATGCGCCTGGAACCTGGCGCAGCGCGTCTACCAGCGAGATGTGCCGGGCGAGATCCTGCGCAGAGAGCACGGTGGTGGAAGAACTGGTCTGGGGCTGAGGAGTTGGGGTGCCGGTGGCGGTGACGACGATGGACTGGCGCACCCATTGCGGCTCGAGCACGATGTCGCGTTGTACCGCATCCAACTGGCCGGCATAGAAATTGGGCGTGTGAAGCTGGCGGAAGCTGGGGGCGGAGACGACCAGGAAGAAGCGGCCGGCGTAGCCGGTGGTGACCTGGAAACTGCCGTCGGGACGGGTGACCGCCTCGCCAACGACGGCGCCTTTGCTGATCAGGGTGACCCGGGCACCGGGAATGCGGGCGCCGGAGGCGTCGGTGACCACGCCGTTTACGGTGGCGGCTGAAGCAAGGGCGGCAGAGACTGCGAGCAGGAGAGCGCCAAGGGCGCGCGCGGCGGCAGAGAATCTTCTTGCGCCAGGAAGATGGAACACGGGCATACCAAGCTCCTTCGTTCCCCTCGGAACGGAAAGCGGTTGAAGGCGCCGAGGACCGGTCTCCTGACTTGCGCCTGGTTCAACCGCCTTCCCAAAGCGGAGCCGAAGCTCGCATCTTCAGTGGCTGGTGCTCGTTGGCGGAAGCGAAACGAGCGAGGGCTGAACCGCTGCCGAAAAACGCGCCGAAAGCAGCGCGATGGCAGGGCGCTTACAGTTGCGGGGCAGTGGCGGAATTTCACCGCCTTCCCGAGCATCCTGGGCGATAACAGTGATGTGTGACTGCGCGCAAGGCGCAGATGCCGTGTCATGAAAGCAATTTTCGTGACATAGACGGTTATAAACGGGGTGGAAAGGGAAGTCAAAGCTTCTGGCGGGAACGGCAACGCAAGGGCCAGTCCGGGTACAATAAAAGCTCATTCCTTCTGCTGGCACTCCATCTCTTCCCCGGAGTCCTCGATTTTGCCTCCTGCACGCAGAATTTTCTGCCTCACCGTTGCCCTGGCCTGGTTCGCAGCTTTCGGATCGGCACGTGGTGTTTCCGCTCACTTGAGCAGCAACGCGGCTCAACCCAATCCTTACGAGCTGCGCTTCTTGGATCTGCACACCGGCAAGCGCCTCGACCTCGTGTATCGAAGCGCCAACGGCTACGATCCGCAATCACTGGCGCGCCTGAACAGCTATCTGCGCGACCGCCGTACCGGCCAGATCCACACGTATGATCCGCGGGTCTTCGATCTGCTGCACGATCTGCTGATCGCGCTGGGCAGGCCGCAGGGCGAGATCGACGTGATCTGCGGCTATCGCACGCCGTGGACCAACAATCTTCTGCACAGCACCGGGCACCATGTGGCCGTGCACAGCCTGCACATGCAGGCGATGGCGATCGACATACGGGTAGAGGGCGTCTCCACCGCGCGCCTGCGCGATGCCGCGCTGGCCCTGCATCGCGGCGGGGTCGGCTACTATCCGCATTCGGCCTTCGTGCACGTGGATGTGGGCCGCGTCCGGCGCTGGTAGCTACTGGTAGGCATCCCCGCGAGCCAGCGCCGCCGCCAGCCGGGAATCGAATCCGTAGATGTCGTCACTGAAGTGAACTTCGCCGTTCTCATAGGCGAGCGCGGTTCCGTAGACGATGAAGACCGGCACGGGGGTTGCGAGGTGGACGGTGACGTTGTTGTTGCCGCCCTGCATGGCCTGTTGCACCTTCTCCAGCGTCCAACCGGGATTGTCGCGCAGGACCCAGGCGGTGAGCTCGGCCGGCTTCTCCACGCGGATGCAGCCGTGGCTGAAGTCGCGCCGCGCGCGGGCGAACAGGCTTCGCGCGGGCGTGTCGTGCAGATAGACATTGTTCTCGTTGGGGAACATCAGCTTAACGAAGCCAAGAGAGTTGCCGGGGCCGGGCCGCTGCCGGACCGTCAGCCTGCGCTGCTGGAGTTGCTCAAGCACGCTGTCGGAGGCGGGGCCAGTGCTGACGATCTCTCCATCCCAGGTGGTGACCTCGAAGCCTTTGCTGGCGAGATAGGCGGGGTCGCGCTGCGTTGCGGGAAGAATCTCGTTTCGCAGGATGGAGCGCGGCACGTTCCAGTAGGGCCGGAAGATGACGTGCGTCATCTTCGCGGAGAAGACCGGGGTCTGCGTGCGCATCGCTCTGCCGACTACGACGCGCATGTCCAGCGCGATGCCGGAGCGGTCGACGGCGCGCAGCCGGAAGTCGGGGATATTGACGAAGATGGCGGGGCCGGAGATGCCGGCCGGCAGCCAGCGCCAGCGTTCCAGGGAGAGTTGGAGCTGCTGGACCCGCTGCTGGAGCGGCACATTCAATTGCAGGATGGTGGCGGCGCCGAGGCGGCCATCCGCTTCCAGGCCGTGACGCCGCTGGAAGCGCTTGACCGCGTCGGACAGCATTACGTCATAGGTCTGTGCGTCTGGAGAAACCGTGGCTCCTGGGGGCAGATCGCCCAGCAGGCGTAACAGGCGGATCAGACGAGGCACGCCCGGGTAGGTCTGGCCGGGATCGACGGTCTTGCGCGGGAGCGGCAGCCTCTCGCCGTCATCGATCCGCGCCAGTTGGAGATAGCGCAGGAGCGCCTGCCTGGTACGGCGATAGGCGGCGAAGGGCGGTTCGACTGAGGCCAGCGCGGCGGGCAGATCGGCCGACGCAAGAAGCCGGTCGCGCAGGAATGCCGCTGGGTCGAATGGCTTCGTATCAAAGGCAGTTCGGTGGATGGACTGCGGATTGACGCGGCCGCGGTGCAGGGCGGAGGCGTAACGCATGGCGCTCACGCTCAGGGCCACATCGAAGCGCGCCTGGGCGGCGGCCGACTGCTTCAAAGCTGCAAGGCGAGCCGTCCAGCGGGAGGCGTCGTAGTCTTCGGGATCAAGGCCCTCGTCGCCGGCCCGCTGAAAGGTGCCGATCAGGGAGAGCGCGACTGGCTTGGGCTGCGGTCCGTTGAGCCAGAGGGGAGCAAAGCCCTTGGGTTGATAAAGCTGTTGCAGCAGCGGCCGGGCGGAGGCGAAGTTCGGCCAGCGCATCTCGTCCAACCTGCCGGCGGCGATCAGGCTTTGAATGTCAGTGGATTGCGCTCTGACCGGGCCGCCAAGACCCAGCAGCAGGGCAACAAGAACAATAAGACCGCACGGATGCCGGAGGTTCTGCATACCGCGGCTCTTTCCCGGGGGCTCTTCTCCGCCGAGCTCCGCACCTGTGAGACTCTGTAGGCGGAAAAAGGGTGCGTAGAAATCGAGAGATTCCGACTGGAAAGCGACTGCCGGAGCGGTGTCACGCTCTTGGCGAAAATACCTTTCCAAGAGGTCTGACCACTTAGGTACAATAGGAGTGTATCTTTACCCCACGGAGAGAATCCATGCCTGACGCGTCCTGCGATCTCGGACTGATCGGCCTTGCCGTTATGGGCCAGAATCTGGTCCTCAACATGAACGATCACGGCTTCAAGATTGCGGTCTTCAACCGCACTGTTTCGAAAGTCGATGATTTTCTTGCCAACGAGGCCCAAGGCACGGCCGTGGTTGGCGCGCACTCGGTGGAGGAGTTTGCCGCTCTGCTCACGCGCCCGCGGCGGGTGATGCTGATGGTGAAGGCGGGCGATACGGTCGACCAGATGATCGAGCACCTGCTGCCGCACCTGGAGGCCGGCGACATCATCATCGACGGGGGTAATTCGCTATTCAGCGACTCCAACCGCCGCACCAAGTACCTGGCCGAGAAGGGCATCCTGTTCATTGGCACTGGTGTATCTGGCGGCGAGGAGGGTGCGCGGCGCGGTCCCTCGATTATGCCGGGGGGCAATCCGGCTGCCTGGCCGTATGTGAAGGAGATCTTCCAGGCGATCGCCGCCAAGGTAGACAACAATGTGCCCTGCTGCGACTGGGTGGGCGAGGACGGCGCGGGCCACTTCGTGAAGATGGTCCACAATGGCATCGAGTATGGCGATATGCAGCTAATCTGCGAGGCCTACGACCTGCTCCAGCATGGGTTGGGCCTGAGCGCCGATGAACTGCACTCGGTGTTTACCGAGTGGAATCAGGGCGAGCTGGATAGCTACCTGATCGAAATCTCAAGCCATATCTTTGCCAAGAAGGACGAAGACGGCGCGCCGCTGCTGGACAAGATTCTGGACACGGCCGGCCAGAAGGGGACGGGAAAGTGGACGGTGATCAGCTCGCTCGATACCGGCCAGCCGGTAACGCTGATCGGGGAGTCGGTGTTTGCGCGCTGCCTGTCGGCGCTCAAAGACGAGCGCGTGAAGGCATCCGGCATTCTGCGCGGGCCCAAGTCGGCGCCCAAGGTCGGCGACCGGGCCAAATTCATTGAGGACGTGCGGCGGGCGCTGTTCTGCTCCAAGATCATCAGCTATGCGCAGGGCTACATGCTGCTGCGCGCGGCGGCCAAGGAGTACGGCTGGAACCTGAACATGGGCGGGATCGCGCTGATGTGGCGGGGCGGCTGCATCATCCGCAGCCAGTTCCTGAGCAAGATCAAGGACGCGTTCCGCAAGAATCCGCAACTCGACAACCTGCTGCTGGACCGCTACTTCTCGGGCCTCGTGAACAAGTACCAGGCATCATGGCGCAAGGCGGTTACGCACGCGGTGAAGCTGGGGGTGCCGACGCCGGCGTTCTCTACGGCGCTGGCGTTCTTCGACGGCTACCGCGCCAGCCGGCTGCCGGCCAACCTGTTGCAGGCGCAGCGCGACTTCTTCGGCGCGCACACCTACGAGCGGCTCGACCAGCCGCGCGGCCAGTTCTTCCACACCAACTGGACCGGGCATGGCGGGCGGGTCTCGTCCACGACCTACAACGTGTAGAGTTCTGCGGTCCCAATCAGGGCCGGAAGGAAAAGGCGCTCGCCGATGGCGGGCGCCTTTTTGCGCTTCTCAGCGTCTGCGGGGGCGGGGCATCTCGCGAAGCAGGGCGAGAAGGATGGTGCGCAAAAGCGAAGGGCAGCGCGGCGGTGGCCGCGCTGCCCTTCAAGGTTAGGACCAGTTGCTTAGAACACCAGACGTCCGCCGATCTGGATCTGGCGGGGCAGGCTGTTGCTGGTGGTGGAAGTGATGGTGCCGAAGGTGCTCGCGGTTGCGTTGGAGACGTTCGGCGGAGCGAACGTCGGGTGGTTGAGGGTGTTGAAGGTCTCAAAGCGGAGCTGGAAGAAGCTCGACTCCGTGAAGTGGAAGTCCTTCAGCAGCGAGGCGTCCAGGTTGTTGTAGCCGTCGCCGCGGACCCACGACATGGTGGAGGGCAGGGTGCGGTAGTGGCTCACATAGGCGCCGCCGCCGATGTTCACGGTGCCGTCGCAGACGCCGGTACAGGTGCTGGGATTGGCGCCGGTGACAAAGGTGGCCACGCTGAGAGCAGCGGTCGCGGGGGTGCGGGAGACATCGCGGTTGTTGATCTTGATGTCGCGCGCGGTCATGCCCGCGGCCAAGGGGATATCCCCGGTGAAGTTGACCGGAGCGCCGGACTGGAACTGGTAGATTCCATTCACGACGAAGCCGCCGGTAATCTCATCCCACAGACGGCTGTTGCCCAAGCTGAACAGCTTGCCCCGTCCGAAGGGGAGCTGGTAGCTGCCGCCCGCGGTGAAGTGGTGGGTGTGGTCGAAGGGCGAGACGCGATGCTCCAGGAAGGAATCCTGATCGTTGAGGTAGCTGTCGGACTCCATCATCTTGGAGAAGCTGTAGTTGCCGGTCAGGGTCAGGCCGTGGGCCATTCTCTGCTCGACGTGGATGATGGCGGAGTCGAACCAGGATTGGCCGACGGTCAAATTCTGTTCGTAGACCGAACTGCCGCCGAACTGCGGGAAGGGAACCATGAGGCTGTTGAACTTCACCTGGCTGGAGGTATTGAGGCCCGTGGTATTGGTCGCTCCCAGCGTGCCTTTGAACGGGTTGGTGACATTCTGTCCATAGGCCTTGTTGAGGTTGAAGTCAAAGTACGGAGCGGTGGAAAGGTACTGCGTCTGCATGGCGTTGATGTTGCGCTGTCCGACCGGCAGGTGCAGGCCGTGGTTGCCCACGTAGAGAGCCTCGATCATCAAGTTGCTGGTGAGCGAGCGCTGCACGCCGATGTTCCAGCGTTCGGAGTAGGGGTCGTGTTGGGAAGGTGAAAGGAAGTAGATCGTCGAGGGCGAGCCCAGGAAGGTGTTTGCGCCGAGCGAGGAGCCGGCAGGCTGCGTCAGACCGTTCGGGAACGGATTCGACCAAGAGGTGGTCGGGGTGATTCCGTTGGTCGACTCCACATAGGAGGTGGATGCGCTGAAGCCCTCCTGGTTGGAGAGCGCGTTGGAAGAGGTGGTGCCCTGGGAGTTCATGTTGGACATGGTCTCCGGCATGACGAAGATGCCGAAGCCGCCGCGGATCACGGTCTTGTCGTTGAACCCGTAGGAGAAGCCGATGCGCGGACTGAAGAAGCCGCTGTTGGTGGCGAAGGCCGCTCCGTTCTTTCCGTTGGCAAAGCTCAGGCCGCCGTTCAGGTTGATGCTGGCAACGGTGAAGCTCTGGCCGTTGACGGTTTGGGTGGTGGGGGTGAAATTAACAGGGCTGGCGTAGTTGATCGCCGCAGTCGGATTGAAGCCATTGACGGTCTTGCCGAGCCGTTCCTCGTATGGGGTGTTGATGTCGTAGCGGAGGCCGAGGTTGAGGGTCAAGCGATTCGACACATGCCAGTCGTCCTGGACGAAGGTGCCCACGTAGTACTGGTGATAATCGCCACGGGCATTCAGGTCGTAGCTGCCGGAGGAGGGCGTGCCGAGCTCGAGCGCAGCGAGATCCAACCCCATTGCGCTGGAGGTGCCGCCGGAACCGGCATTCAACCAGGAGGTGTTGAAGGTGAAGGAGCCGACCGAAGCGCCGTAGTTGGTAACGCTCAAGCGGTACTGGCGTCCGTCGAAGCCGACCTTGAGTGTGTGCTTGCCCAGGATCTTGATCATGTCGACGAAGACCTGGTAGCTGCTGCCCGGATCCATGGAGGCGCCGGTGCCACCCAAGCACATGTAGCTGTTGCTCTGGCAGCTACCGTTGGCGGCGAAGTTGACGTAGGGCAACTGCACCATGGTGCTGTTGGTGGCTAAAGAAGCGGGCAGACCCACGTCCTGCGGGCTATATTTCTGGGCTGGAGTGCCGTGCGCCTCATCGAACATCGTCCAGTTGACGCGGGCATCGAAGACGGTGGTCGGATTCAGCGTGTAGACGTTGTCGAGCGAGGTGCCCCAGTTCTCGCGAGTGAGTGTGGTTCCGGTGGTGTTGTTGCCGAAGAAGTTCTGCTTTACCTGTCCGCGGTTGTTGTGGCGCATATCGAAGAACAGGTGGTCGTTCGATCCCACGTTGAAGTCCAGGCGGCCGAACTCATTGTCGTAGTTGTCGACGCTGGGGGCGTTGCTGATGTAGTTCTCCTGGCCCATCGATGTGCCGGTGGCATTCGGAGCCGGGAAGAGCTTCAGGTAAGCCGAGCCCACTGGATCCAGAGTCGGATAAACCGATTTGAGCTGGTTCTGGTAGATCGGCGTACGGGTGATGTTGCTGCCGGTCTGAATGCTGCTATTCGGGTCATAGAGCTGGTAAGGATCGGCATAGGGACTGGAGTGCTTGCTGTCGATGGCGCACATGGCGGTCCCGTTGCTGCTGTAGCTGGCGATGCCATTGGGGCAGCCCGCTTGCAGGATCTGGAAGAAGTCGCCGTTGGCTTCGCCGCCGGTTCCGGGGCTGCCGCTCACGCTGGTGGTGGTGGGCACGGTCAGGGTGGTTTCGGCCGGCGTGGAATCCTTCATGCCTTCCCAGGCAAAGAAGAAGAAGGTCTTGTTTTTGCCGTTGTAGACCTTGGGCACGCTGACCGGCCCGCCGAAGGTGAGGCCGTACTGGTTGAAGTGGAAGACCGGCAGCGGCTTCTGCGTGCCCTTGTTCCAGGGGGCGCTGTTGAAGTAGAGGTTGGCATCAATGCCGGAGATCTGGCCAAACTCGTAGGCGGTGCCGTGGAAGTTGTTGGTGCCGCTCTTGGTGACCTGGTTGATTACGCCGCCGATGGTGTGGCCGAAGGAGGCGTCGGTGGCGAAGGGCTGAACCGAGACCTCGGCAACGCTGTCCTGCGAGGGGCTGAAGGCCAGCGACCCGAGGAGGGTTTCGTCGGGCGAGCCGTCGAGCAGCACTTCGCTGGTCTGATTGGGCGTACCGCCGATGGACCAGGAGTTGCCGGCGTTGTTGTCAAAGGGGTGAATCTGCTGAGGGGCAGCAGTAGAGATCACGCCGGCCGAGAGTTCGGCGAGCGCAGCCGGGGTGCGGCCATTCAGCGGGAGGTTGGCCACCGACGCCGTATCGATGGTTGTATTGACCGAGGCATTGGCCAAGTCAAGCTGCGGAGGCGCGGTGTTGACGATGACGGTCTGATTGGTGCTGCCCAGAGTCAGGCCGAGGTTGATGACCGGGTGATCCGAGGCATGCAGCGTGATGTTGCCGCGGGTGAAGGTCTGAAATCCTGGGGCCGTCGCGGTCAAAGCGTAGTCGCCAGGCAGCAGGAAGGGCACGACATACTGTCCAGCGGCATCGCTGGTGGTGCGGCTGATGGTTCCGGAGTGAATCTCCTTCACCTCGATTTGCGCGCCGGGCACGACGGCTCCGGATGGGTCGGACACTGTGCCGCTGACGGTGGCGCGGAACTCCTGCGCGGAGGTGCTGCGCGGCAGCACCATCAGGCAGATGAACAGCAGGAAGAACAGGCATGCCGCCAGCCTTTGGCCTGCGAATCGCAGCATGGGGGTTTGACTCTCTTTTCCGGAACTGCGGGAAGCGCCGCTTCCGCGCGTGCCGAAACGCCCAGTCATGTGACTTAACGTGTTCTGCATCATTTCCTCCGAAATGTGTTGCGTGTTCGGTGCAATCCGTACCTGAGCGCCTGCTCGTCGCACAATACTCCCCGTGCTGAGCAGACGATCGAGGACGACTTCGATCCACTGCATTCAGCGAACCCAGATAAGGTCTGACCACCTAAGCCAATAGAATGCTCCCGAGAGGTACATTCTTGTCAAGATGAATGTTGAAGAAAAGGGAGGGCGGAGCAGTCAGATCTCACGGAGAGGGCAGCGGAGGGTGAGGGCTATCTGGCAAAGAATACCCTGTAACAAGATGTAAGTAAGTGACTTGCAGGAATTCAGAGCGCAAGAGATCCATCTGCCATCGAGTCTCTTCGGAGCTTGCGCTCTGTTTTGAAAGCCTGATGGAAGGCCCTCAAGACGAAGTACAGAGGACTGACCAGTTGACAGAAATCCTTTCATGAGGCCGCGCACCGGAGCGTGTAGCGATGCGTTCCGTGCGCAGACATCCGAGTACAAGCGGCTATGCGCTTGTGGGCCGACCTATCTCAGAGAGGCTATTTGAGGGGATTGTAGCAGGTTTCGAGGTGTTTTGGTCCAATTTTTGTGGTCAGTCCATTGGTGGGCAGGACACAGCGCGTGCTGACGCTGAGCCGGCGGGGGCCAAGCCAGAGTGCCAAAACGTCCGGCAAGAGTGATGCTGGTGCAGAAGGGATAGAGATCCGAAGTCAGCCGGCGTGCGTCTGAAGCTCGCCCTGTTCCTGGCGGGTGCGCTTGGGCCGCACGGCCGATTTTTTGTCGCCGTGCCGTTCGAGACCCTGGGCTTCTTCGGCCAGGCGCAGGTGCTGCTCCATGGCCTTGCGGGCCTCGGCAGCGTTGCGCGCGCGGATGGCGCGATAGATCTCGCGGTGCATCTCTGCGGATTCGCGCAGATCGGTGGAGTGCTCCACCGTCTTGAGGCGGTCATCGTAGAGAGATGCGCCGATGGTCTCCATCACCGCCGCGAGGATGGGGTTCCCCGAGGCTTGGGAGATGATGCGATGGAACTGGACGTCGTGGATGAGGTACTCGGCGGGGGAACCGATGGAGGCGAACATCTCGGCCACTTCTTCGGCGAGGGCGGCGTGGTGCTCCTGGCGGCCGCGCTGTGCGGCCAGGGCTGCGAGCTGGCTCTCGATGACCAGGCGCGCTTCGAACATCTGCCAGGTCTGGAAGCCGTGCAGTGCCCCCATCAGGCTGAGCGAGGTCTTACCGAAGTCGGGTGGTCCATCGGCGACGAAGGTTCCCACACCGTGGCGCACCTTCATGACGCCCATGGCCGCCAGGTAGCCGATGCCAGTGCGGAGGCTGGCGCGGCTGATCTTGAGGCTGCGCGCAAACTCGCGCTCGGGCGGAATCTGATCGCCTGGTTTGAGCACTCCGTTTTCAATCAGGCCACGGATGTGATTCACCACCTGCATGGTGCGATCGCTCTCGTGTTCCTGTTGTTTTTTGCGCGGCATGCGACGCTGGACCTCGCAGATTTCTGATTGAGTGCTGATGCGTTGCCAAGAAGGCGGCACCATGAGAGTACCATGCGGGCCGCGCGGGGCGGGATTTCCTCCGCAGCGGTGGTTCACGACTGCAGGGCTGTGTATACTGTGGTCTGACCTCGCTCTTCAGGCACATTTGGGAGGAAAACTCGTGAACCCGGTCATGAATTCCGTGCTGCTCGATCCAGATCGCCTCTTTCCTGCTGAATCCTCCAGCCGCCAGATCGCCCGGTCGTTGTACCGGGAGGTGGCCGATCTGCCCATCGTCAGCCCCCACGGCCATACGCAGGCCGGCTGGTTTGCGCGCAACGAGCCGTTTCCCGATCCCGCCACGCTGTTTGTGCAGCCCGACCACTATATCTTCCGGATGCTGTACAGCCAGGGCGTTTCGATGGATGACCTGGAGATCGGCCAGCCAGTGATTCGTGAGCCGCGCAAGGTGTGGCGGCTGTTCGCCAGTCATTATTATCTGTTCCGCGGCACGCCCACGCGGGTTTGGCTCGATTTCGCTTTTTCCACACTCTTTGGGATGGAAAAGCGCCTCTCTCCGGAGACGGCCGATGAGTACTTCGACGCGATCAGCGAGAAGCTGCGCACGCCCGCATACCTGCCGCGCGCTCTGTACGACCGCTTCCATATTGAAGTGTTGTCCACCACCGATTCGCCGGTGGATTCGCTGGCCGACCACAAGGCGATCCGCGAGTCCGGCTGGAAGGCGCGCATCGTTCCCGCATTCCGTCCCGATCCGGTCGTGGATCCGGAGTTTGCCGGGTTCGCCGAGCGCATCGCGCAGATGGGCCAGCAGACGGGCGAAGACACCTCCACGTGGAAGGGTTATCTGAACGCGCTGTTCAAGGCGCGGGCGCGCTTCAAGGCGATGGGCTGCACCTCTACCGATCACGGGCATCCTTCGGCGCAGACCGCCGATCTTCCCGAGGCGGAAGCGGCTGCCTTGTTCGGCAAGGTTCTGAGCGGCAAGGCGAGCCTTCAGGAGCAGGAGCTGTTCCGGGCGCAGATGCTGACCGAGATGGCGCGGATGAGCGTCGAGGACGGCCTGGTGATGCAGATCCATCCGGGCTCGGTGCGCAACCACAACAAGTTCGTCTACGAGCGCTACGGACGCGACATGGGCGCCGACATTCCGCGGGCGGTGAATTATGTGGATGCGCTGCGTCCGTTGCTGAACCGCTTCGGCAATGAGCGCGACCTGACCATCGTGCTGTTCATGCTGGACGAGTCCACGATCAGCCGTGAGTTGGCGCCGCTGGCGGGGCATTATCCCTGCCTGCGCCTGGGTCCGCCGTGGTGGTTCCACGACAGCCCGGAGGGGATGATGCGCTTCCGGGAACTGGCCACCGAGACGGCCGGCTTCTACAATACGGTTGGGTTCAACGACGACACGCGCGCCTTCCTCTCCATCCCTGCACGGCATGATGTGGCGCGGCGTATCGATTGCGCCTTCCTGGCGCGACTCGTTGCCGAACGCCGTTTGGACGAGGATGAGGCCCACGAGGTGGCGCGCGACTTGGCCTACGGGCTGGTCAAGAAGGCGTACAAGCTATAAGCACCGCTCCCCCGGGACGATCCCGGGGGATTCTTTCCTGGAGGCCTGGAAGTTTTCGCATGGCGACACAGAGCACCGAATCGCGCTTGTCCTCTCGCTCAACGGATCGCATGTCCCACCAGCGATGGGTGATTTGCGGCTTGCTCTTCTTCGCCACGGTCATCGCCTACGTGGACCGTGCGGTGATCGCGAACCTCAAGAACACGCTTGAGGCGGTCATTCCGGGGCTGGACGATTACAAGTACGGCATCATCACGGTGGCGTTCCAGCTGGCCTATGCGATTGCGATGGTGGTCGCCGGCGGACTTACCGATAAGCTGGGCACGCGCAAGGCCTTCGCCATTGCCATCTGCCTGTGGAGCGTGGCGGCGATGCTGCCGGGCGCGGCGTTTTCGGTTGCCAGCTTCGCGATCGCCATGTTCCTGCTAGGGCTGGGCGAGGCGGCGAACTTCCCGGCCTGCATCAAGACGGTGGCGGAGTGGTTTCCGAAGCGCGAGCGCGCCACCGCGACGGGCCTGTTCAACTCCGGCGCCAACGTGGGCAACATGGTGGCCCCGGCGCTAGTGGCTGTGCTGGTGAGTTTCTTCAGCGGCTGGAGCTTTCTGGGACCGGCGAGAGCCTGGCGTGCCTGCTTTGTGGTTGCCGGCGCTCTCGGGTTCGTCTGGCTGGCGTTCTGGCTGATGATCTATCGCCGGCCGGAGGAACACCCGCGCGTCTCTCAAGCGGAATTGGATCTGATCCTCAGCGATCCCGGCGAGAAGACGGAGAGCGTGCCGTGGCGCCGCGTCTTTCCCTGCAAGGAGACCTGGGGCTTTGCGATCGCCAAGTTTCTTACCGATCCGATCTGGTGGTTCTATCTCTTCTGGATTCCTGGTTTCATCCAGACCACCTTCCACCTGACGCTGTCGCAGAGCAAGGTGCCGGTGATGCTGGCCTATGGAATCTCGATCATTGGCAGCATCGGCGGCGGGCAGATCTCGTCGGCGCTGATCGCGCACGGCAGGACGGCGAACATGGCGCGCAAGACAGCCATGCTGATCTGCGTGCTGTGCATCGCTCCCATCTTCGCGGTGCCGTTCATCCATAACCTGTGGGTGGTGGTGGGCCTTCTGGGCCTGGCCACTGCCGGACACCAGGGATGGTCGGCAAACCTCTTTACGCTGCCCTCCGACATGTTTCCGAAGGCAGCGGTTGCCAGCGTGACCGGCATCGGCGGCATGGCCGGAGCCTTCGGCGGAGTTCTGCTGCTCTATAGCGCGGGCGCCATCGTGGAGAACACGCATAGTTTTGTATCGCTGTTCGCGATCGCGTGCCTTGCCTATCCGGTGGCGCTGATCGCCATCCACAGCATCGCGCCCAAGCTGGCGCCGGCGCGGCTCGAATCATAAAGGAGACGGAGATTACCGTATGAGTCTCTATTGCGCGCAAGGCGGTCCCGAGGCCGATCTGACGCCGCACCTCAAAGAACTTTTCACCGAGGCGCTTTCCAAGCTGGGCCGCCGCAGCAAGGTGCTGGCCGTGCCTCCCGATCAAAGCCGCGAGCACTCCCGGGCCGGCATCCTGACGCGTTATGCCTGGGACTACTACGGCGACCATCTCAAGGCGGTGCTGCCGGCAATCGGCACGCACGTGCCCATGCAGCCGGCTCAGATCGAATCCATGTTCCATGGCGTGCCGCTCGATCTGTTTCACGCCCACAACTGGCGCACCGATATTGAGACACTGGGCGAGATTCCCGCCGAGTACATCCAGGAGCAGTCGGAAGGCAAGCTCAACTACTCCTGGCCGGCGCAGGTCAATCGCCTGATTTCGCAGGGTGGCTTCGACCTGATCCTCTCCATCGGCCAGGTGGTGCCGCACGAAGTGATTGGCATGGCCAATTACACCAAGAACATTCTGATTGGCACGGGCGGCCGGGAGGGCATCAACCGCAGTCATTATCTGGGCGCGGTTTACGGCATGGAGCGGATCATGGGGCGCGCGCAGAATCCTGTGCGCAACGTGCTCAACCTTGCCGGCGAGCGCTTCCTGCGCCATCTGCCCATTGTGTACGCGCACACCGTAGTGGGCCGTGCGGCGAACGGTGGTTTTGCGGTGCGCGGACTCTTCATCGGCGACGATGTCGAGTGCTTCGAGCGGGCCGCGGAGCTCAGCCTGAGGGTCAACTTCGAGATGCTGGACGAGCCGATTCGGAAGGCGGTTGTGTACCTCGAACCAGCGGAGTTTCACAGCACCTGGATCGGCAATAAGGCGGTGTATCGCACGCGCATGGCTCTGGCCGACGACGCCGAGCTCATCATCCTGGCACCCGGCGTGCGCACCTTCGGAGAAGACATGGGCATCGATGCGCTGATCCGGAAGTACGGCTATCGCGGTACCCCGGCGACGCTGGAAGCTGTGGAACGGCATCCCGATCTGGCAGCCGATCTCAGCGCCGCGGCGCATCTGATTCACGCATCCTCGGAGGGGCGGTTCAAAATCACCTGGTGTCCCGCCATGCTTTCGCGGGCCGAGGTGGAAGGCGTGGGCTACGGGTACGGAGACCTTCAGGCCATGCTTCAGCGTTACGATCCGCAGAGACTTCAACACGGATACAACACGGTGGACGGCGAACAGATCTTTTTCATCGCCAACCCCGGCCTCGGGCTGTGGGCGCATCGCAGCCGGTTCTAACAGCAGCCGCTTCTCACAAAAAAGGATACCGATATGGCAGATCGAGTTCTGACTTTGAGCAAATACTCTCTGGGCACCGGCGACCGCTTTGCGCATCAGGCCAAGGCGCAGTTGCAGGCCTGCATTCAGGCGCTCCATGAGGGCGTGGAAATCGTTCCGGTCTGGAACAAATCGAACCGCGAGCACACGATCATCGGTTCCGAGCCGCGCTCTACGCGCCAGGCCGCCGATGCGGCCGTCAAGGCGCTGAACTGGAAGCTGCCCTACTTCTGCGATGCCGATCATATCACCACGCAGACCGTCGATCGCTTCATGAACGACTGCGATTTCTTCACGCTGGACGTGGCGGACTTCATCGGCCAGGCTGCGCCACAGGAGGCCATCGAGGCTTTCGTGAAGCGCCATCCGGAACTCTCCGGCAAGATCACGCTCCAAGGGGTCGATGAGCCGATCACGATCAGCGCGGAGGAACTGCGCGTAGCCGCGCAGAAGTTCCTGGCCGCCATCGGCAAGGCTGGCGAGGTATACCGCAAGATCGAGGCCGCGAAGGGGAAGGGCAACTTCATCCCCGAGGTATCCATGGACGAGACGGACCGGGCGCAGTCGCCCGCCGATCTGCTCATCATCCTGGCGGCGATTGCCGATGAGGGCATTCCCATCCAGACCATCGCCCCCAAGTTCAGCGGCCGCTTCAACAAGGGCGTGGATTACGTGGGCGACGCTGCGCAGTTCGAGCGCGAGATGGCGCTGGACATAGCTGCCATTGCCCACGCGGTGAAGCAGTATGGGCTGCCTGCCAATCTCAAGCTGAGCGTCCACTCGGGCAGCGACAAGTTCTCCATCTATCCGGCAATTCACGCCTGCATGAAGCGCTTCAATGTGGGTGTGCACCTGAAGACCGCGGGCACCACTTGGCTGGAAGAACTGATCGGCCTGGCAGAGGCCGGCGGCGAGTGCCTGGCGCTGGCCAAGGAAGTGTATGCCGAGGCGTTGTCGCACCGCGAGGAACTGTGCGCTCCCTACGCCACGGTGATCGACATCAATCCCGCCCGCCTGCCTTCGGCGAGCGAGGTGCAGGGCTGGTCTTCGGAGCAGTACACTTCCGCGCTGCGCCACATCGAAAAGGATCCGGCCTACAACGACAGCTTCCGCCAGTTGCTGCACGTCGGCTTCAAGGTGGCCGCCAAGATGGGCCGCCGCTATCTGGATCTGCTCGAAGCCAACGAAGCGATCATTGCGAAGAACGTCACCGTCAACCTGTACGAGCGCCACATCGCGCCCGTGTTTTTTGGGCGCTCCGCTTAACAGCGCCGTCCGCTTGGGGAGAAAGCTATGCAAACGAATTTGTTCAGCCTGGAAGGCAAAGTAGCGGTCGTCACCGGAGGCACATCCGGCATCGGCCGCGCCCTCAGTCTCGGCCTGGCGCAGGCGGGCGCCGATGTGGTGGCTACCGCGCGCCGTCCGCAGCAGGTGGAGGAGACCGCAGCCGCTATTGAAGCGCTGGGCCGCAAGACCCTGCGTATCTCTTCGGATGTGGGCGATCGCTCCTCGCTCGCGCAGTTGCTCAAGACGACGCTGGAGCGCTTCGGCAAGGTAGATATTCTGGTGAACTGCGCTGGGATCATCAAGCGCGCTCCGACCCTCGATTTTCCCGAGGAGGAGTGGACCAATATCCTGAACACCAACTTGACCGGCACGCTGCGCGCCTGCCAGATCTTCGGCCGGCACATGCTGGAGCGCGGCTACGGGCGCATCGTCAACATTGCATCGCTGAACAGCTTTGTGGCGTTGAGTGAGGTTGCGGCTTACGCGGCCAGCAAGGCGGGCGTGGCGGCGCTCACGCGCTCCCTGGCGGTGGAGTGGTCGAAGCGCGGCGTGACGGTGAATGCCGTTGCCCCAGGCGTCTTCCGCACCGATCTGAACGCAGCGCTGCTCGACAGCACGCCGCGCGGGCAGGAACTGCTGATGCGCACGCCGATGGGCCGCTTCGGCAAGACCGAGGAGCTGATCGGCGCCACCGTCTATCTCTCCTCCGATGCATCGTCGTTTGTCACCGGCCAGGTTCTGGTTGTCGATGGCGGATTCCTCGCCAGCGGCGTGAATCAGTAGTCCGGGATCATCCAGAAAAAAGAGGCCGCGCGATGCGCGGCCTCTTTTTATTGCATCGGAATGTGTGGCGCAGCCGCCGATGGTTTGCGGCGGCTGCTTCCTTGCTGGGGTTCAGGGCAACTGAACTACTTCAGATCGACCTTGGCCCCGGCGAGCTTTTCGATCGGCGCACCCTGCGCCGCCTGAATGGTGACATGCTCTCCGCTCACGCTCGCATAGCCAACGTTCAGGCCGGTTTGTGCCTGGATGGAGACGTTGTTGAGCACCACGTCGGTCACCGGCGACTCGGGCAGACCCACGATGGCGCCGGCATTGTGGATGTTGGTCGCCTTCACGTTCTCGATGGTGATGTTGTGGAAGTGCGGGGTGAGGCGGCCGATAGGCTGCGGCTTGTTATCCGCGGGCGGCATCACCTTGGGATAGTACTCGCTGATGATGATGGCGTTCTTCACGTTGTTCATGGTCAGGTCGCGGAAGACCAGGTTGCTGACATCGTGGCCGCGATCGCGATTGGCCTTCACGCGGATGCCATTGTCGGTGCCGTCGAAGTGAATCCGCTCGGCGCGGATGTTCTGGGCGCCGCCGGCGATCTCGCTGCCGACCGAGAGGCCGTGGCCGTGCATGAAGGTGCAGTCGGTAATGGTGATGTTGCGGCTGGGCGAATCCGGTCCAGGCGAGTTGATGGCGCCGGACTTGATGGCTATGTTGTCATCGCCTACATCCGAGTACACATGGTCGATGACGACATTGGAGGACGAGAACGGATCGATGGCGTCGGTGTTGGGCGAATGCGCCGGCGCAAGAATGTGGACGTTGCGAATGGTGACGTCGTCGGCGTAGTAGGGCACGATCTGCCACATAGGCGAGTTTTCAACCGTTACGCCTTCGATGCGGACATGGCGGGAGTGGTCGAGGATGATCAGCTTGGGCCGGGGGTGGTTGCCGAGGACGCCGTGATCCTTGATCCGGCGCGCCTCCTCCCACCAACTGGAGCCGTTGCCGTTGATGGTCCCTTCGCCGGTGATGGCCACGTTCTCGGCGTTGACCGCGCTGATCAGGGGCTGGCGGTCGGGCATGCGCAGCTCCGTTTTTTGCGGGTAGTCGTTGTGGTCGGGGGAGCCGAGCAGGGTCGCGCCCTTATCGATCTGGAGGTCGATGTTGCTGCGGAGCACGATGGGGCCGGTCAGGTAGGTGCCCGCGGTGAGTTCTACGGTGCCGCCACCCTTGGCGGCGCAGGTGTCAATTGCCTTCTGGATTGCGGCGGTATCCTTGGTGACTCCGTCGGCCTTGGCGCCGAAGGCGCGTGGATCGCAGCTGGTGGCCGCGTGCAGGCTGGCGGCGCAACCAAAGACTGCCGCAATAGTCAGAATCCGTTTGGAAATCGAAGATTGAAGATGAACCATCGAAGCCCTTTCGTGCAACAGAAGTTAACAACTGCGAATCACCTTTGGCCCGGCGAGGGTGTTTCCTCGCCGGACATCCTGCTTTGGCTCTAACGCTGAATGCGCGCCGAGCCTCCCTGAGCGAAGGCCCGCACCTGCTCGACCGTGGCCATCGTCGTGTCCCCTGGGAACGTGGTCAGCAGCGCACCGTGCGCCCAGCCGAGCTTAATGGCCTCTTCCGGCGTCTCGCCGTTGAGCAGACCGTAGAAGAAGCCGGCCGCGAAGCCGTCGCCGCCGCCTACGCGATCGAGCACATCGAGCTCCGCGGTTGGCGCGGAGTAGGTTTTGCCGTCGACCCAGGCCACAGCGCTCCAGCTATGGCGGTTGGTGGAGTGCACCTCGCGCAGCGTGGTGGCTACGGCCTTGATGTGGGGGTGCTTCTTGATGACGTTGTCGATCATGCCGAAGAAGACGCTGGGGTCGAGCTTGGACTTGGCCGCGACCTCGGGACCGGGGATGCCCAGGCCCTTCTGGAGGTCCTCCTCATTGCCAACCAGGACATCCACGTTCTCCACGATGCTGGCGATGGTTTGGACGGCGTGCTTGTCGCCGCCATGGATCTTCCACAGCTTTTCGCGGAAGTTCAAATCGAACGAGGTGACCGCGCCGGCAGCCTTGGCAGCCTTCATCATCTCCGCGGCCAGGGGGGCAGTGGTGGGGGAGAGCGCGGCAAAGATGCCGCCGCAGTGCACCCAGCGCACGCCCTGGGCGAAGATCGCTTTCCAGTCGAAATCGCCTGGCTTGAGCAGGGCCGCCGCCTCATTGGAGCGGTTGTAGAAGACCACCGGGGGGCGCACGCCGTGGCCGCGGTCGCTGTAGACGGCGGCCATGTTCGGACCGGTGGCGCCGTCATGCTTGAAGTGCTTGTAGAAGGGCTTCACGCCCATGGCCCGCACCCGCTCGGCAATGAGATCGCCGATGGGATAATCAGACATCGCGGAGGCGATCGCGGTCCGCATCCGGAAGCAGTCAGCGAGATTGGCAGCCACGTTGAACTCGCCGCCGCTCACGTGGATTTGGCACTCATTGGCCTTGCGGAAGGGAATGATGCCCGGATCAAGCCGGTGCACCAGCGCCCCCAGTGAAAGAAAGTCCAGTTCTCCGTCTTTACGGATCTTCAGTCCGTCGCCCATCCTCTGTTCGCTCCAATCGGAATTTTGCGTAGAACTCTCCTCCGGGTACAGGAGAGCTTTCTATGGTCTGACCACTAGAATACACAGCGCGCATCAATACTGCCACTGTTTTTGCCACACTTTCCTTCAGGATGGCATAGAATGGCTCCTATAATGTAGCTTTCTTACGGGAAACACGAGGCGTCTTTATCTATGCCATCAGAAAAGCGGGACTCATCGGAATCGGACCGCACCCGGCAAGTGGTCAACCACATCCGCGCACTACTCGAAAAAGGCGCCCTGCGCCCGGGAGACCGCATTCCTCCCGAACGTGAACTGGCGCGGGAACTGGGCATCAGCCGGGCCAGCCTGCGCACCGGAATAGGTTATCTCGTGGCCATGGGGGTGATGAAGGTCCGGCACGGCGTCGGCACCTTTATCGAGGATGGGCCGGCGGAGTTCAACAAATCCTCTCTGGGGCTGATGGGGGCGCTGCACGGGTTTCAGTTCTGGCAGATGTTCGAGGCCCGGCTGATCATCGAGGGAAGCCTGGCCGCACTGGCCGCCGAACGCGGCAAGGACGAGCACCATGTGGCTCTGGCCGAGCAGGTGGCGGAGATGTTCTCGATTGCCGACGATCCCGAGGACTTCCTGAAGCACGATGTGATCTTTCATCGCATCATCGCCCAGGCCTCGGGGAATCCCATTCTGGCCGCGCTGATCGAAACCATCAATTCGGCGATGTACGAAAAGCGGCGCAAGACCGTCAAGCGCGCCACCTATCTGCGCCACATGGCGGAGATGCACCGCGAAATTTTCCGCGCGATCCGCGCCCGCGATGCCGCCGAGGCGCGCAAGCAGATGGAAGAGCACTTGCGCGTGGCAGAAGACGCGCAGAAGGCCGAACCGCGGCGTCCGCTGCCGCCCGGCTC
>DAIDLI010000156.1 GCA_027449545.1 Acidobacteriaceae bacterium | reverse complement strand
CTCGATCACCAAAATGCCTGGCAGTTGCTCGTCGCCACCATTCTCTCGGCTCAGTGCACCGACAGGCGCGTGAACATGGTCACCCTGCGCCTTCCTCATGGAGCCGATCCAGGGCGAGGCCGGTATTGTGATACCGCCCGCCGGCTTCCTGCGCCAGGCTGCCGAGCTCTGCCGGCAGAACCGCGTGCTGTTTATGCTCGATGAGATCCAGTCCGGCCTCGGACGCACCGGCAAGCTCTTCGCCTACATGCACGAAGACATCGTCCCCGACGTGCTGATCGTGGGCAAAGCCCTGGCCGGCGGCTTCTATCCGGTCTCCGCCGTCCTCGCCTCGCGCGAAATCCTCGGCGTCTACAAGCCCGGCGACCACGGCAGCACCTTCGGCGGCAACCCACTCGGCTGCGCGCTGGCGCGCACCGCCCTGCGCATCATCCTCGACGAAAAGCTCGTCGAACGCTCCGCCGAGCTGGGCGCGGAGTTCCTCGCCCGCCTCCAGTCGCTGCACAGCCCGGCCATCAAAGAGGTGCGCGGCCGCGGCCTGTGAATCGGCATCGAACTCCACGGCAAGGCCCGCCCCTACTGCGAAGCGCTCAAGGAAGAAGGCGTGCTCTGCAAAGAGACCCACGATCACGTCATCCGCATCGCCCCTCCGCTCGTCGTCACCCGCGAGGAACTGGACTGGGCCTTCGAGCGCATCGCCAAAGTGCTCGAAAGCCGCTGATCCAGGGCGCCTGCTCCGCGTGAAAACTCGCTGTCTCAGGTCTCGATTTCGAGACCTGAGACACGACTCCTTCCCCCTCTCGACCTCGCGTTCCGCCTCCGCTACCATAGGGTTGTTATGGCTGGATTTCCCATCAAGACCTGCGTCGTTTGCGGAGAAGAATTCGAGCTGAAGCCGGACAAGCCGGGCTTCGCCAACCGCTGCCCCAGTTGCAGCGAACCTGATGCCGAGGGCTCCGGCCCCGCGGAACACAAGGACGCCATCGCCCGGCAGAATGAGGCGGAGGTCAACGCCGAGCGCCGCCGCGTCATCCGCGACATGCTCTACCGCAAAGACAGCTAGCCTGCGGGCTACCGCGGAGTAGCTGAAAGCTGTTTCCTGCTTCTACAATCTAGGTATGTCCTTCCCGGAAATTCGCCTGCGCCGTCTGCGCCGCAACGATGCCCTCCGGGCCTTGGTGCGCGAAACCACGCTCGAGCCCGGCGACCTCATCTATCCGCTCTTCATCTGTCCCGGCAAGGGGGTTCGCAACCCCGTCGGCTCCATGCCCGGCGTCTTCAACCTCTCTGTCGACGAGGCGGTTAAGGAAGCCGAAGAGGCTGCCGCCCTCGGCATCGGCGGACTGCTGCTCTTCGGCCTGCCCGAGTCCAAGGACGAGCAAGGCACCGGCGCTTGGGACGACAACGGCATCGTGCAGCAGGCGTTGCGCGCGCTGCGCCAGTCGCCCGCCGCCCAGAAGCTGGTGCTGATCGGCGATGTCTGCCTCTGCGAGTACACCAGCCACGGCCACTGTGGCGTGGTCATCGAGGGCCGCTCCGGCTTTGAGATCGACAACGATCCCACCCTCGAACTGCTGGCCCGCACGGCGGTCAGCCAGGCCCGCGCCGGCGCCGACATCGTGGCCCCCAGCGATATGATGGACGGCCGCGTCGCCGCCATCCGCCGCGGCCTCGACGCCGCCGGCTTCAGCATGACGCCCATCCTCAGCTACGCTTCCAAGTTCGCCTCCGCCTTCTACGGTCCCTTCCGCGAAGCCGCCGACTCCGCGCCGCAGTTCGGCGACCGTCGCAGTTACCAGATGGACGGAGCCAATCTCCGCGAAGCCATGCGCGAGATCGAACTCGACCTCGGCGAGGGCGCAGACATGATCCTGATGAAGCCCGCCATGCCCTATCTCGATGTGGTGCGCTCCGCACGCGACCGCTTCGGCGTGCCCATGGGTGCCTATCAGGTCTCCGGCGAGTACTCCATGCTGCAAGCCGCCTTTGAGAAAGGCTGGCTCGACCGCGATCGCACCACGCTGGAATCCCTCCTCGGCATGCGCCGCGCCGGCGCTGACTTCATCGTCACGTATTTTGCAAAAGAGGCAGCAAGGCTGCTGGCGTAAGAATGCGACAGGGCCTGTCCCAGAGACTTCGTGACAGGCCGCGCCGTAGAGGCATCGATCCTGAATCCGCTGCTGATTCCGGGGAGGATTCCACCTAAGCGGCGAAGCTCTTGTCAGATCGCAGATCGCCTAGCCCTGCCAGCAGACCCGCAATCGAAACATCCTCGTCCAGCTCGTCCCAGTGCAGGCCGCGCCTGCTGAGGCGCACCTGATGGAGCTGTTCGGGGGTCGCGCGCAGTAGACGCGGAAACCAGGCCAGCGGGATGCCGAGCGTACGGCCGTCGCTCAACTCCACCCACATCGAGTCGGAGTCGAACCGAACCTGCATCGCACTAACCGAAGAACTCATTCCAAGCCCTCTCAATCCGCTCCCGGCTTGCTGCAACCATCGCCGCAACCCGGCGAAGCGACCGGGCGTCGTACCCATCATTGTATGCCAGCGCCACATCCGGATTCAGCCAGAACTTGGCCTCGAAGCCGTCTTTCTCCACGTGAACGTGGACGGGCTCGCGGGGCGATCCTTCATTGGAATAAAAGAAGAACCGGAAGCCATCTTCCGTGAAGATTGTCGGCATTGCAGAATTGTACCGCCCGCGGAAACCGGCATTGCCTGCTCCCGCGTTCTTCTCGCAGAGCACTGTGGCGGCGTCTGCGGATTGGCCCGATGACCGGCTTAGGTATTCCCCTGGGCGTCCTTGCGGCGCTGTTGCCCCTGGGGAACCGGTAGAGGTCCTGACTCCACTGTGAACATTCCGCTCCCCCGCCCCTCTGGAGCGCGCCGCCACACCACCAGCGCATTGGCGCCATACGCCGGATGCTCCAGAGTGCGCGTTGCGGCGGGCCTTCTGGGATGTGAGTGGTGGCTAAAGCTGTTCTGAAACAATCCGAAGTACAAAGCCGACGCGATAAACGCCAGCAGAATGAGGACTACCGTCACAATCCACACCGGCAACCAGCGTGAGCGCCAGGCGGGATCCACCCAGCGTCTCTCGTCCCGGGGCTGCCGGGCAGGATCCGGAGGAAGAGGATAAGGAGAGGCCATCAATACCACTCCGAGGTGAATTCTCGCGTGCCGCAGTCGACGCGCTTGGGTGGTTGAGCGGGAGCGTTACGGAAACAGCAATTCCCTTGCCCCGATCCCCACTCTCACCCTTGCCTGATGGATAGGATGGACGCGGGCGACTCCGCGATGCCTCCGGCCCAACGGATCCGCGCTCAGTGCCGCGGCGGTGGCCCTGCCGCATGCCCGGCCTCCGCATTCGCATTGGCCTTGCTTTGCGTCCCCAAGCGTCCGGTGGACTGTCCCTGCCCGTTGCCCGTCTGCGACGCTTCTCCGCGGCCGAGCGGCCCTTCGTGCTCAGTCCCTGCCGCCGGCGCGGTGCTCCCCGACTGCGGATGGACAATCGGCCGCGTTGTGGATGGATTCGTGAAATGGCGCTGCAACCAGCGCGTCTGGTGATCCCAGTTGTAGCCCAGGTACCAGAAGATTGCGATCGCGATAAAGACGATCCACAGCCACCACCAGCGAAAGCGCGGACCGGGTCGCCGGCGCCGCGCATCCGCCCGAAGCCGCGGCGGTGGATCATGAGAAAAGGGGCGCTGAGGAGAAACCATTGCACACACTCCGGACGAACGTCGCAATCTGCACGGTTCCGCTGTGTGGGGTAAAAGGAACAGCCGCGGCACGCGGGAAACGGCAACTCAGCTTTGAGTCTCAACCGTGCCTCATGAGTAAGATGGAACGCGTATCCTCCGCGATGCCCTTCCCGCGGTTCTCCCGCAAGACCGCTCCCGCAATTCCATGGCTTCGCATTGATAACGGCAAAACCGGTTAAAGGATATTCACCGCCCGCGCCGCCAGCAGCACCACCGTTGCCAGCGAGACCAGCGCCTGCAGCATCATCAGCAGCTTGGCCCAGCGCGTCAGCACCGGGCAGTCGGTCGGCGAAAACGCCGTGCTGGTGTTGAACGAGAGAAACAGGTAGTCCACAAATCCCGGCATCCAGGCATCATCGCCCCTGCTTTCGCGGACTTCGCGACTCAAGGTCATCTGCGGAAACAGGAATGCCCCATCGCAATGAACGCCGCGCAGATCGCGGGCGTGCGGTCCGCCGGCATCGAGCCGCCAGTACCACGACGCAAAAACCAGAATGTTCGAGACCCACAGCGCGGTGGCGCTTCGCAGCAGGTCGAGCGGCGTAAGACTGCGGGTCGACATCGCCTCCACCAGCAGGCCGAGCGACCACACCACATCGGCCGTCACCAGCGTGATCAAAATGTAGCTCAGCACCTTGTTGACCGCGTGCAAGCCGCGCCGATGCGACCACGTGGTGGGCACCATCAGGATCCCGATGACCACGATCAGCAGCCACGCTGGACCGGCCGAGAGCGACTCGGGCAGCACAAAACGCAAGAGCCCAACCGCCAGCAGGGCCACCATCGCGGGCCAGCGCGGCTCGGCGCGATTCGCGGCGCTCGTCTCGGCCCGCGCCGCATGTTTGTTTCCCATGTGCTCAATGTACACCGGCCACCAGCATCCTGAGCCCGTGCTGCTTCGACTCTCAAAAAGCCTTCCGATCCGCCGCCTGGGTATGTTTTCCTGACTAGGACCCCGCGATGCGCCGACAACTGGAAGGCTACTTCGAATTCGACCGTCTCGGCGCCAACTGGCGCACCGAGATTCTGGCCGGCTTCACCACCTTCCTCACCATGGCCTACATCATCCTGGTGAACCCGGCGATTCTCGCCGAGGCGGGCGTGCCGATGGCCGCGGTCACCGCGGCCACCTGTCTTTCTGCCGCCTTCGGCTCCATCCTGATGGGCGTGCTGGCCCGCTATCCCATCGCGCTCGCGCCGGGCATGGGCCTTAACGCCTACTTCACCTACACCGTCTGCCTCAAGATGCACATTCCCTGGCAGACGGCTCTGGGCGCGGTCTTTCTCTCCGGCATTCTCTTTCTGCTCATCACCGTGGCCGGCATCCGCCAGATGATTCTGCGCGCCATTCCTCACCAGCTCTATGCTGCCGTCGCCGCCGGCATCGGGCTGTTTATCGCCTTCATCGGCTTCCAGCACGCGGGCCTGATCGTGCGCGATCCGGAGACCTTCGTCACCATGGGCAACCTGCGCAATCCCACCGCCCTGCTGGCCCTGCTGGGACTCGGTCTCATGGTCGTGCTCGAAGCCAAGAAGGTGCGCGGCGCCATTCTCATCGGCGTGCTCTCCGTTACCGCCGCGGCCTGGGCCCTTCACCTCACCCGCTGGACGCCCGCGCCCGCGGCTCTGCACGCCCTCAGACAGACCGCCTTCCAACTCAACATCGGCGCCGCCCTGGATAAAGGCCTGCTGGAAATTGTCTTTGTCTTCTTCTTTGTCGATCTCTTCGACAACTTGGGCACCTTGGTTGCCGTCACCAAGCGTGCCGGCCTGATTGAACCCGATCACAGCATTCCGCGCCTCAACCGCATCCTCTTCGCCGATGCCGTTGCCACTATCTTTGGTTCCCTGACCGGCACTTCGACGGTCACAAGTTATGTGGAGTCCACCGCCGGCGTCGCCGCCGGCGGCCGCTCCGGGGTTACAGCCATCGTCACCGGACTGCTGTTCCTCGTTGCGGTAGCCGCTGCGCCATTTGCCGGCGTCGTTCCCGCTGCGGCCACCGCGCCCGCGCTCATCCTGGTGGGAGCCATGATGCTGGTGCCCATCAGCGAGATCGACTGGCGCGACCCTCTGGCCGGCGTGCCCGCCTTCCTCACCCTCATCCTCATTCCCTTGACCTACTCCATCGCCAACGGACTCGGCTTCGGGGTGGTGGCCTGGGCGGCGCTCCACCTCGCCGCCGGCCGCGCTCGTCGTCAGGACTGGCTCCTCTACCTCCTCGCCCTGCTGTTTCTGGCCCGCTTTCTTTACCTCGGAGCCATGTAGCTCCCTTGGAGCGCTGAAACCCCACTCGAAGGCATGGAACCGCGCCGGCAGTTTCCACCCCGCTTTTCCGCATTGCGCAACTGAGTTCCCTTCCCTCGCTACGCCCCAAAAGTCGTAAACTCAAGCTATCCCTCCCCTGTACCATGAGGATGGTCCTGCGCCTTGCGCGCGGTGGCCCAATCGGAACCGTGTAAGAATACCCGGATCTTGGGGATAACTTGGGCTTACGGCATTTTCTGCGAATGAAGATCTTCTGGATGGTCTCGAAGAAGAACGCCTGCCGTTCGGCGGTGCGTCCATCGGTGCTGGCCGCCATGGTTTGCGCGGCGCTCGCGCTCGCGGTGGCGCTCTCCGGCTGCGAGAATGTGGCCGGTTACACCCAGCCCACGCTGGTGCGGGTCATCGACGCCTCCTACATCGCTCCGGCGGTCAACGTCACCGTCGAAGGCACCCTCATCGCCGGCAATATCGGCCAGGGCACCATCACCCCCTACGGCACGCTGACCGCCTCCAATGCAGCCCTCATCAAAGTGACGGCCTCCACCGGAGGCGCCACCCTGGTTTCCGCCGATGGAACCCTGCTGGCCGGCCATCAGCACTCCATCCTGCTCACCGATAACGGCGCTGCGCCCAACGGCTATGTGGTCACCGTACTCGAAGACCAGCAGGTACAGGCCGCCGGCGGCCACTCCGCCTTCCGGTTTCTCAATCAGGCTCCCAAGACCGGCGCGGTCGATGTGTACATGGTCCCCTCCGGCACCAAGCTCGCCGACGCGGTTCCTATTGTGACCGGCGTGGCCGTCGGCGCCACCACCGGATATATCAGCTTCCCCTCGCAGTCCGTGACCATGGTGATTACGCCCACCGGCCTGACCACGCCCAAGTACACCTCCACCGCCATGACCCTCCTCGGCGGCGAAGTGCGCACCGTACTCATCACCGACACCCAGCTCACCTCCGATCCGCCGGTGCAGGTCTCCATGGCCGACGACGCCGGGCCCTCCGACTGAGCCCCAGCCGGAATCCTGTGGCGCAGGTGCTCCGGTCGGCTTCCGCGGCTATACTTCCCTCAAGGCTCTTCCATCATGGATCCAACGGCGATCACGACCCCCAGCTCCCTGGAGATGGCGGCTTCGCTCACCATCATTCTGGCCTTCGTAGGCTATGTGGCAACGTTCATGATCACGCGCATGATGGCCCGCCGCGCCGATCAGCTCCGGCTCATCGACCAGCGCCTCAACGAGTTCTACGGGCCACTCTATGTCGCCACCATTGCCGGCAACATCGCCTATCGCTCCTTGCTGCAGAAGCAGGGCAAGACACAGTGCCACCCAATCACCGATGCGGAGATCAAGGAATGGATGCTGTGGATGAACACCATCTTCATGCCGCTGAACGATGTGCGCGAGAAGATCATCATCGAGAAGGCGCACCTGATCCTGGAAGAGCAGATGCCCCAGTGCCTGCTCGACTTCGTAACCCACGTGGTCGGCTATAAGGCGATCGTCGCCAAATGGGCCGAGGGCGACTACTCGGAGCGGCGCTCGATGATCGGCTGGCCGCCAGAGTTCGATCTCTACGTGGAGCGCTCCTACCAGAGGCTCAAGGCCGAGCAGAACCGCCTGCTGCAAACCACCTTTGCCCGCGCCTTCACGCACATCCGCCACAACGGCAAGAAATCCGCATGAGACGGTACTCTACGCCGGCACCGCCGCAGCCAGATTCCGCAGCAGCCGCAGCGTGGGCTCGGCCTGATTGATCGTGTAGAAGTGCAGGCCAGGCGCGCCGTTCTTCACCAGCGTCTCGCACAGCCGCGTCACCACTCCCGCGCCAAACTCATGCAGCGCCGCACGATCGAATTGCAGCTCTTCAAGGCGCAGCCGGATCCAGCGGGGAAGGTCCGCTCCACACCCGGCGCAGAACTTCGTGATGCTCGCATAGCTGGTAATGGGCATGATCCCCGGCACTACCGGAATCGTGATCCCCGCCTTGCCGCAGCGCTCCATGAAATCGAAATACGCAGCCGGGTTGTAGAAGAGCTGCGTGATCGCGGCGTCGGCCCCGGCCTCCACCTTGCGCCGGAAGTTATCGAAGTCCGCACCCGGCCCGCTAGCCTGGGGATGCATCTCCGGATACGCCGCAACTTCAATCTTGAAATGATCCCCGTGCGTCTGGCGGATGAAGCTGACCAGTTCGTTCGCATAGCGGAACTCGCCCGGCGCCGCCGGGCTCAAGGCCGTTGCGGGTAGATCGCCGCGCAACGCCACGATGCGCCTTACCCCCGCCTCTCGATAGCGATCGAGCAGCGCGGCAATGTGCTTGCGCGTCGACCCCACGCAGGTCAGGTGCGGCGCAGCCTCCACCCCGGTATGCCGCACCACCGTCAGCAGCGTCTCGTAGGTGCCCTCCTGATCGGATCCGCCCGCGCCGTAGGTCACCGAAAAGTATGCAGGATGCGCCGCTGCCAACTGCTCAAGGACCAGCGGCAGCTTGGCCACGCCTTCAGGCGTGCGCGGAGGAAACAGCTCGAACGAAAACGAAAGCGGCGCCATGGACAGAACCAAGGGAACAAGAGAACGAAGGAACAAGCAGTCGCGGAACGAGGCGCCGAGGAGATTCTTGTTCCCTTGTTCCCTCGGCCCCTCGTTCCCTGCTCTTAGTAGCGGTAGTGATCGGCCTTGAACGGCCCGTCCACCGGCACGCCGATGTAGTCGGCCTGCCGCTGCGTCAGCTTCGTCAGCTTCACCCCGATCTTCTCGAGGTGCAGCCGCGCCACTTCTTCGTCCAGCTTCTTGGAGAGCGTGTAGACCGCCACCTTGTAGCTGTCCTTGTTCTTCCACAGATCGATCTGCGCCAGCGTCTGGTTGGCGAAGCTGTTGGACATCACAAAGCTCGGATGCCCCGTCGCGCAGCCCAGGTTCACCAGCCGCCCCTCAGCCAGAACGAAGATGCCGTGGCCGTCGGGGAACTTGTAGAAGTCCACCTGCGGCTTGATGTTCAGCTTGCTCACGCTCTTGTCCGCGTTGAGCCGGTCCATCTGGATCTCGTTATCGAAGTGGCCGATGTTGCAGACGATCGCCTGGTCCCGCATCTTCTGCATGTGCTCCAGAGTGATGATGTCCACGTTGCCGGTGGTCGTCACGTAGATATCGCCACGGCCCAGCGTGTCCTCCACCGTGGTCACCTCGAACCCCTCCATCGCCGCTTGCAGCGCGTTGATGGGGTCGATCTCCGTGATGATCACGCGGGCGCCCATGCCGCGCAGCGAGTGCGCGCAGCCCTTACCCACATCCCCGTAGCCGCACACCACCGCCACCTTGCCCGCCACCATCACGTCGGTTGCCCGCTTGATGCCGTCGGCCAGCGACTCGCGGCAGCCGTACAGATTATCGAACTTGCTCTTGGTCACCGAGTCGTTCACGTTGATGGCCGGCACCAGCAGCTTGCCCTGCTCCATCATCTTGTAGAGCCGGTGCACGCCCGTGGTCGTCTCCTCGCTGACGCCCTTCCACTCCTTCACAACCTTGTGCCAGTGCTGCGGATCCTCGGCATACACCTTCTTCAGAAGATCCTTGATCACCTTCTCTTCATGGCTCTCGCTGGGCGACTCCACCCACTTGTCGCCGTTCTCCAGCTCGTAGCCCTTGTGGATCAGCAGCGTCGCATCCCCGCCGTCGTCCACGATCAACTGCGGCCCCTTGCCGCCCTTGTGGCTCAGCGCCAGATACGTGCAATCCCAGTAATCTTCCAGCGTCTCGCCCTTCCAGGCGAAGACCGGAACCCCCGCCGCCGCAATCGCTGCCGCCGCGTGATCCTGCGTGGAGAAGATATTGCAGCTCGCCCAGCGCACCTCGGCGCCCAGGCTCACCAGGGTCTCGATCAGCACCGCCGTCTGAATCGTCATGTGCAGCGAGCCGGTCACCCGCACACCCTTCAGCGGCTTCTCCGCAGCATACTTATTGCGGATCGCCATCAGACCGGGCATCTCCTGCTCGGCAATCACAATCTCCTTGCGGCCCCAGTCCGCCAGGCTCATATCGGCTACCTTGTAGGCCAAATCCGCCATCTCAACCGCTGTACTCGCCATCCAGATTCTCCTCAGTCTCTTCTCGGTTTTCGATTCTCAAAATCTCGATCCGGGCCACCCAACGTCTGGGCAGCCAACGCGAACCCACTGTCTCTGTTCGATCTCGCTCCGACTCCACCAGGTTTCCATCGTGAAATCGTGATATGTTGATATGTATCAGAACTGACCCATGCCGTCAATCGTCAAAATCCTGCGCGTCGTAGCCGATCCCAACCGGCTCCGTATCCTCCTGCTTTTACAGGCCGAAGAGCTCTCCGTGGCCGAGTTGCAGGAGATTCTGACCATGGGCCAGAGCACCATCTCCACCCACCTCTCGCAGCTCAAGCAGGCGGGCTTGGTTGAAGACCGCCGCACCGGCAAAAGCAGCCTCTACCGGCTCATCGCCCAATCCGCCACGCCACTCGAGGCGGAGAACCCCAACGGAAGCGCAGAACCAAATCCTCCCGGAACGCAGGAGGAACGGCGGCCTGCCCTGCATCGCGCCGGCAAAAGCCCGAAGGGCGACAGGGCCTCAGCCCCTGAAGCCGGTTTGCTCGAGGAACTCCTCGCTCGCGCCGCCGCCGAGATTCCCGAGGCCGCCCAGGACCAGGCCTCCATGCGCCGCGTCGTCCGCAAGCGCCAGGACAAGATGCGCGCCTTCTTCGACAGCGTGGCCGGCCGCCTGGGCCGCAACTACGTTCCCGGAAAATCCTGGAAGAGCATCGCCGAAGCGCTGCTGCGCCTGATGCCGCCGCTCACCATCGCCGACCTCGGCACCGGCGAAGGAGCCTTCGCTCTCTTGCTCGCGCAGCGCGCCAACCGGGTGATCGCCGTAGACTCCTCAGCGCGCATGCTCGAAGTCGGCCGCGAACAGGCCAGCCGCAATAGCGTCGCCAACGTCGACTTCCGCCTGGGCGACATGGAAGAGCTCCCCATCGGCGCCGGCGAGGTGGATCTGGTCTTCTTCTCGCAGTCGCTGCACCATGCCCTGCACCCGGCGCGCGCCCTCGCTGAAGCCGCCCGCATCCTCACCCCCGGCGGCCGCGTTGTCATCCTCGATCTCGCCAGGCACCGCTTTGAAGAAGCCCGCGAAATCTACGCCGATGAGTGGCTCGGTTTCAGCGAAGGCGAATTGGAAGAGATGCTCGCCCACGCAGGCTTCGACCGCATCGAGACCTCGCTCGTGGACAAGGAACCGGAGCCGCCGCACTTTCAAACCCTGCTGGCGATCGCGCAAAAACAGGCGTCGCGGCCGTAAGCGCGAAATTCTGAGCGGCCGAGTCTCCTCGCATCGCAACTTTCCC
Organism: Acidobacteriaceae bacterium; assembly: GCA_027449545.1. Classification (GTDB taxonomy): domain Bacteria; phylum Acidobacteriota; class Terriglobia; order Terriglobales; family Acidobacteriaceae; genus Telmatobacter. Next base: position 29,751 of record DAIDLI010000156.1, on the reverse strand, counting down.
GCCCAAATCCCGTCTGCCCCAACAGCGACACTCCGCCGGCGCATATCCCCGGCCATTCCGTACCGGAGTTCTGTTCATGAAAGCGTTGCGAGGCATGCTCGCCTGCCTGTTGATCTGTAACCTGGCCTCGCCTCTGCCCATGGCAGCCGCGCCGCCTGCCGCTTCCGGGAAACGCACGGCTCCGGCCTCACAACTCCAGAACGATCAGCGCATCCTTCAGGCGCTGAACCGCTTCACCTTCGGGCCCCGCCCCGGCGATCTCGCCGCCGTCCGCGCAATGGGCCTCGACGCCTGGTTCGAGCAGCAGCTTCACCCCGCGTCCATGGACGAATCCGCCCTCAACGCCCGCCTCGCCCGCTTCCCTGTCATGCAGTGGAGCTTCCGTGATCTGATCTTCCGCGTTCCGCCGAATCCCGTCCTTCGACAGGCCATGAACGGCCGCTTCAACGTGCCGCCCAGCGGCGTTCTGCACGCCGTCTATGAAAACGGCATCTACCGCGAGCAGCAACGCCGCGCCGGCAAGTTCAATCCTCCCGCACCGGCGGGTCCGCCTCCGGCCATGCAGCCGCCTCCAGAGGCAGGCTCGCCGCCCCCAGGTCAACCCGATGCCCAGGCCATGGCCCTGGCCGCCGGCATGGACTCTCTCGACGGCACCTCGCAAAGCGACGCAATCCTCGCGCTTCCACCGCAGCAGCGCCTCGACAGACTTGCGGCAATGCAGCCGCCAGACTTTGAAGCCTTCCTCCGCTCGCTGCGGCCGCCTCAGCGTCGGCAACTCACGGCAGGCATGCCCCCAGGCCTCTGCGAGGCCGTCCAGGACCTCGAAAACCCGCAGCGCCTCGTCGTCAGTGAGCTGCTAGCCGAGCGCCTCACCCGCGATATCTACTCCGACGCGCAGCTCCAGGAAGTGATGACCGATCTCTGGCTCAATCACTTTAATATCTACCTCCACAAAAACGAGCTGATGCCCTACTATCTGGCCAGCTACGCCCGCCAGACCATTCGCCCCTACGCGCTGGGAAAATTCCAAGACCTGCTCGAGGCCGTCGCCCACAGCCCCGCGATGCTCATCTACCTGGACAACGCCCAGAGCACCGGCCCGCACTCCCTGGCGGCAAAGCGCTTTGCCCGCGCCTCCTTCCGCCGTCCCAGGCTTCGGCGTCAGGAGCCACCCGGCCTCAATGAGAACTACGCCCGCGAGCTGATGGAACTGCACACCGTGGGCGTCAACGGCGGCTACACCCAGGCCGACGTGATTCAGGTGGCGCGCGTGCTCACCGGCTGGACCGTTGAACGCCCGCTCATGGGCGGAAGCTACCTCTTCAATCCCAACCGCCATGAGCCCGGCGCGAAGAAGGTGATGGGCAAAAAAATCAAAGGCCACGGCGAGCAGCAGGGCGAAGCGTTGCTGCACATGCTGGCCAGCAGTCCGGCCACCGCCCATTTCCTTTCGCAGGAACTGGCCGTCCGCTTCGTCAGCGACAATCCCCCGCCTGCGCTCGTCGATCGCATGGCCAAGACCTATCTCGCCAGCGGCGGCAACATCTCCGCGGTGCTGCGCACCCTCTACCACTCGCCTGAGTTCTGGGCCGCGAGCAACTACCGCGCCAAAGTCAAGACGCCGCTCGAATTCGTCGTCTCCGCCGCACGCGCAACCAACGCCAACGTCGAAAACTTCCAGCCGCTGATCGGCGCGCTCAACCAGATGGGCATGCCGCTCTACGGCTGTATCCCGCCCAGCGGCTACGGCTGGAATGCAGCCACATGGGTCTCCACCACCTCGCTGGTCGATCGCATGAACTTCTCCCTGGCGCTGGCTGCGAACCGCTTCCCCGGAATTCGTGTCCGCTTTGCGCCAGAGAACGCAAATCCAGCAATGGCCAACCCGCAGCAGCAGGAAGCCCAACTGGAGCGCATGCTCATTCCCGGCGGCGTCAGCATCTCCACGCGCTCGGCCGCGCTCGAGCAGTTCCGGTCGCGGTGGGCAAAGGCAGCGCCGCTTCGAACGGCGAACCTCATGCGCCGCCCCAACACCGCAGCCCCTGGACTCACGCCCCTCGAACGCGAAGATCAGATGCTCGCCGGGCTGCTGCTTGGTTCACCCGAGTTTCAACGGCGCTGATGCGTTGAGCATTCGCCGTCACATGAGAACGGATAGCTGCAATCCAGGAGGCCCCCATGAACCGCCGTTTCTTTCTGCATAAAGGCGCTCTCGCCGTCGCCGGCACTGGGGCCCTGCCCAACTTTCTGGTGCGCTCCATCCTCGCGGAGACCAACGTCCATCCCGGCCGCCGTCTTGTCGTCATCTTCCAGCGTGGCGCCGCCGATGGGCTCAATGTCGTCGTCCCCTACCGCGAGAAGAACTACTACGCGATGCGTCCCACCATCGCCATCCCGCAGAACCGGGTGCTCGATCTCGACGGCTTCTTCGGCCTGCATCCGTCGCTCGCCTCCTTCAAGCCGCTCTATGACGCCGGCCATCTGGCCGTTGTGCACGCCGTCGGCTCGCCCAGCATGAACCGCTCGCACTTCGACGCGCAGGACTACATGGAATCGGGCACGCCCGATAACAAGAGCACCACCGACGGCTGGCTGAACCGCGCTCTGCAGGCCGAAGACGCCTGCGCCTGCGCGCGCCACCGCCAGGAACACACCGCCTTTCGCGCCCTGGCCTTGGGCGCGCAGGTGCCGCTCACGCTGGCCGGCCGCATTCCCGCCATCGCTCTCAACAACGTGAACGGCTTCTCCATCGCCGGCCGCGGTCCGGCCTTCTCGCCCGCCGCGCAGGCCTTCGAGGCCATGTATGCGGATTCCGGCGACCGCATTCTGCACGCCGCCGGCGATCAGACCTTCGACGCGGTGAAGATGCTGCGCGCAGCCGACCCCGCGCAGTATGCTCCCGCAATCGGCGCGAATTATCCCACTACCGAATTCGGCAACAGCATGAGGCAGATCGCTCAGCTTCTCAAAGCCAATCTCGGCGTGGAAGCGGCATTCACGGATGTCGCCGGCTGGGATACCCATCAGAATCAGGGCGGCGTCAACGGGCAGCTCGCCAATCGCCTCGCGGACTTCTCCGCAAGCATCGCCGCCTTCTGGCGCGACATGGGCGACGACGCCGGCGACATCACGCTCGTGACCATGTCCGAGTTCGGCCGCACCGCCCGCGAGAACGGCACCGCCGGCACCGACCACGGCCATGCCAATGTCATGTTCGTTCTGGGCGGCGACGTGAAGGGCGGAAAGGTCTACGGCAAGTGGCCCGGCCTGTCCGAAGAACAGCTCAACCAGGGCCGCGACCTCGCCCTCACTACCGATTTCCGCACCGTGCTGGGCGAAGTGGTGACGCACACCATGGGAGCCGAAAACCTGAATGCAGTCTTCCCCGGAGCGAGGCTCGATCCCGCCGGCTTTCTGCGAATGACGTAACGGCTAAACCGCCCGCCCCGCCGCCGCGCCCGAAGCCCAGGCCCACTGGAAGTTGAAGCCGCCCAGGTGCCCGGTCACGTCCACTACCTCGCCGATGAAGTAGAGACCGCGCACCTCGCGGCACTCCATCGTCTGCGCGGACAGCGCGCGCGTGCTCACCCCGCCCGCCGTCACCTCCGCCTTCTCGTAGCCTTCCGTCCCACTGGGTGTAAAGCTCCAGGCATGCAGTCTGCGCTCTAGTTCGTCGAGCCCATGATTCGTCCAGCTCTCGGGCGCAGCTACTTCCAACAGCCGGTCCGCCAGCCGCGCCGGCAAATGCCCGCGCAAAGCCGCCTTGGCTGCGGTCATATCCCGCCGCGCATGCACCGCCCGCAGCGGAGCCAGCAAGTTCAGCTCCGGCGCCCAGTCGATGCGAATCGGCTCCGGCCTGCTCCAATACGACGAGATCTGCAAGATCGCCGGACCGCTTAGCCCGCGATGCGTAAAAAGCATCTTCTCCCGGAAGCTGCGCTTGCCTGCGGCGGCGATGACCGGCGCGGACACGCCGCTCAAATCGGCAAAGTTTTTGAGCTCTGCGCCGCCCAGCGTAAACGGCACCAGCGCTGGATGGCACAGCTCGATGGGAATGTGAAACTGGCGGGCAACATCGTAGCCGAAGCCGGTCGCCCCCATCTTAGGAATCGACAATCCCCCCGTCGCCACGATCAGTGCGGGCGCGGTAAACAGCTCGCTACCGGCCGTCGCCGTGAACGACCCCGAAGAGTCGTCCCGCCGCACCTCGCGCACCGCGGTTGAAGTCAGCACGCGCACGCCGGCATCCGCGCACTCGCGCATCAGCATGTCCACGATCTGCTGTGCCGAACCATCGCAGAAGAGCTGCCCCAGCGTCTTCTCGTGATAGGCGATGCCGTGCCGCTCCACCAGGCGAATGAAATCCGCCGGCGTAAACCGGGACAGCGCAGACTTGGCGAAGTGAGGATTGGTGGAAAGAAAGTTCTCAGGCCGTGTATGCAGGTTGGTGAAGTTGCAGCGCCCCCCGCCGGAGATCAGGATCTTCTTGCCCGGACGCTCCGCGCGCTCCAGCACCACCACGCGCCGGCCGCGTCGGCCGGCCTCGATGGCAGCCATCAGGCCTGCTGCGCCGGCGCCAAGAATGATTGCATCCAATCGGTTCTGAGTCACGGGTAATTTCAATCAGAGCATCGGTACGAAACGAGTCCCAGCAACAGCGGAGCGGCCGCCCCACTCCGCCCGGGAAAAATCGCCGGCCAGAGTGGGCGTCCCTTCGTTTCTCGTGCTTCCTGCCTCTACTGTTTGGCGAACATCGCCATCACGTCCTTGCGCAGTGCCATGCGGCTGGACTCGCGCGTGTAGAACATGTGGCCGCCCGGATATTCGTGAACCGAAACCCGCGTGGGATCGCCCAGGTTCGGCATCTGGTTGACGCTCAGCACCGATCCCATGAACGGGCAGGAGAGGTCGTTCCATCCGTGGGCGATAATCACCCGCATGTCCGGGTCGGCCGCCACCGCCTGGCGGAGCTGCACCATCGAGCCTTTGCGCAGCTCGTCGCCGCCCTGCCACAACCGGTTCACGTCGAAGGAAAGCACGTTGTAGCGCGCATCCACCTTCCAGCCCACCGTCTGGGTGAGGAAGTTCACCATCGCCGTAGTGAGCGGCGCAACCGTCTTCGCCAGGATGGGATCGTTGGCCCGCTGGTCGGGCGTATAGGGGAACGGATCCAGCATGGTCACGTTGGAGTCGTACACCGAGCCCAGCTTGCCCTGCTCGCGATGCACCTCGCGCAAGTACGCCTCGGTGTCGATCCGCCCGCCCGACTGCTTCACGAAGGTGGCATCCAGGCCGGTCATCTGCGTCACATGCTGAATCATCGCTGCCGTGGCCGCGGGATCGCTGTTGCCCTTGATCAACGTGGTGGCATACTCGCCCTCATCGTAGGCGATCACCTGCTGCATGGCTTCGGGGGTAAGCTTGTGCTCCCGCTCCAGATTGGCGGCCACAACCGGCGGCAGCGTCACCATCCACGGCACTGGCGAGTAGACGTATCCGTTTCTTTCGATCGTCGGATTCAGATACGGCGAGATCAGCACCAGGCCGTTCACGCCCACGCCGAGCTGCGATTGCAGGTAATATCCGATGCGCGGCCCGCGGAACCCGCCATAGCTCTCGCCCACCACATACTTCCGGGAATCCAGGCGGCCGTTCTTCAGCAGCCAGTCGTAGATCACGCGCGACAGGTAGTGAATATCCGGCTCGGTGGAGTAAAAGAGCTTCTTGGCCTGATCCTCGGGAACCAGTGAGCGGCTGAAGCCGGTGCCGATCGGATCGATGAACACCAGATCCGTGAAATCCAGCCACGTGCCCTTGTTATCCGTCAGCACGGGAATCTGCGAGGGGCTCTCGCCCTCATTGCCGAAGTCCACGTGCTTGGGGCCGATGGCGCCCATATTCAGAAAAACGCTCGCAGCGCCGGGGCCGCCGTTGAAGGCGAACGTCACCGGACGGTCCTTGCCGGCCATGGTGTAGGAGGTGACCACCACCTCGCCCACCGTCTTGCCCTGCTCGTTGCGCGTGGGATATGCGCCCACCGTAACCGTGTAGTGCAGCGTCTTGCCGTCCAACTGCATGCTCTGCTCCACGCTCTTCTCGGTCGGCAGCGGGGGCAGCTCGTTCTTGTCGCTCGCGGAACTTGTGCTCGCGGATTTCTCGGCCGGATGCTCGGCCGGCTTCTCCTTCTTATCCTGGGCCGCGGCACGGAATGCGGGCAGACAACAGAAGAATGCCAGGGCGCAGCTCAGCCACAGGCGCTTGCGAATCGACTCCATACTGTAAGGTCCTCCTTTTGTTACGATAGCGCCCCACCCTGGCCCTGCCGCGCCACCCTGATGTACCCTCAATGTGACCATGCATCCCAATCGCCTTGTTCGCATCGCCGCCCTCTCCGCGGCATCCGGTCTGTTCTTCCCGTTCCTGGCCGCGGCGCAGCAATCCAGCGCGCCCCCGCCTCCGGCGCAGCAGCAAACTGACGACCTGCCCGACGCCCCCGGCGCCACGCCAGAAGCCGCGACCGTTCCCAACGGCCCTATTGCGGTCCTCGATACATCCATGGGCCGCATCACCTGCCAGTTCTTCCAGCAGCAGGCGCCCACCGCCGTGGCTAACTTTATCGGACTCGCCGAAGGCACCAAGGACTGGACCAACCCCGCCACCGGCAAGGTCGAACACAACAAGCCCTTCTACAACGGCACCACCTTCCACCGCGTCATTCCGGAGTTCATGATCCAGGGCGGCGACCCCACCGGAACCGGCATGGGAGGCCCCGGCTACAACTTCAACGACGAGTTCGATCCCAACCTGAACTTCGACCAGCCCGGCCGCCTGGCCATGGCCAACAGCGGACCCAATACCAACGGCAGCCAGTTCTTCATTACCGAGCTCGCCTACCCCACGCTGGACCAGCACTACACCATCTTCGGCCAGTGCGACGATCCAGGCGTGGAGGTGGTAAAGGCCATCGCCCGGGTGCCCCGCGACGACAACGACAAGCCGCTCAGCCCGGTGACGCTAATCAAGGTGTCGATCGTCCAGCCAGGACAGCCTCTGCCAGCGCTCCAGCCCGGCGAACCAGCCGCACCCCCGGCTCCCGAGGCACCGGCTCCGCAGCAACAGCCGGAAGCGCAGCCGCAGTAAGGGAGCCCGGTCCAAGTGCTTCTTTTTCAGCGACAGCAGCGGCTCACGAAGCCCCGCGCTCTCGCTCCTCCGAGCCCATTGAGCTATCATTGCGTCTAATGGGCAGCGGCCCTGCTTCCCTCTCTTAGGCCTGGCCCTGGTGGTGTGCGTGTCTCGATTTTTTCAGCGATTGGTCTTCGTTCTCTCCGTGGCGATCTTCGCCGCTCTGGGCCTGGGCTTTGTTCTGGGCGAATTCGGTTGGTTCGGCGTGCATGCCGGCGGTGAGCAGGATGGCGCCTACCGCGAAATGCACGTCTATGCGGAAGTTCTCAAAAAGATCCAGACCGATTACGTCACCAAACCCAGCATCTCCAAGGTGACCGATGGCGCGCTGCACGGTCTGCTCGACTCCCTCGATGCCGACTCCAGCTACCTCACGCCGACCGAGTACAAGATCTACAAGGAGCGGCCCACGACCGGAAACGGTCAGATCGGGATCACCGTCTCCAAGCGCTACGGCTACGCCACCATCGTGAATGTCCTGCCCGGCTCGCCGGCCGACCAGGACCACCTCGAAGACGGCGATGTGATCGAGGCCGTCGAGGGCCAGTCGACCCGGCAGCTCTCCCTCGCGGTCATCCGCATGATGCTCGAAGGCAAGCCGGGAACTCCTGTGAAGCTGGAGCTGGTGCGTCCCTTCAAGCCCGCACCCGACAAGCTCGCCATTACCCGCGCGGCCATCACTCTACCGGCGCTCGCCACCCAGGAGTATGACGGCTCCAACATCCTCTACCTGAAGCCCGGCGTGCTCGACGCAGCCCATGTAAACGAGATTGCCGCCAAGTTGAAATCCGCCAAAAACCAGAAGATCCTCATCGATCTCCGCGACACAAGCGGCGTCGATGAGCAGCAGGGCCTCCGCCTCGCGAACTTCTTCATCAAGCAGGGCACGCTGGCCATGCTGGTGGGGCAGAAAGTCCCGCAAAAAACCTTCACCGCCGACCCCGCCAAGTCCATCACCAGCGCACCGCTGGTGGTCCTGGTCAACCGCGGCACCTACGGCGCGGCCGAGCTCTTCGCCGCCGCCGTCGAGGATCTCAAGCGCGGCGACGTTGTAGGCGAACGCACCTTCGGCGAGGGCTCGGTCCAGAAGACTATGGAACTGCCCGACGGTGCGGCGCTGATGCTTACCGTGGCCAAATACGAGAGCCCCAGCGGCAGCAAGATTCAGGACAACGCCGTGAATCCCACGGTCGCCGTCGCGCAGCCCGAACAGAACGAATTCCAGCCCGCGCCCAAGACCGACGATATTCTGGACAAGGGCCTGTCGCTCCTCAAGACCAAAGCGAGTTAAGCCTCTCGATCCGCAACAGCCTTTACAAGACGCCAGCTTCGGCTGGCGTCTCGTTTTGTATGGCGGCGATGCTTCGGCTCCAAGGACGACGGAATTCCCGCTCTTGCACTGGCTGGTACGCCGCCCGCGTTTCCACGCGCCGCAAAATTGCTTCGATGCTACGCTGAAGAGGACGGCATTTTCTCCTCCCTGAGAAACGCCCTGAGGCCCGAATCCCTTGGCAGTTCTTCACTCACGGCCTTTGGCGATCGAGCGCCCCGTGCGGCGTCGCAAGACGAGTTCCAGCGGCGCGCCCCCGCCGGGTTCGCGCCGCAAAATCGCCGGCCGCGCAGCCCTGGCCGCGCTGGTACTGCTGGCCATTGTCACCGGCTCGCTGGCCGGTTTGATGTTGGTCTACTCCACCGATCTGCCCCAGATCGAAGACCTCGAACACTACCGCCCTTCCACCGTTACCGATCTCTACGACCGGAACGGCCAACTGATTGGCACCATTGCCCTACAGCAGCGCATTATCGTGGGCTACAACGACTTCGCGCCCATCCTGCGCGAAGCGGTGATCTCCATCGAAGACAAGAACTTCGAATCCCACGCCGGCATCAACGTCTTTCGCGTGCTGGGCGCGGCCATCCACGACATCCGCAGCCACAGCCGCGGCCAGGGCGCCTCCACGCTCACCATGCAGTTGGCGCGCAACCTGTTTCTCAACGACGACCGCAACTTCCGGCGCAAGATTCAGGAAGCTTACCTCGCCATCCAGATCGAACGCGCCTTCACCAAGCAGCAGATCTTCACGCTCTACGGCAATCAGATCTATCTGGGCAGCGGCATGTACGGCTTCGAGGCCGCGTCGGAGTACTACTTTTCCAAGCACGCCAAGGACTTGAATCTCACCGAGGCCGCGCTGCTCGCGGGCCTCCCCAAAGGGCCGGTCGCCTTCTCCCCGCTGCTCTACCCGGAGCGCTCGCTGCGGCGGCGCAACCTGGTCATCAGCGAGATGGAATCGGACGGCAAGATTACCCATGCCGAGGCAGTGGCCGCACGCGCGGCTCCCCTGGGCCTGCACATCTCCCAACCGGGCATCGCCGTGGCGCCATGGTTTCAGGAAGAGGTCCGCCGCGAGCTCGATGAGCGCTTTGGCTCCGAAGAGGTCGGCCAGGCCGGTTTGAAGGTCGAGACCACCCTCGACCTGAATCTGCAAAAGACCGCCAACCGGGCCGTGCTCGACGGGCTGGCCGCCGATGAGCGCCGCCACGGCTGGAAGGGCGAGTTACCCAACGTGTTCGCCGCGGGAGCCACCCTCGACGGCTATCGTCACCCCGACTGGACCGCCAAAGCGCAGCCCGGCGACTACGTGCACGCCCTCGTCACCCGGGTGCTGCCGCTGGAAATCGACGCCCGCATCGGGCCGCCGCGCCAGGCGGGCTCCGCCATCATCCTGCTGCCGCAGGACTGGCAGTGGACCGGACACCGCACCGCCGACACCCTGGTCAAACCAGGCGACATCATCTACGTGCACCTCAGCGCGCAAATGGAAGGCGGCGTCGAGCGCGCCTCGCTGGAACAGGACTCCGGCATGCAGGGCGCGCTGATGGCCATCGACAACACCAGCGGCGACGTGCTGGCGATGGTGGGCGGGCGGGATTACGCACTCTCCGTCTTCAATCGCGCCACCCAGGCTGAGCGGCAAGTCGGGTCGAGCTTCAAACCCTACGTCTATACCGCTGCCATGGAGGACGGCATGAAGCCCTCCGACATCATCATCGACGGCCCGGTGCGCTGGGGCAGCTACGTTCCGCACGACTACGAAAACAACTTCAAGGGCCCGATGACGCTCACCACCGCGTTTGCCGATTCGCGCAACATCCCCGCCCTCAAGCTGGCTGCCCACGTCGGCATCCAGAACGTGATCGCAATGGCCCACCGCTTTGGCGTGACCTCCAAGATTCCACCTTATCTGCCGATCGCGCTCGGAGCAGTCGGCATCACCCTTCAGGAACAGGTCGCATCCTATTCCGTCTTTCCCAACGACGGGATCCGCGTAGCCCCGCACCTCATCCGCAAGGTCATGAATGCCGACGGCATCACGCTCTGGGAAGATAAGCCCCAGGTCCGGCAGGTGATCGACCAAAAGACGGCGCGCACCATGATGACCCTGCTGCAAGCCGTGACCGCCCATGGCACCGGCGCGGCCGCAATGCAGTTGAACCATCCTCTGGGCGGCAAAACCGGCACTACCAGCGATTTCACCGATGCCTGGTTCCTGGGCTTTTCGCCCTCGGTTACCTGCGGCGTGTGGGTGGGCTACGACAGCCGGCAGTCGCTCGGCAACAAGCAGACCGGCGCCGTCGCGGCGCTGCCGATCTGGATGACCTTCATGAAGGCGGCCATTGCGGGCAAGCCCGATGAGCAGTTTCCGGGAGCGGATGATCCGCCGGCAACCGCCGCGCCCGCCAATCTGGCCCTGGTCAGCGGAGCCCCGGATCAGCGGCGGTAAAGATCAGGCGGCCGCGCTCGCCTCTTTTTCAGTCCTCAGAGCGAGAACCCAGCAGGTCCATTCAAGTGGCTGGCTGCAGGTGCGCACCCCCCCGATGAGAATCGGCAGGCGCGTGCCATCGCGCAGGATCAGATCTTTTTCAAAGGGAATGCAGGTGCCGTCGCTGCGCAACTCATCCAGCGCGCGCGCATCCCGGGCGATGTGCTCCCGTGGCGTCATGGCGATCCAATCTACCTTCCCCGCACGCAACTCTTCGCGCGTACAGCTCACCATGTCCAGAAAGGTATCGTTGGCTTCGAGAATACGGCTCAGGTTCGCGCTTAATACGCCCAGGTGGGTAGAGGAAGAAAGCTCGGTCAGCAAAAGGCTGAGCCTTTGCTCCGGTTCGCTTAAGCGCATAGAGGCTCCCGGGCATTAGGGAGCAATTCTGCCTTGCGGGCCCGAAACACCATTCCAGAGCTCAACTATAGCACGGGCTCGAATGAGCTCCCGATCACAGGTTCCAACGCACTGCGGTTGTCGATTCTAAACAATGCCACCGGCCGCGCCCGTTACTTCAGCAGCCCGAAATAGCGCTTCGCACGCGCCGCGTCTTTGAGAATCTGCTGCTTCAGCGCCTCGGGCGAATCCCATTTCTTCTCGCCGCGCAGGCGATACAGAAACTCCAGTTCCAACGGCGTGCTCTCGCCCAAATCCACCGGCTCAAAGTCCAGAATGTGCGACTCTACCGCAAACGAAGCCTCGCCGAAGGTCGGACGATTGCCGACGTTGGTCACTGCCTGAAAGGATCGGCCCGCAACCCGCAGGCAGGTGACGTAGACGCCGAAGCCCGGCAGCAGCCCGTCGTATTCCGCCAGGTTCACCGTGGGCACCAGCAGCCGCGAGCCGATGCCCCTGCCCCGCGCCTGGGTCGAGCGCACCGCAAAACGACGGCCCAGCATCCAGCGCGCGCGGCGAACATCGCCGGCGGAGATCATCGCCCGCACCGCGGAGCTTGACACTTCCAGCCCGCGCACCCGCACCGCGTCGTGCACATGCACCGCAAAGCCGAACTCCGCGCCGAACAGCGCCAGTTCCTTCACCCCGGCAGCGGCGCGATGCCCAAACCGGAAGCTCTGCCCCTCGTGCACAGCGCGCACCTGCAAAGTCTCCGCCAGCACGCACTTTGCGAATTCCCGCCCCGGAATCCGGGCCAGCTCGCGGTCGAACGGCAGCACCAGCACCGCGTCGACGCCCGCCGCGCTCAGCAGACGCACACGCTCTTCCGTGTCCGGCGTAATCAGCCGCGGAGCCGTCGCAGGACGCAAAAACCGCTCCGGATGGGGGCTGAACGTGATGGCCAGCGAACGAACTCCGCTGCTGCGCGCATCCAGCACCGCAGCGCCCAGAATCTCGCGATGGCCCAGATGGACACCGTCAAAGTTGCCGATCGCCGCCACCGTGGGGCCGAAGTTGGAGGGCACGTCGGTCAGCGAACGAAATACCGGAACCGGCGGCTCCTGCCCACGTGGCTGTGAACTGCGGCGAGAAGGATCGCTCATAGGGTCACGGGCACGCTCAACCCGTCGTAAGCCAGGCGGATAGTTTCAGGCAGCATACGGTTGGTCTCTTCGTGGCCCAGATCGTGGGCAATGTGCGTAAGCCAGGTTTGGCGCGCGCCGATCCGCTCCGCCCAGCCTACCGCCTGTTGCAGAGTCGCGTGGCTGGGATGCGGCGCGTGACGAAGCGAAGAAAGCACCAGCACATCCAGGTTCCGGAGCAGTTCGAAACTCGCCTCCGGAATGGTGCTCACATCCGTAAGATAGGCGGCGGAGCCGAAACGGAAGCCGCTGATCTCCAGATCGCCATGCAACAGCGGTACACGAACGAATTCCACCCCGTGCAGCGCGGTCCGTCCGGACAGCGGATGCAGCGTCACCCGCGCCCGGTTGGGATAGGTGGATTGCGGCGAAAACGTGTAGTCGAAGATGCGCCGCAGCACCGTAGCCGTCGGCTCGTCGGCGTAAAGCGCAATGGTGCCGCCATCCGGAGACGCGGCAAAGCTGAGCGGCCGCAGGTCGTCCATTCCCAGGATGTGATCGGCATGAGCGTGGGTGTAGAACACCGCGTCCACCCGGCGAATGCCGGCATTCAGCGCCTGCTGGCGAAAATCCGGCCCCGTGTCGATCACCACCGTGCGCTCTCGCCCATCCGGCTCCTTCCAGCGCACCAGCGCCGACGGCCGCAGACGTCGATCGTGCGCATCCGCGGAGGTGCACACGGCGCACGGGCAGCCCACCGTGGGCACGCCCATCGAAGTTCCGGTACCGAGAAAGGTGAGCGTGGCGTTCATAAACCAGCTTCCGGCTCCTGACGGCCAGACAGGCGCGGACACAACGCGCCCGCGTCCCATGCAATGCTGTGATGCCTGAGTTGCCCTCTACCGCTTGGCCGGCGGTGGCGTAGGCGGGACGCTGGGCATGCTGATCATGCCCGTCAGCTCCAGGAAGGCCATGCGCAGATCGTAGAGCACAGTCTGGAGCGTGCGCTCCTCCTGGGGCGTGAGATTGCCGCGGGTCTTCTCCGCCAGCACGGCGAGCAGGTCGATGGTGCTGCGCGCGCCCAGAATGTCCACCTGCGGCCGCTGGCCCTCCTGCGTGCCCGCCCCCATCTGGATCAACGCCGAGACGTAGAACTGCTGGACCAGGTTGTCGAAGGTGACCGGCGGCGGCGCTCCGGCGCCCGGATTCTGCGCGCGCACTAGGTCCTCGAGCCGCTGGGCAGAGGCATCGTAGGCCTTCTTCTGCTCCTGGCTCTCTTCGGCCGTGGGCGGCGGAGGCATCCCCGGGCGGCTCTCCGCCTCGGCAGTAGCGTCTTCCGTAGCCGCTTCGCGCGGCGGCTGACTGCTCACCAGGCGCGGACCCGCAGGCGGTTCCTGCGGCGCCGCCGGCGCAGCAGGCTTCTGCGGCTCGTGCGAGGTCTCTGGTTGTTGTTCTTCTTCTTGCGCCTTCAGTTTGCGGCGGTCGATCACTTCAAATTTCGGGGTATCGCTCATGAGTTATGGGTTCCCTCGAAGATTCGGTGGTGCGCTCAGAATTCTGGCCGTGCCGGATGCTTCCCCGCTGCCATAGGCGAGGGGCTCGTTCTTGCTCTCCGCTTCGGCGCGGATCATCCCCAGGGCAAACGTGCGTGCTCCCCCTGGCAGTTTCAGTTCGGCGGCGCTGGTAATGTGGCCCGACTCGGTCCCGTCCTGAAGCGTCAGCGCGGCGCCGGCGGCGGGAATCGCTCCGGTCAGTTCCAGCGGGCGCAGATGGCGGTGGACGTTGCCCCGCGAGCGGATCCGCTCCACGATCTCCTGGCCCAGATAGCAGCCCTTGTTAAAGTGCAGGGCGCGCGTCTGCGAGGTCTCCTGAGGCAGATCGCGCTCCGTCATATCCACGCCGTACAGCGGGACCGCCTCCACAATGCGATAAGCATTCACTGCCTCGAAGCCAACCCGCGTGGCTCCGGCTGTGCTCAAAGCCGACCAGAACAAAGGCAGGCCCGCGGTGGGCAGCCACAGCTCATAGCGCGGCGCCAGCACGCCATACCCGCGCACGATGCGCAGCCCAAAGCCGTTCCACTCCACGTTCAGCCCCGACATCGGCTGGGAAAGATACGGCAGGCTGAGCCGTTCAAGCACCTCATCGGCCATCGGGCCGGTCAGCCCGATCACTGTCTCGGCTCCGGCATCGCCGGTGGGCTCCATCCCCATCGGCACCAGCTCCACATCGTCCATGATGATGAACTGGTTCAGATGATTCACCAGCTTGTCGAACTGATCGGAAGCGATCTCCAGTTCCAGGCCCGATTCGCCGGCGAACGGCGTGCCCAGCAATCGATCTCCGCTCGACGCACTCGGCTTGCGCTTGGGCTGAACGATCTCCGGGCTGCCCCGCCACACCGTCAGATCTCCCAGGATGCGTCCCTGCGCGTTCAGCACAAGATTCCACGCCCCGGAGTTGGGAAGCAGGTCGTTCACCGTGTTCGTAACCATGCCGCTCAGCCAGCGGAAGCGGTCTTCGCCACGCACCGCCACCCGACGCAACCAGGCCAGGTCGTGAATGGCCGCCTCAGAGACAATCGCCTTCATTTCCTGTTCGGGAGCGTCCAAGAACTGGGGCGTCAGAACACCACGGTAGGGTGCGAGTCGGGGTGGTTTGCGGGCGGATTCCAGTAAGGCAGCCAGCGCAGTCGGCTGGAAAGTCTGGGCAAAATCGGTCTCAGTCATGGGAACAGCAATTCCGTAGTCAGGCGCAAATCAATGCGGTGCACGCGGACGCCCGGCTGCATCCTGATTATAGCCTTGAAGAGCAGAGACCGCCGCTGGCGGCGCATCCAACCAAAGAGAACGGCAGGAGCCTTGATGAACAATCCAAAACGTTGGCTGGGCCTCGGAACGCGCATCGCCCGGTGGCTGGGAATTGCGTGCCTGGGGGCCTCGCTGGCAGCGGCACAGACCACCCCGGCTCAACAACCAGGGACGCCGGCTCCAAACGCCTCGCACACGAATCAGGATGCGCCCCAACCCACCCCGCCGGAAACCCACATCACCCCGGAACAGGCCAGGCAGCTCTTCGCCCTCGTCGATCAGTTGCTCCAGTTCTCCTCCCAGCAGACCGGCCTGCCCATCAAGCACACCGTCAAGCGCCGCCTGACCACCCGCGCGGCGGTGCAAAAGTACCTCGACCAGCAGTTCAATGACGACAAGGGAGCCAAACGCCTGCAACAGGATGAGATCGTCCTGAAAAAATTCGGCCTCCTGGATCGCGATTTCGATCTCAAGCCCTTTCTCGTGGCCCTGCTGAAAGAGCAGATTGAAGCCTACTACGACACCAAAACCAAGACCGTGAACCTGCTCGACTGGGTGGATCCCGACGAGCAGAAGCCGGTGCTCGCACATGAGCTGACCCACGCTCTCCAGGATCAGCACTCCGATCTCGAGAAATGGGACGACCAGACGCCCGACGATGTCTCCACCAACGCCGCCGCGGACCAGGAGCACCTCGCTAAAGATGAGATGGACACCGCGCGCGACGCCGTGGCCGAAGGTCAGGCCACCGCCGTCATGGTGAACTACATCCTCAAACCAAAAGGCACCAGCCTGCTGAAGGATCCCCAGGTCGTGGACCTCTGGAAGCAGCAGATGACCGGATCGGATTCCCCGGTCATGTCGCGCGCTCCCTTGCTGCTCTCGGATCTGATGCTCTTTTCTTACCGCGAGGGCCTGAGCTTTGAGCAGCAGGTCTGGATGGATCAGGGCCAGAACGCGGCCTTCGCCGGCGCATTAAACCGCCCGCCCTCCTCTTCCTGGGAGATCATCAATCCCAAGGTCTACGAGAAGCGAGAGATTCCGCCCATCCCTCTTCTGCCCAATATTCATCCGCTCCTCGACAAGCTCTACCGGCCCTACGATATCGGCCAGGTAGGCCAGCTCGATCTGCACATCATGGCTCAGCTCCTGGGCGGAGACGGCATGGCCGCCAGCCTCACCCCCGCATGGAACGGCGGCCTCTACTGGGCCGGTCAACTGCGCAGCGCCAAAACCGCCGCCGAGCAGAACAGCACCAAATCGCTGGCCCTCTTTTACCTCTCCGTGTGGCACAGCTCAGCCGCAGCGCAGGTCTTCGCGCAACTCTACGGAGACACGCTGGAGCGCAAATACTCGCAGGTAAAAAAGGTGTCCACCTCCAGCGCACCCTCCTCGGACGGCTCGGTCGAGACCGTCTATGACACCGACGAAGGGCCGGTGGTCATCACCACGCGCGGCAAAATGATGTTCGTCGCCGAAAGCTTCCCGCTGCCGCTGGCGCGCGAGCTCACTGCGTTGATCCTGAATGCGCAAGGAACCGGGGCCATGCAGACCGCGCGCGTCATGCCGCCCGCGGCCAGCCTGCCTGAGCAGGCCGCCCGCCCGCTCAGCATGGATCTCATTCACCTCTTTCAGAACTGCGGCGTCATGAAGTTCGCAGTCGATGCGGAAATGCGCGCAGCTCAGTAACGCAAATCCAGCAACTTCCCTGCCTCTCTCGCAAGCAAGGCCGGCGGCTCTTCGTGTGCGCCCGCTCGCATCCTCTCGGCGAGCAGCCGGTTTATGATGGGAATCCAGCATCCCGAAACCCTCCCTGGAGACGTGCAAGGTGCAAGGCAAGATCGAGCTGATGATGGGGCCCATGCGCAGCAATAAGACCGCCGAACTGCTGCGCCGTTGCGAGATGCGGCGTCAGTACGCCAGCCAGTACGTCATGCTCCTTAAACCCAGCGACGACACCAAGGGCGGACCCGGCATCGTGGAGAGCCGCAATCCCAACGGCCACTCCAAAATGCACGCGCTCGAATTCAACTCCACCAATCCGTGGGAAGTGCTGGCCGCCATCGAACAAAAGGAGCAGGAGATCGGCAAGCGGGTGGAGTGCCTCGCCATCGACGAAGGCCAGTTCGTAACCGACCTCTTCCAGTTCACCAGGACCCTGCTCGACGCCGGTCACGATGTCCTCGTGGCCGGCCTGGATCTGGACTTCCGCGCCATGCCCTTCGGCGAGATGCTCAACCTCAGTTGGCTGGTCAACGCCTACGGCGGCAGCATCACCGAGTGCATGGCCTACTGCTCCTGCGGAGCGCGCGCGCTCTACTCCCAGCGCCTCATCGAGGGCAAGCCCGCACACTACGACTGCCCCATCAAGGTTCCCGGCGACGCCTATGAGCCGCGCTGCGCGGAGCACTTCGTCCTGCCCGGCCGCCCCCACTGACCGGCGCGGAACTCCATCCCCACCGAACCCTGCACAGATCTTTTCCCTGCACACTCGCTCCACCGCGCCCAGGGTGCGCCTTCCCGCCGCCGTTTTCCATTGGAATCCACTCATGAAGTTGCGCCTCATTCCGCCGATGGAATGAACAGGACGAGCGCGAGTCTGAACCTCACCGCTGCCTGCGGTGCAACGCTCCGTCCGAAGACGATTCAGTTCCAGCCATCCCACCCGATGGCCAAACGTATGAGCGATCACGCCGAACTGCTGGAATCCGCTTTGAACACCCTGCCCGAAGGCATGGCCTTGCTGGACCGGGAGAGCAAGCTCGTCTTCTGGAGTCAGTCGGCCGAGGCGATTACCGGCTTTGCCCGGGCTGAACTGCTCCAGCAGCCCCTGCCGGCAGCGCTTGCCGCCCTCGCCACGAATCCCCCACCGGCCTCCGCGGCGTCCGCCCGCGGCCTGCTCGTGCAGGTGCGGCACAAGCTTGAGCACGAGATTCCCGCCATCACGCGATGCTGTGTGCTGCACGATGAGCTGGGCGAGCCGATCGGAACCGCAATCCACTTCCACCCCGCTGACCGTCTGGACGCCCTGCCCCACGGTGCATGCAGCGGCGAGGAGGAACTCCAGGAGACACAGGATGAGTTCGAAGAACGGCTGCGCGCCGAGTTCGAGGACTTCGAAAACGGCGGCGAGCCGCTCGGCGTGCTCTGGATCGGCATTGACCAGGGCGCGGATCTGCGCAGAACCCACGGCATGGGAGCCTTCCGCAGCATGCTCGACAAAATGAAACGCTCGCTCGCCCTCGGCATGCGTCCCGCCGACGAACTGGCGCGCTGGGGAGACGACGAGTTTCTGGTCATCGCGCACGAACGCACCCCGCAGATGCTGGCGGCGCACGGCCGTGTGCTGGTTGGTCTGGCCCGTACCACCGATTTCCGCTGGTGGGGCGACCGCATCTCCCTGACCGTCAGCATCGGCGCCGCTCAGGCGCGCCGCGAGCAGGCCCTGGCTCAGTTGCTGCGGCACGCACGCGAGAGCATGCAGACCGCCATACTCGAAGGCGGCAATTGCGTCACGCTTGCCCACCACGAATCCGCACTTGGGAGAGAAGCATGATTGCCATCCTCGGCATCTTTCTGGTCTTTGCAGCGGTGATCGGCGGCTTCCTGATGGAGCGGGGCCACCTGGCGGTGCTCCTCCAGCCTGCCGAGCTGCTCATCATCGCCGGCGCCGCCAGCGGAACCCTCGTCGTGGCGAACCCGGTCCGCATTCTCAAGGCCATCGCCGCAGGCCTGACCGGGATCCTGAAAGGCTCGCCTTTCACCAAACAGCGCTACCTCAGCACCCTCAAGATGATGTACCAGTTCCTCACCAAGGTGCGGAAGGAAGGCTTGCTGACCGTCGAAATGGACGTGGAGAAGCCCGAAGAGAGCGCCATCTTCAAGGAATACCCCGAGTTCCTGCGCGATCACCACGCCCGCACTTTCCTCTGCGACACCCTGCGCACCGCCATCACCGGCGGCGTCGAGCCCTTCGATATGGACCAGATGATTGAGCTGGACATGGAAGTACTGCACCACGAGGCCGTGCAGCCGGTCGAGGCGCTCACCACCGTCGCCGATTCCCTGCCCGGCTTGGGTATCGTCGCCGCCGTGCTGGGCGTCGTCATCACCATGGGCGCGCTCGGCGGCCCGCCCGAGGAGATCGGCAAGCACGTCGCCGCCGCGCTGGTCGGTACCTTCCTCGGCATCCTGCTCTGCTACGGCGTCGTGGGCCCGCTCAGCGCCAACATGCGCAAAACCGCCGAAGAAGAAAACGAATTCCTGCACGTGCTGCGCGTGCTGCTGCTCTCCTTCCTCAAGGGCTCCGCGCCCATGATCGCCGTCGAGGTGGCGCGGCGCGCTATCCCGGCCTATGCCAGGCCCTCCTTCGACGAGATGGAGCGCACCTGCAAAAACCGTGCCGAGCCCGCCCAGGCCGCGGCCTGAAGGAGTCCAGCGGTTGACCGAACTCCATCCCAAATCGGCCCAGGCGGCTCCGCTCATCGTCCTCAAAAAGAAGAGCGGCCACAGCGGCCATCACGGCGGCGCATGGAAGGTCGCTTACGCCGACTTCGTCACCGCCCTGATGGCGCTGTTCATCGTGCTGTGGCTGATGAGCCAGAGCGAGCAGGTCAAAAAGGCTGTGGCCGGCTACTTCAACGACCCCCGAGGCACCGCCAGCCTGCTGGGCACAACCATGACCGGCACCGGCCCCGATACCGTTTCCGACGCAAACCGGCAGCGCCTCGAACAGCTCAAGTAACGCCTCCAAAAAGAAATCCAGTCCAAGAAAGAGCTCCAGCCTCTCGCCCGCCAAATCGAAATCACCATCACCCCCGAAGGTCTGCGCATCGAGCTGGTCGAAGGAAAGGACGGCACCTTCTACGAGAGCGGCAGCGCCCACTTGAGCGACAAAGGGCAGGAGCTGATGGGGCTGCTCGCCGGAGAGCTCAAGATCTTGCCCAACAACCTGCTTATCGAGGGCCACACCGATGCCACCCAGTACTCCACCGATGCGAACTACAGTAACTGGGAACTCTCCGCCGATCGCGCCAACGCCGCGCGCCGCCTGCTGCAGCAGGATGGAGTGCGGCAGAATCAGGTAACCCAGGTGCGCGGCTATGCCGATCAGTTGCTGCGCGTCAAAAACAATCCCTACGATCCCTCCAACCGCCGCGTCACCATCCTGGTGAGCAATGGCCCCAACGCCCCGGCGCCTGCTTCCCTCCCCCATGCGGAAGTCGTCGACGGCGGACCTCCGCCCAAACTCGCCACCGCTCTCCCCGCACGCAACAGGTAGATCCCTCCGCCAAGGCCGCACCCTCCGGCGCGCGATAGAATGCAACTGATCCTACTTCCAGCCAAGAATCCATCATGCTGCGTCACTTTTTCGTGCGAGGAGGAAGTCTTCTTTATGCTGATTGCGCGCTCTCTCTACATCCGTTCTCTGGCTGTACTCTGTCTCGCCGCTCTCCCCGTGCTGCCGGCCTTCGCCCAACAGAAACCCATCGAGATCGTGGCCAACCTCACCGACGGCCCGCGCAAGCTGTTTCACGCCGAGATCGACCTGCCGGTCGCGCCGGGGCCCGCCACCTTCATTACTCCGCAATGGATTCCCGGCCATCACATGCCCTCCGGCCCGGCCAGCTCCATCACCGGCGTGGTCTTCACCGCCAACGGCAAAACGCTCCCCTGGCATCGCGACGACGTCAATCTCTACGAGTTTCATCTCACCATCCCGCAGGGCGTCACCACCGTCCACGTACACCTGGACTGCATCGTGACCCGGCGCATCTCGCAGAAGCTGGCGGTGCTCGAGTGGGAAGACCTGATGATGTACCCCGCGCACATCCCGGTGCGCGACATCCCCATTCAGGCAGCGGTCAAGGTTCCAGCCGGCTGGGGCATCGGCACCGCGCTTACCCCCGTCAGTCACGGTTCCTACCCCGTGCCTGCCGCTGGCGCGGTGACCCAATTCGCCGCCACTACCGTGGAGCAGCTTGAGGACTCGCCCGTCATCACCGGCCAATACTTCCGCGAGTACGCGCTTGCGCCCGGCATCACGCCCAGGCACTACATCGACGTCGTCGCCGACCAGCCCGGAGATGTGAACCTGCGCCCCGCCTTCCTGGCCGACCTGAACAACCTGGTGCGCGAAGCCAGCGCCCTCTACGCTTCGCATCACTATCACGAGTATCACTTCCTGCTCACCATGTCCGACGTCGCCGGCGGCGAGGGCCTGGAGCATGGCCAATCCTCCGACAACGGCGTCGGCGAGAAGGGCTTCGCAGACGAGGCCCATCAGCTCGCCAACTCTGACCTTCTGCCGCACGAGTTCACCCACTCCTGGAACGGCAAATACCGCCGCCCCGTGGGCCTCTACCAGCCCGACTTCGCCACCCCGCAACAGGGCGCGCTGCTCTGGGTTTACGAAGGCATGACCCAGTATCTGGGCAATGTCCTCGCCGCGCGCTCCGGCCTCGAGACTCAGGCCCAGTTCCGCGACCGGCTCGCGCAGACCGCCGCCAATCTGGACTACACACCCGGCCGCGACTGGCGTCCCACCGAAGATACCGCCGTGGCCGCCAGCATTCTGCGCGGCGGCAACCCCGCCTGGTTCAACTGGCGTCGCGGCCAGGACTACTACATGGAAGGCAACCTGCTCTGGCTCGATGCCGACACCCTCATCCGCAAGCTCACCCACAACAAAATATCGCTGGACGACTTCGAGAAGATCTTCCTCGGCAAGGGCGGCAACACCGGCCCGCTGATCGTTCCCTACAACTTCGATGAACTCGTCGCCGATCTGAACCAGGTGGCGCCTTACGATTGGGCAAGCTTCCTGCGCGACCGCGTCGACAACATCCATCCGCATGTCGATCTGGCGGGCATCGAACAGGGCGGCTACAAGCTCGTCTATACCGATCAGCCCAGCCCCGCCATGCGCACCATCGCCTCTGCGGGTGGGCGTCGCGCCGGCTTCATCAACGCATGGTTCTCCGTCGGGCTCGAACTCGCCGCCGATGGCAGCATCTACGATGTGCGCTGGAACGGCCCCGCCGACAAAGGGCAACTCGCCCCCGGACAGAAGATCCTCGCCGTCGACGGACGCATCTTCTCTAAAGAATCACTCCAGGACGCCATCGTCGCGGCCAAGAGCAGCAGCCAACCGATCCGCCTCATCGTGCTGGCCGACTCCTTCGTCTACTCCGCCTCCATCGACTACCACGGCGGCGAGCGCTATCCCGCGTTGCAACGCGTCAAGGGAACGCCCGATTACCTCGACGACATCACCAAGCCGCTCACCAGGCCCGAGCAGGCGTCCGGAACAGAAAAAGCCGCAAAGTAACCGGGACGCCAAACCTCAAGACCCACCGCTCAGGGTCGCCGGCCTTTCAGGTCGGCGGCCAGCGGACATCCCTCGCACCGCGCCACCCGCCCGCAATGAGCTTTGCCCACCGCCACCGTCAGGGCATGGAACTCGTTGTAGAGCCGCGCCTCTTCGGCCAGCGACCCTCCCCCCAATGCCTCGCGTGTCAGCCCCACCAGCGCCTCGTAGCCGGCGCGGCCGCGGCCAGGCGGTTCCCTCAGCAGCGCATGCCGCTCCGCAATCCGGCGCAGGTACTCGTCAGCCACCGGAACCGGATGCCCAAGCGCGTAGAGCAGAATGGCGTCCGCCGTCTCCGGCCCCACGCCGGGCAGCTTGAGCAGCCGCTTGCGCAGATCATCGGTAGGCACCGCCGCCAACTGCTCCAGCGAGCCGCCAAACTCCGCATCCAGCATGGCAACAAACGCTTGGAGAGCCGGGGCCTTGCGCGTGAAGAATCCCGACGGCTGAACGAGCGTCTGCAACTCTGAAGCAGGCAGCGCGCGCAGCCCGTCAATGGTCATCGCCCCCGCGGCCCGCAGATTCGCCAGCGAGCGCTCCACCGCCTTCCATGAGGTGTTCTGCGTCAGGTAGGCGCCCACGATCACTTCAAAGGATGTTTCCGCCGGCCACCACTTCTGCGGCCCATAGGCTTCGACCAGCCGGTCGTGCATCCAGCGCAGCCGCTCGGCCGCCGAGGCGCAGCGTCGGGTCACAGACTGCGTTCCTCCGGCTCCTCCGGTGTGCGCGCCAGCTCCGCCTTCCACTCCAGCACCCGCGCCCGCGCCGCCGCCGCCTCCGCCTCGGGAATATGCCCCGCCTGCTGCAAACAAATCGAGAGCGCCGTGTGCGCCACCGGATCGTGAGGCGTGAGCACGGTAAGTGTCAGCGCCGCCCCGATCGCCTGCTCCAGCCGGCCCGCGTCGCGCAGCGCGCGCACCAGCCCATGATGTGCCTCCAGATGGCTGTCGTCGGCCGCAATAGCCGCCCGAAACGCTCGCACCGCGCCTCCGGCATCGCCCGCCGCCAGCAGATCGAATCCGCGCTCTGCCTGCGCATCCGCTTCCGTTTTGGTTGGTTCGTTCACCTCTTCAGAATACGGCAGCAGCGCTTTCCTCGCCCGGCTCCGCCGCGGCCCCCGCCGCTATCATCAAAAGAGCAGGATTGCGTTGCTCCCCCTCGCATGCCCGTGAACACATCTCTCCAATCCGGCACTCCCGACCTCCAGACGCTGCTGCGCCAATCGGAAGCCCAGCACCGCCATCTCTGCCCTCGCCAGGTGCTCGGCGTGCGCATGGGCATGTTGGCCGCCCGGCTTCTCTCCCTCCCCATGCCGCAGCAGGACAAGCGCATCCTCACCATCGTGGAGACCGACGGCTGCTTTGCCGACGGCGTGACCGCAGCCACCGGCTGCTCTCTCGGCCACCGCACCATGCGCCTCGCCGACTACGGCAAGATCGCGGCCACCTTCATCGACACCCGCAACGACCGCGCCTTCCGCATTGCCCCGCTGCCCGACCTGCGTACCCGCGCGGCGCAGAGCATTCCCGAAGCCGGCAAGCGCTGGCGCGCCTATCTCGATGCCTACCAGCGCATCGCCGACGAGGAGATGTTCGCGGTGCGCGAGGTGGCCCTCAACCTGGATATCAAAGCCACCATCGGCAAGCCCGGCACCCGCGCCACCTGCGCCCAATGCGCCGAGGAGATCATCAACCAGCGCGAGGTGCTCCGCGACGGCCGTATCCTCTGTCCGAGCTGTGCCGGCGACAGCTATTGGAAGCCAAAGAGCTAGTTCTCACCCTGGGCAGGCAGGTCCAGCTCGAACTTGTAGCCGAAGCGCACGGTGTTATCGATATATCGCGCCCACCGCGGCGTGAAGCAATAAAGCGCGCTGCGCCGGATCGCGGCTCCGAAGAAATCGCCCAGCGCGAAGCGCGCGCAATAGCTGCGAACCATCTCCCTGCGCCGCTCCCGATCCTCGACAACCGCTGCCGCCCCCCGCATCTGCACCCCGCGGATCTGCTGCCAGCGATCCGTCTCATGAAACACCGCGACTGCGGCCTCCGGATGCGCCGCCAGATGACGGCTGTGCAAGCTCCGCCGCGAGGAAAACCAGTAAAGACGCATCGCATCATCCATCACGAAGAACAACGGCGTGCTATGCGGCCCGCCATCGCCCTCCGCCGTGGCCAGCGCCAGCGTGGAACAACTGCCCAGCAGCTCGCGGATACAGTCCAGTTTCGATGGCATTGCAGCCGATGTTAAGCACCCCGCCGCAAGCCGTCAATCCAACCCACCTCCGCGCCCGCACATGCGCCGCCGATTTGCGATCATGGAATTCTGGAGCTCAGGAGGATTTGCGTGAAAGCTCATACCGAGTATCTGGTCTTTGAAACCCGCAAGCGGCGCGAGATGGTGCACATCACCGATCAGGTAGAGCAGGTCGTGCGCCGCAGCGGCGTCCGCGACGGGCTGTGCTTCGTCTCCCCCATGCACATCACCGCCGCCATCTACGTCAACGATCTGGAAAGCGGGCTCATCGAAGACATCGGCAAGTGGCTCGAAGAGCTGGCCCCCGCCCGACCCGACTACAAGCACCACCAGACCGGCGAGGACAACGGCGACGCCCACCTCAAGGCACTTTTGCTGCATCACGAGACCACACTGCCGGTCACCAACGGCAAGCTCGACCTGGGCACCTGGCAGCGCGTCTTCTACGCCGAGTTCGACGGCCAGCGCCGCAAACGGGTCATCGTGAAGGTCCTGGGCGTCGAGTAGAACCGCGCATCGGCAAGCCAGCGCCGCCAGCCAGAGGACGCTCTGGCCGCCCGCGCATCCGCCCGGCTCAGGCCGTCCAACTGGAAACGGCAGCCGCCTCGCCTGCCCCCTCGCCCGCTACCGGATGCAAAACCCGCGCCGCCGCATCGAGCGGCGCGGCCAGGGAGTGTGGCTCGCGCGCGACCTGCCGCCAGGCATCGCGCACGCTGCGCACGCACGCCATCGCGTGCTCGAACTTCTCCTTTGACGCGCCCTGCGAGGCCCGCAGGATCTGGGCAAAGATCGCAGCGTAGAACTCGCTGAGCGCCTGCGCCGGCCGCCCGCCAATATCCATGCGCAGCCGCGCCTGCAGGTGAATCACGATGTCCAGCGCGCGCTTCACCGCCGCACGCCGCTCCTCGGCATCTCCGCGCTCCACCGCTTCAACGGCCAGCGCCAGAAAACGAAGGATTCCGTCGTAGAGAGCCACCACCAGTTCCACCGGCGATGCCCCTTCCAGCATGTGTTCGCGATAGGCGCCCATTCTCTGGCCCTCTCTTTATCCCTTCTGGTTGTAGCCGGTGATCGCCGAGTAGAGCTGATCGATGCCGTCCAGTTGCGACGGCAACTGCTGCAGAATCTGGTTGGCCTTGTTGAGCTCCGCCGTAAGCCGGGTCTTCTGCGCGTTGATCAGGTCTTCCTCCTTCGCAATCTTGTCGTTCAGCATCTGCTCCATGCTGCTGTTGGATTTGGCCGCCAGCGACAGGATTCCCACCGACGAGCCGTTGCCGGTCGAAGAAAGAATCGTCGAGAAGCCCCGGCCCCAGCTGTTCGCGTTCTGAAAGAATCCGACCACGCTGTTGAAATCGCTGTTCAGCAAGGAATCGAGCCCGCTGACATCCAGCGTCATCGTGCCATCGTTGTTCATGCTGATGCCCAGTGCCGTCAGGCTGCCGAGGTCGGAGGAGTTGGTGTAGCCGAGAGTGGCGCTGGTGGGGCTGGTGGTGTCGAGCAGTGTGGAAGTGACGGTAAGATTGCCGGCGGAGCCGGCGGTATTGGAGACGACGGAGAGGCTCTCTGTGCCGTCGCTGTTGGTGAGGACCGACGCCGTCACGCCGATGCCGGCGGTGTTGTTGATGGCCGCCGCCAGCCCGCTGAGCGTGTTGGCGGAGCTGGGCACATCCACCGTGACCGGCGACCCGCTGCCCACCTGCAGGGTGACCGAGCCGGCGAGCGTGTCGGTGCCGGCAATGCCGTTCCAGGTGCTCTGGGAGTTCTGCCCGCCGCTGGCGCTGAAGGTGGTGTCGGTGAGCAGGGTGCCGCTGGTGTTCACGATCTTCGAAGTCACGCTGAGCGCACCGGCCGCGCCAGAGTTCTGCGAGGCGAGGGTGAGCGTGGACTGCCCGTTGCTGTCCACCACCCCCGCAGTAACGCCCAGGTTGGCTCCGTTGATGGCCGCCGCCAGGTCTGCCACCGTCGTCTGCGAACTGCTCAGCGTGATCGTTTGCGGCGTATTGCTGCCCACCTGGATCGTCATCGAGCCGGACAATCCGAGCGTGGAAGCATCGTCGACCGCGCTTAGATACCCGTTAGGGTTCTGCGCGTTCAACCCGCTCAGCAGCTGCTGCTGCAGCAGCGAGAGGGTGGGCGAGCCGAAGAGCGGCTCGGGATTGCCGGAGCTGTCATTGCCCTCCTGCGCGTCAATCGCCTTCATCAGGGAGTTGTAGTCGGTGACCAACTGGTTGATCGCCGTCTCCACGCCGCTGTTATCGTTGGCGATCACCACCTGCACCGGCTCCAGATCGCCATTGGCATCGATGCTGGGGCTGGTGGAGAGCAGTTGAAAGGTCACCCCGGGGATGAGATTCGAGACCGTGTTGCTGGCGCTCGACAGACTCACGCCGTCCACGACCAGCGAAGCATTCTGCCCGCTGACCGCCGCGTTGTAATTGAGCGCGCCGGTAGGATTGCTGCTGGTGACCGCAGCCGCGTCGGTCAGAGCTGAGGTCACGGTCATCTGCCCGGCCAGCCCGGAGGTATTCGAGACCAGGCTCAGCCGCGAGCCGGAGGCGTCGGTCAGCACGTTGGCCGTCACGCCCAACCCCGAGGAGTTGATGGCCGTCTGCAGCCCGGCCAGCGTCGGGCTGGCGAGCGTGGAGAGGTCGAAGGTCTGGGAGTTGCCGTTCACAGCCACCGTCAGGGTTCCCGCCAGCGGATCGGAGGCGTTGCTGATCGCATCCAGATACCCGCTCGAGGTCTGCGCCAGACTCTTCACCACAACACTGTGCGTGCCCGCGGTCGCCGACGATGAGGCCGAGGTCAGCTCCAGCACATTGGTATCGGAGCTGGACCCGGTCTTCTGCGCCAGCACGCCATTGAAGTCCGTGAGCTTGCCAAGATCGGTGGACAGCGCGGAAAACAGCGACCCCAGATTCGAGATCACCGTGTCCTGGCTCTGCAAGGCCGTCAACTGGTTCTTCCACGGGCTCTCCACCTTCTCCAGATTGCTGACGATGGTGTTCACCGTCGAGGTCACGTCAAACCCGGTACCGCTGGTCGGCGATCCAAAGTTCAAGCCTACCGTGCCCATCCTGCCTCCCGCCGGGTTGACGTGCAGAAACAAAGCCAACGCTGGGCTGAAAAGATTGGAAAATCTTCAAGCACGAGCCCCACTCTGCGTAAAACTTCGGGCGCCCGCGCGGGGCGCCCGCAGCGGTTGGCCGCCTCCGCATCCGGCGGCTGCGGCTGGTTGGCCGGCTATTGCAGCAGCTTCAACACTTCCTGCTGCACGCTGTTGGCCTGCGCCAGCGCCGAGATGCCGGTCTGGCTCAGGATTTCGTACTTCGACATCTGCGAGCTGGCCTGCGCGTAATCGGTGGCCTGCACCGCGTTCTGCGCCGCCTGGATGTTCTGCTGCTGCGTGCTCATGACGTTGGCCACCGCGTTCAGCGTGTTGATCTGCGCGCCGATGTATCCGTCCTGCGCCGCCACATTCGAAATGGCCGAATTCAGAGCGGTCAGCGCTGCCTGCGCGTTCGCCTGGTTCGACAGGTCTGTGCCGCTCAGGTTTGCGCCCGCGCTATCCGTAAAGCTCATCTGCGCCTGGCCCACGTTGCCAGTGGCGAAAGCACTAGCAGTTTGAGTGGTTTGCACATCTTTGATCGCATCGGTACCGTCGGGGTTGACTTGCACCGGGCTCGTTGCGGAGGCCGACGTTCCAATGGAGACCGGACCATTAATGATGATGCCGGTGTCCGTGAGTGCGTTCACTGTACCGCCTACCGACGCGCCCGCTGTTTGAGCGGTCCCGAAAGAGGCCGAAATGCCCAGGCCGGAGTTATTGATCGCACTAATCAGGCCCTGCACCGTCTCTGCATACGCGGTGCCGGTACCGGCGGAGATGGTCGCGCTCTTCTGGCTGCTGGAAGCGGTGTCCCAATAACTGACATCGATGGTGGCAACGGTGTGCGTACCGTCGCTCAGCGTGTCTCCCACATTCGCGTTGCTCCCCCCGCTCTTGCTCAGGTCGATAAAGACGCTCGAACCCGCGCTATAACTCACCGCCCCGGCAGTATCGCCCAGGTTCGAGCTGGAGAGAGTGCGCAGATTCAGGTTGTCGACCGAAGCGCCGGTCGTGGATGAATCCCCCGTGTAAACGCTCACTGTTGAGCCGAACACTTGCTTTTGGTTGTAAGTCGTCGTGGATCCAATGTTGCTGATTTCGTCCAAAATCGAGGAATACTCCTGGTTGGCCGCCTCCGCCTGCGAACTGTTCAGCGTGCCGTTGGAAACCTCGGTAGCCAGCGTAACCGCGCGGTTCAGAAGCGTGGTCACCTGCGACAGCGCGCCATCGGCCACCTGCAGCAGACCTACACCTTCCTGAGCATTCGTCTGCGACTGCGTCAGCGCAGTCTGGTTGGCCTGCAGGCCGTTGATCAGCGACAGCCCGGCGGCGTCGTCCGCCCCGGAGTTAATGCGCGAGCCGGACGACAACTGCTGCAGCGTCTTCGACAGGCTGTTCTGCGAACTGTTGAGCGCGTTCTCCGCATACACCGCGGAGAGATTGTTCAAGACACCCAGGGACATGGGTTTCTCCTTGTTGGATGCGGGATTTGCGGCCCTTCCCGGTTGCGCTCCCCTGTCGGCATCGCCCGGGTCGCTGCGTTGGCGGGAATCAGTACCGCCGCATCTGGCCCCTTCTTCGGCGCGCTCCCGGTGGACTTTATTCCGACAGCCCTCTGTCCCCCGCAGGACACTTGCACCGCACCTTTTTTAACCTTTGCCCCAACCCGCCGATAGGCTCCACAAAGGAGTTCCCGGCCATGATCGAACTCACCCGCCTCAACGGC
>DAIDLI010000155.1 GCA_027449545.1 Acidobacteriaceae bacterium | reverse complement strand
TGGCGGAACTGGCAGACGCAGCGGACTCAAAATCCGCCGACCCTTGCGGTCATGGGGGTTCGACCCCCCCTCCCGGCACCAAGATTCCAAAGGATTTACATTAAAAACGGCCACTCACTAGCGAGTGGCCGTTTCCGTCTGGTGCCTGTTTTGGTGCCTGTTGTGCTTGTCAGAGTCTGAGGGCAGAGTCGCAGCGCTGGCGATCCGTTCCACTACGGATTGCCAATGCTCCGGGGAGAGATGGCTGTAACGTGCTGACATGGTGATTGTCTTGTGCCCTGCACGCATTCGATGACTTCTCGTAGTCCTCGGCGTCCCTGAACTCAGATCTTCACAATCCATTTGCGGAGGCGCATATACCAGGCGACGGCCGCCAGGATGGAGAGCGTCAGGAGGGCGTACAGGAGCGATCCGAGTTGCGGGGGCTGAACATGGCCAAAGAGAGCGCTGAAGATCTGCCCATGCAGCGGGCGGGCATGCGGATAGCTCCACAAAACCGCGCTCGAAACTTCGGAGAGGATATAAACGGCGAGCGCATTTTGCCCAAAGGCCAGGGGGAGAGTCAGGCCGCGGCGGAATTGCCGGCCGTCGATCAGCCAACGCAGAAAGGCGAGCAGCAGGAAGTCGATGCCGGCATTCAACAGGCAGAACGGGACGGTCCAAAGCTTTTTGTTCACCGGCATCCAATGCGTGCAGACCAGCCCGGCGGCGATGAGCAGAGCGCCACCAAGGAACATCTGGAAGATTTGCCGGCGCAGCGGCGCATTGCGGCGCAGAAGCTCTCCGCAGAGCACGCCGAAGAGCGTGGTGCAAATTGCCGGCAGGGTGCTGAGCAAGCCCTCCGGATCCCAGGTTCCGGTGCCAGCGTAGTTGTGGCTGCCGAGCACCATGTGGTCGATATAGTGTGCTGCGTTGCCTTCAATCGACAGATTGCCACACCCATATCCGGGAACCGGAATGGCGAAAAGCGCGACCCAATAGGCAGCCAGCAGGAGGAGAATGGCCAGGGCAGGCCCGCGTACGCGGCTGCACAAAAAAATCGCCGTGGAGACGAAGAAGCAAATTGCAATGCGCTGCAGCACGCCGAAAAAGCGCAGGGTATGCAGGTCAAAGGAACCGATGGAGTAGATGCAGACGCCGATCAAGTAGAGAATGACAGCGCGCTTCAACGCCTGCAGGAGGATGACGCGATGCGGCGTTCCTTTGTCCACCTTGCGTCCAATGGCTAGCGTAATAGAGAGGCCGACGATCCAGAGAAAGGTGGGAAACACCAGGTCGGTCAGGGTAAGGCCATCCCAGGGGGCATGATCGAGTTGAGTGTAGATGGAGAGACTGCCAGGATTGCTGACCAGCACCATAAAAGCCATGGTCAGGCCGCGCAAAACATCGAGCGAGACCACCCTTTGGCCGGCGCTGGTGTCACTCGCCATCCGCATCTTCGCCTCAATTGCCGCAATGCCTGTCATGGGCGACTCCCTATTCGGTTCCTTGTGGACGCGCAAGCACCGAGGTGTCGCCGGTAAGGGCAATATAACGGCGCAGATACTCGGCCTTGTAGCGGGCGACCGCTTCTTCGTAGCTGCCCGGATCGTCAGCGCCCAAGGGAAGTTTCTTCCAGTGAATCTCGATGTGATGCACGCCTCGGGGAATCATCACCGCGCCCGCTCTCACGGGAAGCAGCTTGCCCTGGGCGCGTGCGCGGAAGGAGGTAGGATCGATGAACCAGGGAATGTGCAGGACGACCGCCGCCGGAGCGTAGGACGAGTTGCCATCGAGCGAGAAGTCGAAGGTGGCGGATGTGTCGCTGGTGCAACGCAGGGTAAACTGCACCGTGCCGAAGTAGGTAGCAGCGCGCTGCACGCGGATGCGCTTGCCCGCTCCGATCCATTCCGGAGACACCGCCGACAGCAGGTGAAGGTTCGAGCCCTCCTCGCGCACCATCATATTGCGCAGCAGGTTGCGATATTCGGCGGCGAACCATCCGTGCGGGGCAAGGTTGCCCTGAAAATCCCGGTTACCCCAGGGACGTATCGAGTACTCCCAACCGGCGTTCGTGGAGCTGGTGTGCAGCAGCACGGCGTAGAACTCGCGGATGGCCTGCTCCTGTTCACCGCGCACCAGCTCCGTCTCCGTGTTCTTCATGGTGAGGTAGTGATGCAGGAAAACGCCTTGCCCTTTCTGGTGGTAGGTGATCAGACCTTCCTGATAGCGGGCCTGGGTTTTGCGCAAGGTGGCAGTCACCATCGGGTCCCAGGGCTTCAGTTGCTGCTCGGGGTAGACGGAGAGCAGGTTGCCCCAGTCGGTGCCGCCGGAGTGCGGATCGAGGCAGGGGGGAATGGCCCCGCCATCTTCAGGCGTCACCTTGCGCAACTGTGCCATCAGCGCGGCACGGAGCTGCTTCTCGATGGCGCGGAAACGCTTCTCGTCCTGGGGATAGCCGAGGTCGTGGGCCAGCAACTCGGCGGCTCCCAGCCCATCGAGCGCCAGGAAGTTGTAACCGGTCAGATGCCCGGGCACAAACTCGTTGTCGCGCACGTCAGTTGCCGGCATCAGATGCAGCGGATCCCTGGCGAGAGCGGTAACCAGCCACCCCACTGCCCGCTGCACGCGCGGATACACCGCGGCGGCAAACTGCTTGTCATGGGTGATCCGGTAATGCTCTCCGTAGGCCCACAGCGCTTCTCCCCATCCGTCATATTGGCCCGGCTGCGAAAGAAAATTTCCGTTCGGCTGTTGTTTGACGGCAAAAAACTTGAGCACCTCGCCGGCGATGCCGGAGTAGCTCGAGGTGTCGTACATGCGTACAAAATCGGCTGAGTCACGCAAATAAAAGCCGTGGTAGTGCAACTGGTTGATGGTCTGCACGATCTGGCCATTGACCAGGTTGAGCGATTCAAGATCGTTCACCAGGCTTGTTTTGTAGGTATCGTTGACCTTTTTCTCCGGCGTCTCGATGGAGATGCCGCTTCCGATCTGCGTGTTCCAGAAGGAGCGCACCTGTGCGATGCGTCTATCGAAGGAAGACTGCTCGATGGCCGCAAACTCCGGACTGCCACTGGCGACTGGGGCCAATGGCATCTTGAAGTCCAGGGACCTTTCACCCTTGCCGGTAAGCGGCAGCTCATACTCTGCCGTGGCCACAGGTGTGGTTGGGGTGAAACTTGCCTTCAGGCCAACCGGCGCCATGTGTTTGAGGTTGTAATAATCATTGAGCGTGGGCCGAAGATAGGGCGCAGGCTCCGTGGGAAAGAAGTAGATCGCTTTGTCGTCGCGCAGGTAGGCGCCACCGCTCGCGCGATATTGCCAATCTGCATTGAAGACCGCGCCCGGCTGCGCGTACCCGCCGGGAGTACTCGCTACCGCCGGGCGCTGAAAGCGATTGTCGCCCGTAGCAAAGGCGGTCGTCTGTGGCGCCTGGTAGCGCCAGGCGGTGGTGACGTAGGCGCGCTTGGCATGGCCGTCCACACTGCGCGCAGTGATGCGAATGTAATTCACAACGTGCTGTCCGTTTTGTCGCGGTCCCAACGATGCGGCAAACAGGGTGAAGCGGTATTCCACGCCCTCGTGCGTCTGCGTAAAGTGCACAATCGGCAGAAAGCCCTCGTCGAGAGTGCGAATGCGCGCGGCGATGGGCACGCGATCGATGCCCAGGAAAAACATCAACTCGCCATAGCCGCTATAAAGGAATCCCTCGGGCGTGATCTCCGTTCCGGCAGGTGCATGCATCACGCTGATCTGATCGGTCGACTGGGAGAGGTAGCTGAAGGGCTGTCCGGGCGCGTCGATGGCGGGAGAAACCATGCGCGGGATCCCCGCCGCCGGGCCGGAAGACTGCGCCGTGGCGACTCCCACCCCCACCATACCAGCGAGGATCAACAGGAGCGTGAGGCGCCGCGGCATGACGCCTCGAGATGGGGCAGAACCTTCGTTCTTCTCAATAGAACGCATTCTACAATTCTACGCCTCGAGAATTGCTGCTGGAAAGAGAAAACTCCAAAAATCTGCGGCAGGTGGAATGGAGAGACAGTGCCGCTGTGATTTGGCGGGCTTCGCCGCTCGACGCGCGCGACTTTCAGGGCGAAGCGGCATGCTGCGTATCAAAGCATGCTTCGATCTCCTCCAGCGTCTTGCCCTTGGTTTCGGGCAGAAAGAGGAAGACCACCGCCAGATAGAGAGCGGTGAAGGCCGCGAAGAGAAAGAAGATGGACGAGTACCCATATCGGCTCACAAAGGGCAGAAAGATGCCGGCCAACACGGTAGAGGCCAACTGGTTCAGCACCAGGGCGATGCTCATTCCATTGGAGCGGATGCGGGTCGGCATCAGCTCGGAGAGCGCAAGCCACACCACCACCCCGGGACCGAGGGCATAAAACGCCATGAAAGCGTAGAGACCGATCGCCACCAGCCAGCCGTGGCGAAGGCTGGGAATCGGCCCGATCATGGCCTTCTGGATGCGCAGCGGCGCCTTCTCGGCAGCCCGGAGATTTCCAAATGGATTTCTGAAGAATGCCTCGACCGCATTCGAAGGCAGCGTGCCGGAACGTGCGATGCGCATGGGCGCGGCGGCGGGCTCATCGGAGCGCATATAGCTGGTCGCTGCTGTGAAGTCGCCGTACGAATAGATGACATTCAGGGAGGCGCGTTGCGGTGAAATGCCGGCGGAGCCGGAGTGGGAGGCTAGCAGCGTCTTCGCCATCGCCGGGTCGAAGTGCAGGGTCAATCGCTGATCCGCCTTTACCATCGCCTGAAGCTGCGCCTGGCAGTCGAAGCTCCGGTGTTCTGAGTGCAGAAAGAGTAAGCCGACCGCGGCCGTAGCCGCAACAATGCCGGCTGTGCCCAGCGTCAGCAGAAAGCGGCGGCCTTTACGATCGACCAGGATCATGGCCAGGACCGTGACCAGGAAATTTACGGCCGTAAATAGTACATAGCCCCAGTGCGCAGAGAGGTCGGAGAGCCCGCTCTGCATCAGGATATTGGCGTTGTAGGCGATGATCGAATTGACGCCTGTGGTTTGATTGCAGAACAGGATCATGCAGGCGAGCAAGAAGGGCGCGATGTACCTGCGCTGAAGCAGAGACCCCCCTGCCGGGCGTTCAGCCGCTTGCTTCCGCGGGGCCAGTAGCGTGGCTTGCATTTCTGCGAGCTCGCGCTGCGCCTGCTGCCGGCTGCGCGAGCGGAGCAACGCGGAAAGCGCGCGATCGCTTCTGCCTCGAAGGCAGAGCCAGCGCGGAGACTCTGTCACGAAGCAGGACCCCAGGACAAACAGAATACCCGGCGGCAACGAGACCCAGAAGATCCGCCGCCATGCCTCATCTTTGAAAGCGAAGATGGCGGCGGGGCTCGCGGCCAGGGTCATAGCCTGCACGCGGTAGCTATAGTAGATGCCCACCAGCGCGGCGACCACAATGCCAAGGGTGAGAAGGCATTGAAAGACGCCGGTGCCTTTACCGCGATTGGATGCCCCCAGGCATTCCGCCAGGTAGAGCGGAACGACCACACCGATGAGACCAGCGCTGATGCCCTGCAGCAAGCGTCCCCAGAACAGCGGCTGATAGCCATGCGAGAGGGCAATGACGGGAATGCTGCATGCGAAGGTTGCGCCGCTAACGATCATCAGCGGCTTGCGCCCCATGGCATCGGCGAAGATCCCAGCGAAGAGGGTGGAAAAGACGCTGCCCAGCAAGACAGCGGCAACGATGACGGAGAGCTCGGCCGCTGACAGGCCCGAGGTGGCTTCCAGATACGGCAGCGCTCCGCCGATGATGCCGACGTCAATCCCGTAGAGGAGTCCGCCGAGGCCGGCCACCCCGACCAGAAACAAATTGTAGCGGCGGTGGGCGGCGGAGTTCTCGCCAGGCAACCCCTCGATGGGCACAGCCGGATCCAATAGATCGTTCATGCCTGTTCCGCCCTCCGCGCCCGCCAGAGCGCGCCCGCGATCGGGTCCACACAAGCCGCGACAAGACCAACATCTGGATATCGACACCGTACCGCAGCCACCATTGCCTCGCGGAGCACGGTCACATTCTTCAGAATACTTCCTGCGCAAGCCAAATCGGGAGTGTGACTCTTCTCCTTGGCCGCGGCTCTCATCTTCCCGATCACCAAGCACACCAGGTGCCCCAATTCCCTTCCCTCGTCGATTAGAACCTGCCGTGCGACTGGGTCACTCGCTTCGGCACATGCAACCACGAGGGGCGCTAGTCGAGAAAAATCGGGAGAAGGCGTGCCGTTGGCGAACCCCACCAAGGCCTCCAGAGACGGAAGCCCCCAGAACTTCCGGATCGTCTCGACCAGCAGTGTAGGGCATTCTGCGTCGAGGGCGGCAAACGCAGCGCGAAGCGCGGCATGGCCGATGCCATATCCGGAGCCCTGATCGCCCAGCGCTGGTCCCCATCCGCCCGCGCGTACCATTTGTCCCTGCGAGGTTAGGCCTACGACGTTCGAGCCCGTGCCCGCCAGAACCAGCACTCCCCTGCCGCCGCGAAAGGCTGCGTCCAGAGCGATAATGACATCGCCCACAATCTCCAGTTGCCCGGCGACGCGGGCAGCAAACTGCCGGCGCAAAAAGTCGGTGACTGAGGGAACCGTTTCGCCCGCAGTTCCGATGCAGGTGCGATGGACGGCGCTCATGGGGACATCGCTGACGGCGGTGAGCTTGCGCAAAGCCTCTTCCAGCGCACTGCTTGCCGAAGCTGCATCGGTGCGAAGAAGCTTGATGGTCGCCGACTGGGCGCGCGCCAGGATGTGCGTTTCATCGGCGAGTGCAAAGTCGGTCTTGGTTCCGCCTGCGTCCACTGCCAGATAGTAGGCCATAAAATTCGATCTCTGCTCCTACTCGGCAAGAACGGCTTTGCTCAGATTACGCGGATGATCCACATCGATTTTCCGGCTGAGGGCGATGAAGTACGCAAACATCTGCAGCGGAATCACCTCCGCAATCGCAAGCAGAGGCTCGGCGGTTTCAGCGACATACAGAATATCGGGGGTCAGTTCCGCAACCTCGTCATCGCCACTGTTCGCAACGGCGAGGATATGGGCTCCTTGCTTGCGCATATCGTTCATGAGTTGCAGGGTCTTTCGGTAGCGCTGCACGGAATGCGGATTGTTGCGGTCCATCGCGGCCAGAATGACCAGTGGTGTCTGGTCGCTGACCAACGCGTTGGGGCCGTGCTTCAATTCACCGGCAGGATAGCCTTCGGCGTGGATATAGGTCGATTCCTTCAGCTTAAGTGCACCCTCGCGCGCGATGGGATAATGCAGCCCGCGGCCGAGATAGAGGAAGGATGCAGCAGAAGAATATTTCTGGGCCAGCGACTCGGCTGCCTCTCGCCAACCTGCCAGTTGGCGTTCCACCAGCGCGGGAAGCGACGCCAGATTGCGCAGCGCGGATTTCAGTTTCGCCGCTGGAATTACCTGGCGCGACTCCGCCGTCAGCAGGGCGAGAAGATACAGGTTCAGCAGTTGCGCGGTAAAACTCTTGGTGGCGGGCACGGCATATTCGATCCCCGCTACCGTCGGGAAGGACACGGTTGCCTCGCGGGCCATGGAGGAGTCCGGGGCGTTGGTAATCGCCAAGACCTGCCTGCCGAAATGCCGGGCCTTGCGCAGCGCGGCGAGCGTGTCAGCCGTCTCACCAGACTGCGAGATCACCAGCATCGAAGCGTCCCGTGGCCTAGCTTCGGGCTGGTATGCATACTCGCTGGCGTACTCAACGTCCACCTGTGGGACATCGTTCTCTTCAAGCAGCAGTTCACCCGCCAAGCCAGCATGGCGACTGGAGCCGCTGGCGGCAATCACCACGCTCTTGCCGGCCGCCCGTATCCATTCGCGAATTGGCTCGCAGACCTGCGACCGAAACCCCTCGCCATCGCTTACTCGGAGAAGCGTCGACTCGAGTGTGAGGGGCTGCTCGTGGATTTCTCGCAACATCCAGTGGGCGAAGGGATGGGGGGACAGCGTGGACGTGCATGAGTCCACTGCGGGGGAGGAATTGCATTGAAGCTCGTGAGCCATAGAAATTCTTGATTCCGATTTGATGGGGCGGGAAGATTGTCGGCCAGACCTTTGTTCCCAATCAGGAGGGGCTAAACCGGTGGCTCGATGTGGCGCTCCGCGATCATCGGGGATCTTCTGCGCTACCCGCATAGAGAGCCTGGTGGTTGGCAGTTGCATCCGCTTCGCGCCGCGGGGGTGGCAAAGCGAACATGGAGAGAGCGCCCAACAAGGCAACCGCAAGCACCGTCATTAGCGGCATGGTGTAGCTGGGCGCGTGGTCGCGCAAAACGGCAACCAAGTAGGGAAACCAGGTCTGCGCAATGGTATTCAGCGGCAAAATGATGGCCATGGCGCGGGCTACGGTGGCCAATCCGAACTCCTCCGCCACCATCAGCGGGATGAGCATGTAGTCGGCGCCCATGGCAATGCCAAAGAGGATGGCGAACTCGTAAGGCGTATGCGCCGGGCGCAACATGAGCAGCGGCACCACGGTGAGGGCGGTCAGCAGATAGCTGCCGAACATAACGATGCGCGTCGAGGTCCAGTCGGCCATGAAGCCGATGAGCAGGCGGCCTCCGGTACTGGAGAAAAGGACCACGGCAGAGGCGGTGCGCCAGGTCGAATCCAGTTGCGCGCCCGCCTTGAAGCCGGCATCGAGGAAGATGAACTTCATGTGCTGCGCAATGGCGCCGACCGAAGCGATAGAGCACACGCTGCCGAAGAGAAGAGCCCAGAAAGCGCGCGACCGCAACAGCGCGTGCAGGGACATGGGCGGCGACGGCGGAGGCGCATCGGGAACGGCCATGCCATCGATCACTTCGCCGCAATCGGATGGCTTATCGCGCAGCACGAGCCAGACCAGCGGCCATCCGGCAAACATGCACAGGCCCAGCGCGCAAAGCGCCACGCGGAAACCTTCCACGCCGGTCACGTAGCTCACCAGGATGGAGCCCAGCGCGCCGATGACGCCCACGCCCATATAGGCAATGCCCATCGCGGTGCCGCGCTTGCGCTGAAACCAGTGCGCAATGATGATTTGATGGGGAATTGGACCCGAAGTGAGATAGCCGATGGTGTAGATGGCCCACAGCGCGAGGTATACCGCCATGGAGCCCCGCATCGAGGCAAAGCCAAAGAGCGACAGCGCGGTGCAGAGGGTGCCGAAGAGAATCAGCTTGCGCTGCGAGAAGCGCGGAATGAGCACCGGCCCGACCCAGACGGTGAAGAGCGCTGCCAGCGGAAAGCCCAGCGTGATCTCGGCCCTGGTCCAGCCAAACGAGCGCTGAAAGTAGTCATAGAAAAAGCTGACGTTGTAATAGGGGATGCCTTGCGCGATTCCGTAGGTAATAGAGGCCGCAATGGCCACCCACCAGCCCCGAAAGATTTTGCGGTCGCGCGTCAATTCGAAAGCGTCCTCTGATTCCTAAGCGATTACTGCTTCTGGGGCAACGACCATGCATAAACGACGCTGTCCACAGTGGTGAGCACGTACTGCCGCCCCTGAATCTCGTAAGTCATGGGCGCGCTGTTCATGGTTCCGCCCGGACGCGCATGCCAAAGGACTTTGCCGGTGGCCGGATCCAGAATCAAGAGGTTTCCATCGAGATCGCCGGTAACCAGCAGTTGGCCAGCGGTCGTGAGGATGCCGGGGTAACCAAAGCCCTCGCCGCCCGGACGACGCCAGACCACTTTGCCGGTTGCATAATCGATAGCGATTGTGAAGTAGTTGGAGACAAGTGCCTGTGACCCGCCGCCCTGGTGATCCACGGGCTGGCCGTTTTTGTCGAGCGCCATGAACCACAGGCTGTAGCCCTCGCGTCCGGTCACGTAAATCATCCTGGTCTGGGGATCGTAACTCGGCGGCATCCAGTCGGTGCCTCCGAAGGAGGCGCTGTCGATCAGCGAGCCGTCCTGCCTGGGCTCCTTCTCCGGGTCGGGGATCGGGCTGCCGTTGGCGTTGAGCCCCTTTGCCCAGCTCCCCTTCACAAACTCGGTGGTGAGCAGATGCTGCCCGGTGGCGCGATCGAGCAGAAAGTAGTAGCCATTCCCTGCCGCTTGCGCCAGCAGCTTACGCATCTTCCCGTGAAACGGGGCATCGAAGAGGATCGGGGTCTGCACCGAATCCCAGTCACGGGTGTCGTGGGGATTCGTCTGGTAATACCAGACCACCTTGCCGGTGTCCGGGTTCATGGCCAGGATCGTATCAGTGAAGAGATTGTCTCCCTTGCGCGTGACGCCTGCAATCACCGGGGCAGGATTGGCGGTTCCCCAATAGATCAGGTTGAGGTCGGGGTCATAGGTGCCGGTCATCCACGCCGAGCCGCCGCCGCGCAGCATCACCTTGGGATTGGACCAGGTATCAGCGCCGGGCGCGGTCACGCTATCGGGCGTGGTGTCTGTGGACCAGAGCACCTTGCCCGTGCGCCAATCAAGGGCGGAGATAGCGTGCTTGACGTCTGCCGAATCGCCGGAGGTGCCGACGATGATCATGTTTTTAACGACCTGCGGCGCCAGGCTGATGTAGTAGCCGAAAGCTACATCCCCCATGGTTACGTCCCAGATCTGCTTGCCGGTGCGGGCATCGAGGCAGAGAACGTGCGCGTCCACGGTGCCGAAGTAGATGCGACCGTTGTAGTACGCTACTCCGCGATTGCCGATGTGATCGCCGGCCATGGGCCGGGAGAACTCCCAAATCTTTGCACCTGTCAAGGCGTCAATCGCCCACACGTGGTCAGGAACAGTAAAGTACAGAATTCCGTTGACCATCAGCGGTGTGGACTTGAGCGGAGCGCTGTGGGTCTGAAAGGCCCAATTCAGCGTAAGAGAGCCGACATTGCCACGATTGATCTGGGTGAGCGCGCTGAAGCGCTTGCCGGACGAGTCGCCAAGATAGGTCGGCCATTGCCTGCTTACGGGCAGCACGCTGCCCGTGTTGTAGCCGGGATGAGCCTGCCCGGAGGCATGAAGGCCGGCAAGCATTACGACGGCGAACGCGAAGCTACCGCAGCGTCTCAAGATAGGCAAAGACATCATGAACTTCCTTGTTGGTGTAGCGGCTGAGCAGTTCCATATGCGCCTGGAGCGGATCGCGCACCGTTACTCTCGGGCCCGGCAAAAGCCAGGAATGATAAAAGCCGTCGCGGCCGATGAGCGCGACATAGAAGGGATCGCGATGCTGCAGCCTGCCCTCGAATACCTTGCCGGAGGGCAGCGTCACAGTCGCGGTAGCAAGATGGACCGGGGGATAGAGAAAACGCGCCTCGAGTTCATTGGGGCGGTATTTTTTTGCGATGCCCGCCAGATCCCCGGATGGGGAATGGCATTTCACGCAGCCGCCCTGACCGTTGAAGAATTGCCTGCCGGCTTGCGCGGATCCGGTGAGCAGTTTCTGCAACTGGTATCCACCCCGAGGACCCTCCGTCTCCACGCTATCTGTGATAGCGATGCGCGCATGAAGGAATGCTGCGATTGCAGCAACCTGCTGGGGATCGAAGTTCGGAAATGCCGGCATCCCCTGGTCGGGGCGGCCATTGCGCAACACATTGCCGATCAGATCTCCGGACTTATCGTGCCGCACCAGCGAAGAGTCAATGAGACTGGGCCCGGAGGCGGAGCCTTTGGCGGAGACACCATGGCAGAACGCACAGTTCGAAACAAAGATCTTTTGGCCGGTCTCCGCCTGAGCGGACAAGAGCGTCCTTGTGGACGCTGTGGCTGCTACCGGCGCCTGTGAGGCGCGAAGAGTTGCCGCCAAAAACAGAGCAAGCGCAGGCGCTAAAAGGCCCACAACCAATACCTTGTGTTTCATGTTTCTTCTTCACCTCAAGGCTTGCGGACTCACGCGCATTGTGATCCCCTACAGTCTAGCTGCCGCAGCGAAGGCGCGCTCCAACGCGGCGATAGTCTCCTCGATGTCCGATTCGCTGTGCGCCGCGGATACCGACCACTGCTTCACAGGAATCGGGAAGGTATAGACACCTTGCGCAATCAGTTCCCGGCGCAGCTTAGCGTCCCATGCAAAGTCATGATTTTCGGCAAGATCGTGCCAATCGAATGGCATGTGATCCATAAAGTATGGACAAAGCGCCGACCCTTGCCGGCCAACGACCACAGGAAGGGAGAAACGCCTGCCGAGATCTTCGAGCGCCGACTGCAGTCGCGCCCCCAGCGTCTCCAGCTTCGCGTAGACGCCCTGCCGCTCGTCGCGCAGGATGTCGATGGTGGCAGTGGCCGCTACGGTAGGCACGGGATGCGCGTTATAGGTTCCGGCAAGCAGCACGCGGCGGCTTGGATCGGGATCGGCAAATAGATCCAGCAGTGCGCGCTTGCCGGCGATAGCCGCCATGGGGTAGCCGTTGGCGATGGCCTTGCCGTAGACTGCCAGGTCCGGCCATACATTCACGACGGACGCATAGCCGCCCAGCGCATGACGGAACCCGGTCTTGACCTCGTCGAAGATCAGCACGAAGCCAAACTCATCGGCTAATTTGCGCAGCCCTTGCAGGTATCCCGGTTGGGGCTTGACGATACCGATGTTCTGCAGAATAGGCTCCAGCAAAACGGCCGCGAGAGGAACCCTCTGCGCGGTGGCCCGGATCGAATCGAGGTCGTTGAAGTTTACCGGGTGCACCAGCTGCTGATGAGCCACTGGAATGCCGGCGCTGATGGCGTGAAAGGGATAGGCTCGTCCGGCGGCGCGCGGCCCGAGCTCACTCAGCGGCGTCATCAGATTGCAGGCAACATCGTTGTGCCAGCCGTTGTACCCACCTTGCATCACCACGATGTGATCGCGCCCAGTCGCTGCGCGCGCCAGGCGAATCGCCTGGTAGGTGGCCTCACTGCCGGTGTTGAGCAGGGCCACCGACTCGATAAAGGGAGCGCATTGGGCGATGCGTTCCGCCAATTCCCCCTCCAGCTCGGTGGTGCCGCTGCCGTAGAGACTGTTCTCGTGCCGCAGCGTCTCCATAACTGCATGGGTCACATCGGGATGGTTGTGGCCGAGGATGTGCGGACCGAAGCCCGCGTGGTAGTCGATGTAGCGCTTGCCGGCTGCGTCCCACATATGGGATCCGCGCGCCCGCGTGAAGATCAGATTCGGATCGGTGAGGCGATTGATAGACGCAATGCCGCCAGCAAGATAGCGGCGGCTGCGCTCGCCAACAGGAGCAGTGCTCTCCGTGTGCATACTCTGGTTTCCTGGCCCGTGGCCATTGAATGCAGGCGTGGCGCTCCTCAAGTTGCGAGCACGACGCCTGCCGTCATCAGGTAGCCCTTCCTGCAAGAAGGGCCGCTTCTTGGATTTAGAAGATGAGCTTCCCGCCAAATTGAAT
This sequence comes from Acidobacteriaceae bacterium, assembly GCA_027449545.1. Taxonomy (GTDB): domain Bacteria; phylum Acidobacteriota; class Terriglobia; order Terriglobales; family Acidobacteriaceae; genus Telmatobacter. The sequence continues at coordinate 70,941 of DAIDLI010000155.1, read as the reverse complement.
GGTGCGTGCGGGAATGGCCACATTCGTTGAGCTGAGAACCCCAAACGTACTCGGAACCGTTATGTCGGAGGCCGGATTGTTGAAGTTCTCGGTGTTGGTGAGGTTGAAGGCATCCACGCGGAACTGAAAGCGCATGAACTCGGTGATGCTTTGCATTTTGGAAAGGCTCATATCTATGCCTCTCTGCGTGGGCCCGAAGAGCATGTTGCGCTGGCTGTCGCCGAAGGTGTAGATGGCGGGCCTAGTAAAGGCGGCCGGATTCAGCCAGTTCGTGCGCGATTGATGAGATGAGTAAGGAAAGACTCCGGGGACCACGTTCGCCCTGTTTGCATACCAGCCGTCGCCCGAGCTGTCGAAGGTGACGCTGAACGGAGCTCCTGAGAGAACCTGCGCAATCGCAGCAATGCTCCAGCCTTCGACGATCTTCGATCCCACATTGTTGCTGTTGAGGAAGCGCTGTCCCGGTCCGAACGGAAGATCGTACCCACCGGTGAAGTAGAAAGTGAGGTGGCGAACGCCATCGGCATTGCCACGATCACCTCCAGGGTTGTAGGGATTCTGCGGCGAGCCCGATTCGGGCACGTCGTCGATCGCCTTGGTCCAATTGAGGCTGGTGGTGAAGTACAAGGAGTGGGCGTACTGCTTGGTGAGCTGCAACTGTCCCTGATTCGTAAAGGAGTTGCCGATGAAGCGCATCATGTAGATGTCTGCATAGGGCTGGTAGGGACGCAGCGTCTGCAAGAGGCCAGGACCCTGTACCGCGGGCAGGTTCATGTCGTAGTTCACAAAGGGGGCATGCACGGCCTTATTGCCGAGATAGGTGAGGCGTAGCCCGATCTGCCACGGCAGCATCTGCTCCAGGGTAAGGTTCCACTCTTCCGCATAGGTATTGCGAATCTGCCGATCAACCGCATAGAGGGTGGGATTCGCTGTGATCTTCGGCGTCACGCTGAACGGATTCGCCAGTGTAACCGTTGGTGAAGTGGGGTTGCTATCGTACTCCTGGGTAAGCCGGAAGGGCGGGTTGCTGATGCCCAACTGGTAGATGCCTTGATAAACCGGGGGCATATTGTAGAAGATGCCGAAGCCGCCGCGCACCACGGTGTTGTCGGTTCCGTAAGGGCGGTAGGCGAAGCCGAAGCGGGGAGCAAAGTCCCTGTGATCGGGGACCAGCACGTTGGAGCCCCAGCCCACATCCTCCGACTTGGCGTAGGGGTACTCGGCCAGCAAAGTTGGATTCGCTGTAGAGGGAAGATGGCCGTCGACGGTGCGCACGATGTTGAGGCCCTTGGCGAAATCGAAGTTGCTCCAGGTGCCGTATTTTTCGGTGGGCTGCGTTTGCAGCTCGTAGCGCAAGCCGATGTTGAGCACCAGCCGCGGCACCACATGCCAAGTGTCCTCGACATAGAAGCCATAGCGGTTGATCCCAATATCATCGGGAGGGGTCATCGTCGAGCGAACTGCGTCATTTGGATCGCCGATCAATGCGTTAGCCAGTGGGCTATGCGTGTACCGGTAGTAGCCGAAGTAGAAGAAACCCAACGTGGATGGCGCCGTGGAGGCGTTGGTCATCACGCGGTTATAGTCCATGTCGGCCCCGGCTTTGATTTCATGGTTGCCGTGAATCCACGAGTAGGTATCGCCAATGCTCTCGGTGATTTCGGGGTTGGCGCTGGATCCGCCTCGGTCGGCGATGGCAGTCTGGCCGGCAATATAGAAGGTCGGCAGGCCGCCTACGGCATGTGGATAGAGGCCGCTGATGATGCTGGAGGGATCAAAGTTCAGGTTCTGTCCCTGGCGCACCGAGGCATGGTCGAAATAGGAGGCCCGCAGTTCGTTCGTCATGCTAGACGTAAGGATGCGCGTGTAGGTGAGGGCCAGCGACCGCGTGGTGTATCCGGCATTGGAGTAGTTATTGTACTCGACTGGAGAGTAGAGGTTGACTTCGTAGGGATTGCCGCCCTTTGAATAGTTGCCGATGAGGGTTAGGCGATTGGCCGGATTAAAATTGTGGTCGATGCGGAAATCGTAGCGGCGAATATCAATTCTGTTGGGAAGCGTCTGCACCAGGTTGTATGTGAGTCCTGGCCTGCTAGGAAGCGGCACCAGGCTGAGAAGTTTCTGGGTGCTTGCATCCAATTCGCTGGCGGGAATTTGGTAGCCGTTCGGGCAGGTGGGCGTGTTGTAGGGATACGGCGTGCCCCCGTTGGAAGGATCGACAATCCTGGTGGTGAAGCAGCCAGCCCGTTCCGCAGCCGTCGGCACCGAGAACGTACCGGTGTTGGAGGTGCGCTGAATCCAGTCTTCCATGGAGAAGAAGAAGAAGGTGCGGTCGCGGATGATGGGGCCGCCGACGGTGCCGCCGAACTCGTTGCGGTTATAAGGCTTGCGGGGGATACCCGCGGCTTTCGCAAAGTAGTCGTTGGCAGCAAAGAATGTGTTGCGATTATATTCGAACAGCGTGCCATGGAATTTGTTCGTCCCCCCCTTGGTGACCATTGAAATGGCCACCGACGAACTGTACTCGGCACTGGCGTTGTTGCTCTCAATCTTCACTTCCTGAAGGGTGTCGAGGGAGGGCAGGGTAGTCAGCGAAGTCTGGTAGGAATACGCGCCGCCACCATTCCCAAGATCGTTGTAGCCGACCCCGTTGACGGTAAACGAAGTGCCGCCCCAGTGCTCCGATCCGGCAATCTTGGGGTTGGAGCCCGAGTCCTCGCCGGTGTTGCCCGGAGCGGTCAACACAAAGGCATCCAAGGTGCGGCCGTTGGTCGGCAAGTTGGTTAGAGTGTGTGAATCGATATAGGTACTAACCGAGGAGGAATCGGTTTGAATCACCGGGGGCGCGGAGCTGACCTCCACCTCCTGAGTGACTGCGCCCGGCGAAAGGGTGACGTCGTTGCGCAGTGTCTGATTCATGAAGAGATTGGCGTGAGCTACGTCCACTGCGCGGAAATTCGGGGCTGTGACGTGAAGACTGTACATACCCGGCGGCAGGTTGGTGACCCGGTATTCGCCGCTGCGGTTGGTTTTCGTCTTCACCGAGGTGCCGGTTCCGGTGTTGACGATCGTGACACTGGCATTCTGCACAACGCTGCCCGTGGAGTCCCTGACCGTACCGACCAAGGAGCCGGTGACGCTCTGTGCGATCGCAATGGGCGCCAGAAGGGCAACGCAGATGATGAGGCTGAGTTGTTTCATAATTCGTAAATCTCCGGTAGACGCTGGACGTATCTTGACGATGGCCCGTCATTCAAGAACAGGCAAGTGCGGGAAAGCGATTGTCCAGCATTGTGGACACATTTCGGAGTTTCAACGGGTCGTTCTACGTGGTAGAATTCATTATAATTAGGCGCATCGCAGTTCCGCACTCTTGGGCCATCTGCGCAGCTTGCAATTGGGAGATGAACCTGCATGGCGGCAAAGAATCACATTGAGCTGGTGCTGAAAACGCTGGCGGTCATGGAATCGCTTGCCGAGAGCGAACACGGCAAGGCCCTGCGCGACATTGCTATCGAGGTGGGTCTGGTCAAGAGCTCGGTTTTCCGCATTCTCTATACGCTCAAGGAAGCGGGCTACGTCGAACAGCCAGAGACCAACGGCCTCTATCGCCTGACCCTGCGCACCGCTGGACTGGCACGTCGCAATGCGGGGCGGCTGGGGCTAACGGAATTAGCACGGCCCCACCTCAGCCGCCTGCGCGATGTACTGGATGAATCAGTAGCCATCGCGGAACGTCGCGCCCACTCGATCGTCCTGGTCGACGCGCTGGAGAGTTCGCACCCGCTGCGTCTCACCTTTCACATCGGCGACATCTGTCCCATCCACGCCACGGCCCTGGGCAAAGCGGTCGCCGCTTATCTCTCCCTAGACGAAGTCGCGGCGCTGCTGAACGGAAATGGTCTGACGCCCTTCACCTCCCATACCAATACCCGCATGCACCACCTGAAGGCCGAGTTGGCCCAGGCGCATCGCACCGGCTACACGCTGAACGACGAGGAGACGGTTTCCGGCGCCCTGATTCTCGGCGCCGCCCTCTTCGATGCCTCGGATACAGTCTGCGGAGCGATCAGCATCAACACCCCGAAGGCCCGGTGCCCCGAAAGGCGCAAGCGGCTGCTGATTGAATCGGTTGTGAAGGCCGCGCGCGCCATCTCCAGCGACCTAAGCAACGCCAACTACATCAATCCCCATATCCACGCCAAGGAATGACCCGGGGTCGTCAACCGTGCTGTCGGTGGTGTAGTATTTCGAACAAAATAGAATTCATTCTTCTCAGGAGAACGAATGCTCACTCGACGCCACTTCCTCCTGCACAGCAGTCTTGCTTCCGCAGCACTGGCCTCCCAGCCGCTCTCCTCGCTCACGGCGGAGGGCCTGGCCCCCGCTTCCACCGACGCTCTGCCAGACGCCTATTTTCGGCGCATGGCCCAATGGTGCCCTCTTCTTCTGCAGGCACTCGATGACCAGCCGAATGCGCGTCTCTCCGACCTGGAAACGCGCAAGGGCTGGTACCACTTCCCCTTTGCCATCTTGCCGGCTGCGGTTTTGTACAAGCGCGCGAATCCCGCCAATCCCTTCCAAGGCAAAGCAGCGATGCTCGATCTGGCAGTGAAGATCGGCGATCTACTGGTGCGCGAGGATGCCGCGGGCACCTTCAGTCCGCGGCTTGACAGCTATCGCGATGCCTACATGTGGCTGGAAGCCTATCGTCTGCTCCAGGGCGATCTTGACGCAAAGCGCCGCTCGGAATGGGCTGCGGTCCTCGCGCGCAATGCGGCTCTGCTGGTGCCGGATCTGGAAGCCTGGAAGGACGTCGCCGCCTATACAGAGGATTTTCTCGGGACCTCACCGAACCATTTTGCCTGGTGGTCCGCAACCGTGCTGACAGCCGGCATATTCCTCGACAAACCGGACTGGGCCCGGCTCGGCGCCTATGTGCTCCATCGCTTTGCGGCCACCGAGCAGAATCCTGACGGTTATTGGGGCGAGCACAATCCAGATGCCCCCACCTGCGGGTACAACTACCTGACCACCATGGCGGTAGGGGTGTATTGGGAGCGGACACACGCCCCCGAGGCGCTGGAAGCGCTGCGCCGCGCTACGCGCTTTCACAGCCACATCACCTATGCGAACGGCATGCTGATGGAGCTATTCAACGATCGCAATCGGTATTGGGAGGTCAGTCCCTGGGGACAATTCGCTTTCTCCCATTTTCCAGAGGGCCGTGCTTACGCGCAACTGCTCACGCGCAATATCCCCGATGACAAGATGGACATCGACACGCTGGGCTTGTTGGGGCAGGACGCGCTGTACTTCCACGAGGGACCGTCGACGCCGTGCCCAGCGGAGCAGCCGTCCTACGTGTATCGTCTTACTGCCCCAGCCGGAGTTCGCAAAACCGGCCCCTGGACGGTTGCCCTGTCGGGCATCGTCGATACTCCCATCCCAAAAAGCCAGTGGTTCCTCGACCGGCAGGCGAATGTCTCGCTGTTTCATGAGGCAGCCGGACTGATCATCGATGGTGCGAATTCCAGGCGCCAGCCGCAGTTGGCGACCTTTTCCGAGAAGACCGCCGATGGCTGGGAGATGATGCCGCGCGGAGGCCGGCTGATGCAGAGCCCGGGAGGCGACACTGTCGCCGTGGCGCACAACAGCTTTTCCGCCGAGATCTTCGCCCCACCTGCATCCCCGCGCGCAGCCGAACTGCACTTCCGGATCAATGGCCGCGGTCCGGCGCCGCAAGAGGCGTGGCTGGGGCTGCAGCTCTGTCTCAAGCCGGGCGAGCAGCTGACGGCGGGAAGCGGGCAAGTAGTCACGATCGGCTCGAAGCCGATCGACTGGGATAGCAAGACGATTGCGGGAAAACTGCGCCACGGCCTGTGGACGCTGCACGTGGACCACGATGCGCAGCTCCAGTGGCCCGTCTACCCCTACAATCCCTACCGCAACCGGCCGGAGACCGATCCGCGATTTGCCGTCGCCCTGCTGCGCCTGCCGCTCAACCTCCACGCCGATCCCGCCCATTGGCTGCAGATCAACGAAAAGCTAATTCACCTTCGCATCACGGTGGCGTAGAGCCGCCGTGATCCCGGGCGTTCAGAACTTGAGAGAGAAGCCGCCGTCGACACGAAGGATTGTGCCGGTGCAATAACGCGCCTCGTGGGAGCACAGGAAGGCGACTGCATCGGCGATCTCTTCCGGGGTGCCGAGCCGCTGCATGGGAAGAGAGTGGCTCCGCTTCTCGATCTGCGCCTCGGTGTTGTACACGCGCTCGCCCGGGGTGTCGATCCATCCCGGCTCGACGGCGTTCACCTGGATGTTCATGGGGGCAAGTTCAAGGGCAAGCGAAGCCACCAGGTGGTTCACGCCCGCTTTGGCTGCATTGTAGGCAGCGGCATGCGGATAGGGCCGGGCGGCGTGCACGGAGCTGATCATTACGATGGTTCCCCCGCCCTGGAGCGCCATGCGCTTCGCGGCGAGCTGCGAACAATAGAAGCTGCCCCATAGAGTTACGGCAAGGGTGCGCTGCGCCTCTTCCGGCGAGAGTTCGAGAAACGGCTTGCGCGTGCTCCAGGCCGCATTGTTGATGAGGATATCAATTCTTCCCCAGGTCTCTTCCGCAGTGGCGAACAGCGCCTCCATCTCGGCGGTAGCGGCGACATCGCCCAGCACCGGGAGGGCTCGCCGTCCCTGGCGTTGCAGATCGGCGGCCAATTCCTCGAGCTCAGCAGCATGCGCGCAGTCGTTGAGGACGAGATCGGCGCCGGCTGCCGCCAGCTTGATTGCGCAGGCGCGGCCGATGCCGCGCGCTGCACCGGTGAGGACGGCCACTCGGCCGGCAAGAGACTTCTTCATATCGACCTACCAGTCTGCCACCGAGCCATCGCGATGATGATAGGCCATGGTGACCTCCTGCTGGAAAGGGTACTTCAAAGCTTCGCGCTCATTGATCTCGATGCCCAATCCGGGCCGCGTCGGCGCGGTACAGACTCCGGCTTCAAGTGGAATGAACTCGCTCACGATGTCGTTGCGCCAGGGCACGTCGGCACGAACCATCTCCTGGATCAGATAATTCGGTGTGGCAAAGCCAACGTGGGTCGAGGCTGCAGTCGATACCGGGCCCTGCGGATTGTGGCAGGCCACTGGGATCGAGTAGACCTCGGCCATCGCCGCAATCCGGCGCGCCTCACTGATGCCGCCGCAGTGCGACACATCCGGCTGCACGATGGAACAAGCACGCTTTTCGAAGAGCTCGCGAAATTCCCAGCGGCCGGTCAGCCGCTCGCCGGTGGCGATCGGCATGGGCAGCGCCCGAGCCACCTCCGCCAGTGCATCGATGTGCTCAGGCCAGCATGGCTCCTCGTACCAGTAGAGGTTGTAGTCCACAAGCAGGCGACCGAACTGAATCGCTGCTGCCGGCGAGCAGCGCGCGTGCAGATCGAGCATGATGTCGAAATCATCGCCCACCGCACGGCGCATCAATTCCACGCAGCGGGCTGCCCGCTTTAGGGTGGCGGCGCTCTCGATCAGCTCTGACACCGGAATCGGCATCGCCTTGACCGCAGTAAAGCCATTCTCGCGGCTCATGAGAATGCGTTCGGCAAACTGCTCCGGCTCGATGGTCTTGTACATGTTCTCAAGCAGCCCGCCGCCCAAGTGATCGTAAAAGCGCAGCGTGTCGCGCACCGGACCACCCAGCAGATTGCACACCGGCTCGCCCAGCGCCTTGCCCTTGATATCCCACAGCGCCTGGTCAATGCCGCTCATCGCCGAGTAGTTGGTGATGCCGCCCCGCCAGAAATACTGCCGGTGCATGATCTGCCAGATGTGTTCGATGCGCCGCGGATCCTGGCCGATCAGCAACACCGACAGATCTTCGATAGCGCCCACCACGCCGCGAGTCTTCCACTCGAGCGTGGCTTCGCCCCAGCCGTAGAGACCGGCTTGGTCGGTTTCGACCTTGACAAAGATCCAGTTGCGCATGCGCGCATTCACAACCAGACTGGAAATGCGGGTAATCTTCACGGTACGATCTTCTCCTTAAATAGTTCTTGGATAGCACTCAAAGCCTGATCCACGACCACATCCGCGGCATCTTCGCTGAACGGCGTTGCTTCCACCTCATAGCCGCCTTCACGATAAGCCGCCCGATCGGGAATGTAGCCGAAGCCTCCGTTGGAGTAGCCGGAAACGAATGTGCAGCGCGCGGGCGACTGGTCGCGAATGCGCCGGGCGATCGAGGAAAACGGCTCGCCGGCCAAGGAGACGAAGACGCAAGAACCGATCCGGATCAATTGCATCGGCCAGTCGGCAGTTGACTTACCTGCATAGCGGCGCGAATTTTCCAGGCGCCATCCCGCTTGGGTCGCGAGCGCCTGCGCGCGCAGCATCTCCGTTTTCTCTCCGGCGATGGCAAAGGCTTCTGCGCGCGCCCGGAGCAGCACTAGCTCCGCCTCCAGCTCAGCCTGTGACGGCAACGGCTTCACCGGAAGCTGCAGCGTGCGCGTCAGCATGCACAGCAAGGGAGCGCGGGCAGCTGGCCGATACCTGTATTGGGCAATGTTGGCTCCGGAAACCATGACAGAATCGAATTCCGCGCAGGACTCCAGGGGATCCAATTCCATGCCCAGGCTGGCCGCGGCCAGGCCAAGCTCTGTCCCCAATCTGCGGTAGACGTTCCGATCGCCCGTGAAGCCTCGGCGTGGTCCCAGGTCTCCGGCCGCGCCCTGCAAGAACAGACATACGCCTCCCAGATACTCTTCGATTACCCTGCGCGCAGGACCGGGATAGTCCGGCGTGAAGCGATCGCATTGCCAGCCCACGGTAGTGGGATGGCAGGCGTAGTGAACGATCGTTGCCAGAGTCGTTCCGTCCTTGCGATCAAACCGCATCACCCCCAGCGCGGGATCGGCCGCGGCGGCTTCGTTCACGCCAACCACAACTTCGCCGCTGGGAACGCGCACGCGCCGATTGCGATTGATGCGGCACGCCCCCACGGTCGCGGCTGCATAAACCGGCTCCATGCCCTGCAACGCCTGCCACCCCGCCGAGGCAATGCGCTGCGGCAACCCCTCCAGGTAGGCCAGGATCATATCGCGGCCTTCGCTGATATTGGCCAGACGAAAAGTATTCGGACCCGAATGCGTGTGGCTGCAGGAAAAGCGAATCTGCGATTGCTCCAAGCCGGTTAGCCTGGCAATGGCATCCAGAATGCGCTCCGTTCCCTCCGGATCGAAGCCAATCGCATCGGCTTCGACGATCAGGATAGTGTGGTCGCCTTGCTTTAGAACCAGCGCCGTGGCGTGCATGGCCAGATCCGCGCCGCTGCCGCGCTGGTGCGCCTGCGCTCCCCATCCCCCCTGCGGGGTTCCAGGCGCGGGCGTAATGTCGCATCGCCCCACACCCGCCAGCAATTCGATCCTTTCATCAGAATGTCGCATTGCTTCTCTCCATGTCTCGCAGCCGATGCAGCACCATGGCTGCGGTCTGCCGCAACTGCGCCAGTACATTGGCGATCTGGCTGTCGCGCAACTCGGCCATGGTCCCAGTAATGGAGAGCGCCGCCAGCGCGTCCCCCCGCGCCGTCAGCACCGGTACCGCGATGCATCGGATGTTCAGCTCCTCCTCCGCATTGTCCATCGCGTAGCCCTGCGCTCGCGCATTATTCAGCGCATCGCGCAGCACGGAAGCCTGGGTGATGGTGTTGACCGTGTAGCGTGCGAAGGTGCCGCGCTCCAGGTACCGATTACGATAGTTCTCCGGAGCATAGCTGAGCAAAACCTTGCCAACAGCCGTGCAGTGGAGATTGGTGCGCTTGCCCACGTAGGTGTCAAAGTTCAGTAAGCCTGGCCGTTGCACCTTTTGGATATAGGTGGCCTGGTGATGGTCGAGCACCGCCATATGCGAGGTCAGGCGAAGATGCATTGACAGCTGGCGCATGGGCACCCGCGCGGCATTGGCCAGGCGCTCGTAATTCATCGTCTCGCGCCCCAGCAGGTAGGCCTTGGGAGTGAGCATGCAATGGCGCTGCGTTGAATCGCGCGTGAGATAGCCGCTGCGTTCCAGCGTAAGGGCGATGGTGTGCGCGCTGCTGCGGGGAATCCGTACGCTGCGGGCCAGCTCCGCGATATTCAGGCCGCGCGCGGAGCGATCGAGCGCTTCCAGCATGAGCAGAGCCCGTTCTACAGCCGGAACACTTCGTGTGGTTTGCATCAGCGCCTCCATTACAAGATGCGTGCGATCGACCTGTGAAACTGAAACCAGATCATGTACGAATAAAGAGCAAAGGCTGCTGCTACCAGCAGTGCCCACCACAGCACTGGATTTCGCAGCCCCACGCTGCGGGCCTGCTCTGCCTGCGGAAGTGCCAAACACTCCTTCGACCAGACAACTTGCTCCACCTTCGCCTTCTCTCCAGGAGAAGTAAACCAGGAGATGACCACCATCGCGATCATGCTGCAGGCCCAAACCACGAAAGTTCTGTTCAGGTAATTGTCATACGGGTGAAGCCACGCGACACGCGGAAACACAATGTACTGAATGAAGGCGGTATACGGAAGGCCCGCGACCAAGACTGTCGTTGCCGCCGCCGCGGTGGCACCCTTCCACAGAATGCCCAACAGGAAGACCGCAGCGATCGGCGCGGCAATCCACGCGCCGACATCCTGAATCAGGTAAAAGACGCCGTACTGTCCCCGCGCAAGCCACAGCGCGATACCCACGGCGATGAGCAAAATCAAAAACGAGCTCCAGCCCCCAACCCGCACCAGGTGTTTCTCGGATGCCCGGGGGCGAATCAGCGGCTGATAAAGATCCATGGTGAAGACGGTGCTTGCCGAGTTCAGCACCGAGGCCAGATGCGAGAGAAGAGCGCTGGCGATGCCGGCCATGACCACGCCGGCGAGCCCTGGCGGGACAATCTTTCGGACCAGCGTGGGGTAGGCCTCATCCGGATCGTGGAGACCGGGAAACAGCCGGAAGGCAACGATGCCTGGAAGCACAACCAGAAACGGGATGGCCAGCTTCATGAAGCCGGCGAAGATGACCCCCATCCGGGCATCCCACTCCGAGCGCGCTCCCAGGCAACGCTGCACGATAAACTGGTTGGTGCAGTTGTACCAGATACCAATGGAGAGAAACAGCGTGAAGATGCCGAACCACGGATAGTTGGGGTCCGTGGCAGGATAGATCATGCTGAACTTGTGCGGCGCCGCATGCATGAGCGCCGTGATCCCGCCTACGCGCCTTAATCCCAGCACGGCGACGATGGCTCCGCCGATGGTCAAGGTCAGGAACTGCAGGAAGTCCGTCCACGCCACCGCCTTCAGGCCGCCGTAGATGGTGTAGCTTCCCGCGAGTGCCGCAATTCCGATAACTGTGTAAAGGGGTGGCACCGCGAACATCGCCTCCAGAGCCTTGGCCCCGGCCAGCATGATCACCGCCATCTGCGCCACAATCCACAACACCAGCGACGCCGCGGCAAAGAGATAGCGGCAAGTCTTGTTGAATCGCCGCTCCAGAAACTCCGGCATGGTGTACACCCCGCCACGCAGATAAAACGGCAGGAAGATCCAGAGCAGTACGGACAGCGTAAACCAGTTGCCCCATTCCCACTGACCGACGACGAAGCCGGCCGCATACGCCGCCCCGGCCATGCCGATGAAGTGCTCGGTGCTGATGTTGGCGGCAATGATCGACCCGCCGATCGCATACCAGGGCAGCTGCTCGCTCGCCAGAAAGTATCCGCGCGTATCCGAGCCCTTGTGCCGCGACGCAAGCAACCCAATCACCAGATTGGCGAGCAGATAGAGCGCGAACACGATGCGATCAAGCGACATAGTCATGCAATCGATCAAAAACGGATGGAGCTCGCTTCGCGTGCTCCTAGGAGAACCACTCGTCGCGATGTTGCGCGATGAAGCCGTCATCGGTGAGATGGGGATAGGCAGCGATCACTCGGTCGAGCTCCGCGTCCTGGCCCGGTGACAGATCTTCCTTCTCGTTCAGGCACCAGCGCCCCTGCATCAGGCCCTGGCGCCGCAACACTTCATGAATTCCGGCGATGCATCCGTGAAATCCATTGGCTACGTCGAAGAGCGCCGCATTCATGTCCGTCACCTCGGCACTGCGAATCAGCCAGCGGCTGTCGACGGCGGCCCCCTCGTCAGCCGCCTTGCGCAGCTCGCGCTGCATACGCACGGCGCCTTCGGTCCACACCGCCCAATGCCCGAGCAATCCGCCGCGAAAGCGGACCGTCTGGCCTGCATAGCGGAATGGTGTAAGGAGATCCAGGACAATGTGATCGTCATTACCGGTGTACAACGTAATTTCGCCCGCGCGACCAGACTCGATGACCCCGCGCAGCACATCCTGCGTTGCATAGCGGTTGAAGGGCGCCACCTTGATGCCGATAACGTTCTCGATCTCCGCAAAACGCCGCCAGAAGGAGCAGGAGAGAATACGGCCGCCGACCGCCGGCTGCAGATAGAACCCCAGAATCGGCAGCACCTGGCCTACGGCGCTTGCATGCGCAAGCATCTCGTCGTCGGTGGAATCGCGATAAGCGGCCAGGCTGAGCAGTCCCACATGGTAGCCGAGTCGGCGCGCAATCTCTGCTTCGCGCACGGCCTGCTGCGTTCGGCCGCAGATTCCGGCCACCATGATCATGTCGCGATCGGCAAGCGTCTCCGCCGCGAGCTTGAGAACAGGCTCGTACAGGCCATTCGAGGGATCGCGGATCTCAAATTGTGTTGTGTGCACGCCCACCGCGACACCGTCAGCGCCAGCCGCGGCATAGTAGCGTGAGAGCGCGCGCTGGCTGCGCTCGTCGAGCTTGCGCGCGGAAGTCAACGCCAGGGGGTGCGCAGGAATTACCGCCCCTTCGCGAAACCTTTCCTCCCAAGATTTAGAAATTGCCATCGCGCCTCTCAAAGCCGGTCGGCTTGCCCAGGGTGGCTAGACCCGCCCCCAGCCAGTGTGCCGTCATCTCGATCAGCTCATCTTCCGTGACCTCCGGCGGCCCGAGGCGCTCCATGCACAGCGAAGCGTCGCTCAGCAACGCGGTCTCCGCCTCCGTGCCGGTCAAGATGGGCTCTGTTTCGAAGATGCCAGCGAAGCGCTCCGCAACCCGGCGCACGGAGAGCTTCTGCTGGCCTGTCACATTCAGTTTCTGCGCCGGCGTATTGCATAACGCGAAGGAGCGCAGCACGTAGGAATTGGCATCGCCCTGCCAGATGGTATTGAAGTAGCCCATGCTCACATCGACCGGCTGTCGGTTGAGCACCTTTTGCGCCACGTCCACCAACACGCCGTAACGGAGATCGACGGCGTAATTTAGACGGAAGATCAGCACCGGCGTCCCGGCTGCGTTCGCGAAGTACTCGAAAATGCGCTCCCGGCCCAACGTGGACTGCGCATACTCCCCGACCGGCGCCAACGGCGTCGCTTCTGTTGGCGCAGCCGCCTGGAAGGGCACAAAGGGATAGACGTTACCGGTGGAGAAGGCCACAATCCGCGAGCTGCGATAGCGGTTTGCGGACAAACCGGCAAGCCACACATTCGTGGCCCATGTGAGCGGTTGGTCGCCCGTAGAGCCAAACTTTCGTCCCGCCATAAAGACCACATTGGGCGCGTCTGGCAGGCGATCATAGGTAGCGCGATCCAGCAGGTCGGCTTCGATCACGTCGACACAGCGATAAGCCGCGAAGGCATTGTCACGATCCCTGCGAACCACTGCTTTGACCCGATACGGAACGCCCGCCCCGGCAAGGGCGCGAGCGATACGGCCCACCAGGGTGGGTCCCATCTTACCCGCCGCGCCTAGTACCACGACATCGCCGTTCAACTGCCGCGCTGCTTCCATATCCTGCGCATTGGGCTGCGTCAGGCAATCTTCCAATTCCTGCTCCGAGCTGGGTCGAAAAGGCATTTATTCACCATTCTTCTGTGCAGAACGTGTTCTATTCGCAAATAGGATACTTGAACATTAGCTCTCGCCATTCGGCTTGTCAACAGAAGAAGTGGCTTTGCCTCCCATCCAAAAATTGCACGTCGGGCGCCCTCCGGTTGCGCAATCGATGCTTCTACTTGGGGTGTAGGATTCAAGACGGCAGGTTCCGTGCCGCCCCCTCCGCGTTTGCCGACGCCCCTTGGTCGTGACCGCCTATCTTGCGCAGGGGCGATTGTTGTGCTTTAAACAAAGGATGACTATGCTGCTCTTTCGCCGCTGCACCCGGCTCACGCTGGCACTGACGTTGTTGTACTGCGTTCATATTCAGGCGCAGACGTTGCAGCTGCGCCTAGGCATTATTGGCACCGACTCCACGCATGCTGAGGAGTTCACGCGCATCCTGAATGACACACACGCGAAAGATCACGTGCCCGGTGCGCGGGTCGTCGTCGCCTATCGTGGCGGCAACCCACTCGTTGCGCTAAGCCGCGATCGGATCGCAAGCATTACTGAAGCTTTGCAGCGCCGCTGGAAAATTCCGTTCGTCGACCGAATCCACGATCTCTGCCCGCGGGTCGACGGACTCCTCCTGCTCAGCGTCGATGCCAGCAGCCGGCCGCAGGAGTTCGTGGAGGCAGCCGCCTGCGGCAAACCTATCTTCGTCGACAAACCCTTCGCTTCATCGCTCGCGGCTGCAACCTCATTAGCGGCCTACGCGGCCTCGCATCACGTCCGCTGGTTTAGCGCTTCGGCCATGCGCTTCGTGCTGCCCAAGTTGAAGTCAGGAAATGCGCGCGGCGCCGATGTGTGGGGACCTGGAGTTCTCGGCACCGGCAGTTCACTGGATCTGTCCTGGTATGGCATCCACAGTATCTCTATCCTCTATGCGCTACTCGGCCCGGGCGCGGAAAGCGTGACACGTCTGCACACCGCCAACAGCGACGTTCTCACCGCGGCGTGGAAAGATGGCCGTGTGGGTGTCGTCCATCTCTTTCGGCCGGACTTCCCTTTTGGCGCCACGGCCTTTCTGGACAACAGATCGAGCGAGACCTTTGCCAACCTGCAAATCGACTATGTGCCGCTGCTCCAGGCCATCCTTGCGTTTATGCGCGGCGGCAAGCCACCAGTCTCCACAGAAGAGACGCTGGAGATCATGGCCTTCATGGATGCCGCGCATCGCAGTATGCAGCATGGCGGCATCCCGATGCGAATTGACTCAGCCACTTTAGCGCAATGATCGATGCATGTCCCGATGCCAAACCCGTCTGGGGATAGACTATGCAGCGATCCCGCTGTTGCCGCCGACTGTGCCTGCATTCTTGGAGAGAACCCCCTCTGGCATGCGGCGGAGAATTGTCTTCTGTGGACCGATATCGCGACTGGCCGACTCTTCCGCTATCGATTGGGCACTGGCACTCACGAGCAGATCTACTGTGGCCGCCCGGTCGGCGGTTTCACCTTGCAACGAGACGGTTCCCTGCTGCTCTTCAAAGATCGCGGAACTATTACCTGCTGGAGACAAGGCCAGGAGAGCACTCTCGTCCGGCAAATCGAGGCCGAACTCAAGTTCCGCTTCAATGATGTAATCGCCGACCCGCAGGGAAGAGTCTTCTGCGGTACCGTAGCCGACCGAGAGCCGGGGCGGCTTTACCGCCTCGATCCAGATGGCTCGCTCACCTTGCTTCTTGACGGCATCGGCTGCTCCAACGGCCTCGCCTTTAGCGGAGACCGCAAATCGCTTTTCTTTACAGACTCCATCAAACACTGCATATACCGTTTCGATTACGATGAGTCTGACGGCTCCATTCGCAATCAGCGCATCTTTCATCAGGCTCCGGCCAGCGACGGAATGCCGGACGGATGCACGCTCGACGCCGAAGATTGCCTCTGGTATGCCGCTTGGGGCGGCGCAGCTTTGGTGCGCCTTGATCCCAACGGAAAGCCCGCTGCCCGCGTTTCTATTCCCGCAGAAAACGTGACGAGCCTCGCCTTTGGCGGCCCCGATCTCAGCGACATCTACGTCACCAGCGGAGGTGGGCACAGCCGCAGCCAGACCACTCCCTTGAATGGCGCACTCTTTTGTCTGCGGAGCAGTATTGCGGGCAGGCGAGAGTTTCACTCCAACATTGACGTATCGAGAATTTCCTGACTAGCCCGACTTGCACCAATGTACCCGTCGGCGGTGTCTGGATTTGCGGGTCTGCAGACTGAAGGGCGATTCTGTGATTCGGCTGCGTGCACATTCAGCACGGCGCTCTCCGTCGGCGAGGCAACAGAATATGCGCCTACCCTGGCACCAGCAACTGTGTGAGCCCTCCTGAGAGACTCCCTGGCCCTGCCGGGGCACAGTGTACCGGCAGGGCCGCGCAAGAGTTCCTGCGCCGCTTTCGCATGGAGCGAGAGGGACAGGCGTGGCGGTGCTGCAGCTCCTACGGTTGCTGCGCCCAGAAGCCGCCGATCCAGTCCAGATTCTGCTCGTGATTGCCTGAGGAGTTCAGGACGCAGGTGGAATCACAGAAGAGCGGGTTCAGCACCCACGGCTGAATCGCATAGGGGCTATTGGGATTGCCGCTGTTCTCGATGCATGGAAGGTGAGGAACCGGCTCAAGAGGGAAGGCCATCGCAAAGCCCGGTAGATCGCGAAGCGGGAAGCAGACAGGCTATGGAACGAGCTAATGCATGTTACGTGCGGCGTCTACTACCGCAAGGACTACTAGTTCAACGAAATCCTCCTGCCCATGAAACTAGCGAATAACCACGGTCCGCGGCGGCGAGGGTGCTTCCCTGTTCATGGTCACCAGCGAAGGCGGCCAAGATGAGTTCGATCCCTGGGAGAGCTCGTGTTCCAAAGCGTCTCTGCGCTCGCACCGCCGGAAGCGTAATCGGCATAGTAGAAATCCGTACCCCCCACTGCCATGTCCCAGGCGGTTGAGGCGAGACCGCTCACCGTAGGATAGGCACCCCAGCGCAACGGTCCGCTATCTCCAGAACTTGATACCGGCCAAACCAGCGGGCACAGGCGTCCCCGCAGCCGTGGAGTGGCGGATTCTGAAGCCCTGTTGTCCCAACCTGCCTGCAGTGACAGCATATTTTCGGCGCAGCATATCCGGAGCCTGTCACGGCCGCTATACTGCTCGCAACGAGGGAAAGCGCATTCCTTCTTCGGAGAGGTTATGCATCTCACCTGGAATCTCTGGGCGCCTAACTCCGCACGCAACCCCGAAAAGGAGCGAATCCTCTTCGATCATGCCTAAGATCCTAAGCCGCCGACTATTTTGCGAGACGGGCCTTGCAGCGCTCTCAACGGAGTTACTGCACGGTAAGACTCTTGCGTCCGCAACCGGGCGAGCTGCCATGCCCTCAGGCGTCCCCGGACTGCCGACGCTGGACGAGCTGGGAAGCAGTTGGCTCGATTGCGGTCTGCTTGCCCAGATGCCCTCGCTGCATAACTTTCATGACATGGCCGCATGCGCGCCGGATCTCGTCGGCGTCAACTTCCTGCCTGGAGGGCCGCTCTCTCGTGACGAATCGGGACCGCGCTGGCTTCTCTACAATTCTCTTCCACTGTGTGGGATGACGATCGACGGACGGCCTTATGAAAGTACCAGCTGCCGTTGGTTTGCTTACCAGGCTGTACGCCGCGCGCAGGTCGGCAGCCTCGATGTAGTCACCACGAACAGGTTGGCCATCGAGGATACGGTGATCCTGTGGCGGGTGAAGTTCACCAATCGTGACACAGCGGCCAAAAACGTGAACATCGCCATCACCGCAGACGTCGGCTGGCGGCCTGTGAACCAGGAACTCGTCAGTCCGCATGAGATTCGTGCCAGATCAGAAGAATGGAAGATGGACGCGGTGTATTCGTTTTTCGATCTTGAGCAAAATAGAGTGGACGGCCAGTTTGCCTTGTGGCAGATGCAACTTGCACCGGGTGAAAGCCGCGAGATCCGCTTTCTCATGCACGTGGAAGAACCGGACAGGCGCGGCCGCGCAGATCTTACACCCGCGTGGTTTGAGACGCAGTGGGCCCGCACCAAAGCCGTGTGGGACGAGCGCTGGACGAGCGCCTTCACGCCGGGTAACCGGTTCTTCTCGGGGAACGCTCCGCTGCTGGTTACAGAGGATGCAGCGGTCCGCGAGATCTATTACCGCAGCGTGCTCACGCTTCTGGTGCTGCTGCGAACCGACCTGTGGAGCAACCGAACCTTTATCACCAGCGGCGAGCGCGCCAAAGGCGTGGTGTATTACTGGGATACCTCGCTGTTCTCGACGATCTTCGCACTGCTCGAACCCCGGCAGATGAAGGAGCAAATCAAGTTCTTTCTTGAACAGGATCCACACGCCAGCGATGTGGTCGTCTTCAAGACGGTGCGGCCTGCACCCCCCGCCCATCTGCAAGTTCCCGCCGGATGGGATCTGCGCGGATACGCGGCCAACGATCTGTCCATCTTCCGGCTCACATGGTCGTATCTGGTCGTAACGCAGGATAAAGAATTCCTGCGCGAGAAGATCGCCGACCAGACAGTGCTCCAGCGACTACGGGTTCTGGCTACGAACTGGAAGAAACTGCGACTGCATCCTAACGACGAGCTTGCCGACTACGGTAACGCGAGCAATCTCCTGGAGTGTGTTCCCACCTATATCGACAAGGTCCCCTCACTCAATTCCGCGAATGTATGGATGATGCGCGAGCTTGCAGACATTCTCGACGAGACCGGCGATCAGGCCGAGGCTCGCCAGTTGCGCATCGAGGCGGATGCCATGCTCAAAGCAGTGATGACGCTTTACGTGCCGGGACAGGGAGTGTGGGCGAGCCTGCATCGCGACGGCACGCGGGTGGAGATGCGCCATTGCTACGATTTCGTGACAGTGGGCCGGTTCCTGGCCGCGGACCTGGCTGCCAACATCAGGCGTGAAATGGTGGACTTTGTCCGGCGAGAGCTTCTGATGGAGAAGTGGATGCGCGCGCAATCCCTGAGCGACGTGGCAGCGGCGAACTCCGACCGCCCCGACCACGGGCCCATGGGCGCCTACGACGCGTGGCCTGCCGCCACCGTCGACGCGATGTGCCGCCTGGGCTATTGGAACCCCGCGGTTTCATTTCTGCGGCGGACTCAGGTCGCGGTCTATGAAGGCGTGTACGCGCAGGCGCACGAGTTCTATGGAGCAACACGGCGGGACCGAGACGCTCCCGTTCGCATTGCGCAGCGTCAGAGCTGCATGCGCGAATGTTCGGCCGGCGGAGCCTTCGCAGAGACCGTCGTCTGCACGCTCTTCGGCTATCTCACCAAACTCGGCGGCGCCCCCTCGCTGATGAACCCTGAATTGCCCAGAGACGTGAAGGGCGAACTGCGCCATGTGTGCCGAGGCGACCGAAGGTTCACCATTCAATCGGATCACACCGGCCTGCACATGCGCGAAGAGGTTTAGGATCACAACCTCGAGCAGCATGACGATGACCAGACTGCGTCACGACGAATCGCCCTCAATCCGCGAATCTGACCGGTTTCCTCTGCTCCGCAAATGAACGAGTATCGGACTTCCGGGGCTTGTTTTACGGTCGAACAACCGCCCGTGCTGTCGTCAATAGTAGTCGTGCGTTATCTCGCCCTTTCGGCTAGGTTCGTGTTTTGAGGCCGTCGAGAGTTCATTGTCCTCCTCGCCCAAAAGGCAAGGGCCCTTCCGCAGGAAAAGGCGGAAGGCCCTCGCCGGTTGGTTAGAAGTTGAACTTCATGGCCAGTTCACCAGTGCGGGAATCTTTGTAGCTGGTAATCTTGCCGAAGTTGCCATTGCCAAAGCTGGTCGTGGGATTGTAGGGATTCGTGTGGTTGAAGACGTTGAAGAACTCCGTCCGGAACTGTAGATTGATGCCTTCGGCGAAGCTGAAAGTCTTGTAAGCGGCCATGTTGAAGTTGACCAGGCCGGGTCCCCGCAGCGTGCCATTGCCGACGTTGCCATAGTATCCGGCGGCCGGCTGGCTGAACGGGGTGGTGCTGAACCACTGATTGCCGGTATTCTTCCAGTCCTTGGTGTAAGTGACCGGGCCGTTCTGGTTGGGACGGCCGGCGAGTCCGGAGTGCGCGATGCTCATGCCCATCGACATCGCACCGCCGCTCTGGATCGTGGTCATGTCGGAGTACTTCCACCCACCCAGAAGCTCCTGCTTCCACTTTGCTCCGCTCGTGAAGAACGGTTCCGCGTAAATCAGGCTGTTCGTGAAGACGTGATGAATATCGCCGTTCGCAGTGGAATTGCCATAGGCAGTGCGCAGATTGTAGGGATTGATCCATCCGCCCAGGTTGTCGAGGTTATGCGACCAGGTGTAGACCGCGCGCAGATAGACTCCGTGGCCAATCGGATGGTGGATGCTGGTTTCAAGTGCGTACCAGTTGCCCTTGAAGATGGAGCTGTACATGCCCACGCTCGCATATCCGGGATAGGGAGAGAAGTATGCATTCGAGTAGTTGCCGGTGTTAATAAGCGGATTGAAGTCGTAACCGCCCTCTGGTGCGGGCTGCCCCAGAGGGAAGATCGGCCCCCCGGTCCCTATAGGCTCATGGGTGGTGACCGAGCCCGCTCCGGCGATGGAGATAAACCAGCTCTGCGCCAATTGCTGCTGCATGCTAAGGCTGAAGTTCTGAATCTGCGCTGCGCGGTAGTTGTGCAGGTCGACGCCTGTGGTTCCGGGAGCGGTGAGCGGCGCCGCGGCGCCTACCGGATCGCTGAAGCCCACATTGATCAGGTTCACCGAGGTCAGCAAAGGAGGATTGACGCATCCCTGAGCACAGCCGTCTTCCGTCACCTTGAAATACGTGACGCCGTAGCCGCCGCGGAAAGCGGTGCGGCCATTTCCGTAGGGATCCCAGGCAAAGCCGAGGACCGGAGCGAGATAGAACTGGTGGGCATGGGTGAAGTTGGTGGGAATGCCATTTTGACCGTTGATCACCATGCCGTTCCCGGGGTTGTACGCAGGCGTTGGCGTGATTCGCCCGTTGGTCTGCACGATGGGCGCATCGGCAGGATTGTAGAGCGCGGAATCAAACGATGCCGCCGTTCCCGCCTTTGTATCGCTCCACGGCTCATAGAACCAGCGCAGACCGGCGCTGACAGTGAACCGGGGCGTCGCCTTCCATTGGTCTTCCACATAAGGAGAAACCAGGGGATAGTGCATGTAGCGGCGGAAGGCGGTATCGCCCTGTCCGAAGCCGTTGGCATACCCGAGCAAATAATCGGCCATGGGATTGCCCGTGGTCTGGCCGTTGAAGCTGAAGGAGCCATTCATGAGCGGTCCGCCGGTATTCCACTGGCGGGTGTGGGCAAACAGAATGGTGATCCCGCTCTGGATGAAGTGTTTGCCGCGCAGCCAGCTGGCGTTGTCGGCAACCGTATCGAAGAGGCTGGTGTAGCGGGGAATGATGCAGCAGGAGCTTGCGCCGAAGCCCGACCATCCGCCGGCAAGGCCAACGTGGGGCAGATAATTTTGCAGGAACCCGCCAGTGTAAGGCAGCACCTGGTTAAAACCTGGCACGTCCGACAGATGGCTGGGGCCGCCGATATCGTGCGCCTCAACCATGTCGCTGATAGAGATGCTGCTCTGATTGGTCAGGTTCGGCGTGTAAATCTGTAGTAACTGAAGCTGCGCGACCTGGTCGTTGGAGTTGAACAGATCATAGTCGCTGTGGAAGGGCGATCCCATGCGGCTGGCGCTGGGGCTGGTGCTGGTGTTTCCCTCATCCATGTATTCGCCGCTTAGACGGAAGGTCGACGAAAGATTGACGTCCAGTTTGGCCAGCACATCCATCTGATTGGTGAGGGTCGGAAACGTATTGATGTAATTGTTGAAGGCGCCGGTCTCGTTGTTGGGCAAAGGTGCCAGGGCATTGATAAGGGTCAGCGCATTCGGATCGAGGCGCTGCAACGGAATCTGATTGTCCGGAAAGCAAGCGGACTGATTGCTGGCGTTGCAGGTGCCGGATTTGGTGGGGTCCTTCAGCCATCCTCCGTTCGCCTTGCTCAGATAGGGAGAACCCGAACCAGCGACTGGAAAGGTTCCGTTGCGCATCGCCGAGGTTGCCGACGCTCCCTGGATGACGCTCTCCTGCTTTTGGCGCACCCACTGCTGATTGAAGTAGAAGAAGGTTCTCTTTTCGGCCGGCGCGTAGACCTTGGGGATCTCCAAGGGACCGCCCAGATTCCATCCAAAAATGTTCCATTCCTCCGGCGAGGGCCCTTGATTGGCTGGCTGCCCATAGTTGCGGGTATCCAGGAATGTGTTGCGCAAGAATTCCCATCCACCGCCATGGAACTGGTCCGTACCGCTCTTGGTCTGCACCATGATGACGCCATTGCCCGCGAGCGTGTACGCAGCGCTGTAGTTGTTCTGCATCACCTTCACTTCGGCAATCGCATCGGGATTGGGAATGACGGTGTTTTGATTGTGCTCGCCCGTGTCAAGGTTCCAGACGCCGTCTACCGTGTAAAGAGAGCCGCCCGTTCCGGAGCCGTTCACATCGATCGAATTGTCGGTCAAGTAGCCGCCAGTTCCCTGTGCGCCCACCGGCGAGGTATTGATGACGCCCGGCATCAGGCTGGCCAGTCCCTGGTAGTTGCGGCCGTTCAGTGGGAGCGCCTCCGTTTCCGCCTCCGAGACTGTATTGGATATTTCGGGTGTGGTGGTTTGCACCTGCTCTTCGGCGCCAGCAACGGTCACGGAGGTGGACACGCTACCAGGCTTCAGAGCCGCATTCACTGCGAAAGTGCCCATCGGCTCCAGATGAATGTTGGTCAGCCGGTAGGTATCAAATCCGCTCATCGACACGCTGATGTCGTAATGTCCGGAGTTCAACCCCATTTGAGCGAAATCGCCAGCCGAGTTGGAAATGGTTTGCGTCACGGTGCCAGTTTCAATGTGGCGGATAGTGACATGCGCGCCCACTACCACCGCACCGGACTGATCACTCACGCGGCCGGTGATGGAGCCGGTTGAGCTGAGCTGAGCCAGACACGGTAGCGTTGCGGACAAGAGGGCAAAGATCAGGAATAAAGATCCGGCAAAACCCCAGGCCACCCGGCCGGCGTCGCAAGTCCTCTTCAGTTGGCGTAATCCATTCATGGTTTGGCAACCTCCTCAGAATTTAATGGGGCAACGTTCGGCTTGGTGGTGTGGGACTGACACATTACGCCCCTGGACTTGCTCAGTTTTCCTTATTTGGCGCGCATTCGCGCGTTTTCTAATAGAAGCGGCATCATAATCATCAGTCGTAATCAATGTCAATCGATTTTTATTTATGACGCCCGACTGATCTGAACTGCCGACTGGGAACGGCTTGCGTCCTTGAGCAAAGAAGTTCTGGGATTTAACAAACGGCTGGTACGAGCCGGCACCACGTCACGCTCAGCCCTTTGCATTGCCTGGAGGGCCAAGGATTCGCGTCAATACTGCACCCTACTTCCTGGCGCGCTCTCCTGAGGACACCTCAATTTCTCGGTGTGCTACCGGGACATGTTCTGGAACAGGAGCGGCCAGGGTTGGGGAGAGGAAGCGGGGACGGGGACCAAATTGGTGACATTCTGGTATTTGACGGCGATGTCGGGATTCGCAGGATCCAGCGATCGCGTCCTGAAGTGCGGTAAGCGATACCGGGAGGCCGCGCGATGGCGATCATTACCCGCCCCTCCTCGGGCAGGAAGCGCGTACGGATCCGCTAGTGCAGCAAACTGCTTCGATCTCAGGACGGATGCGCTCTGCGGCGAATCCATGCTTCACTGGGTTCTTTGCGAAGCTCTTGCTTCGTACTCCAACATGACCGGGCCGAGAAGGCCGGAAGAGACGGGCGGGTAATGAGGACGTTCTCCCAGGGGACTCTTCGGAAATTGGACGGTGCTCACATAATTCGTGAGGGAGTTCGCCACGGTGATTTCCAGAACATTCTTCCCAGCATGCAGGAGAGGGCGAATATCGAGCGAGAAGGGCGGCATAACGACTTGCCCGGCATCGACGCCATTTACCTTTACGTCAGCTGCATCTTTCACATTCCCCAGGTCGAGAACCGCTCGTCCAGCATGTTTGAGCTTGTCCTGCGATACGGAAATATGTGTGGTGTACGTTGCGGTTCCTGAAAACGTGCGGAGTTCGGGCACCTTGAGCCAGTCTTGCAGCTTTGCCATATCCAGGTGCAGATGAACGCCGACGCCTTGCTCCGAGTCGCCTACGGCATCCACGCTCCAGCCTCCCGCGCCGATATTTTCTTGTTCCAACTCCGTCCAATGCGTCGGCGCAGGGAGGCGCATATCGCTTTCATCGTTGAAGGCGATCAGTTTGGAGCCGAAGGGCGGCAATGCCACGCTGAGACTCACCTGGCCACTCTTCCGGCTGAACTTCGTCCCGCGCACTTCGCCTGTCCATGGATCCCATATCTGCGGCACAGCACTTTCGTTGAATTCCACCACCGCGCTGGCACTGTTGGCGTCAGGATTGGTGAGGAGGTAGAACCTTGTTTTGCCTATGGATTTCTTGAGAAAGGCAAGAACATCGCCAGAGACGAATGTCACTTGAGGTGGTATCAGAACAGTGAGCCGCGAAGCGGCATCCACAGCATTTGACGATATTCCGGTGCTTGAGACCCGGTTCATTCGACGAAGGCCCGCGCTGACCTGCGCGCGGTCTTGTTGGAGAGTCATGAAACTTGCGTTGGCTCCGGGCAAACCACCTACAAACACAATCGGTACCCGCGCATCAGCAAAGAGTTGCAGCTTCTTCACTAACTGGGGAGAAACATTGGTTGCATTGGGTATCACAAGGGCTTTGTAGACGCCGCCGCCGTGGGTGACAAGACTTCTGTTCGTTGCTGTGCCGTGCAGGAGTGTATCTTCATTGACAAATCCAAAACTCAATCCCGCCGCGGTAAGCGCCTTTTCAATTGCCGGAAACGGATCGGGCACCGGCCCTGCTGCCGGCGGAGGCCCCGTATCATCCTGACTCAGACTGCTGCGAAAGATCGCGACCTGAAGATGGCTGGTTCCGGTCTGGGCAATATATTGGAGCCGAGTGATATAGGTATTGATTTTCCCAATGAACGGCCAAAACGGATTGACCTCATTCATTTGTGAGGTGTATTTGCTGAACGGATACCAGCCAATCCCTCTGGGCCCGGCGTCGAACTTGTAAGGGAATCCATGGTAGATGATTTCATCGATCCCGGAGATGAGGAGTTTGTCGGTGTCAGCCTTAAAGACCTCCGGTGTGGTTCCAAAAGGATCACCCTGTGCAATAAAACTTTCGCTGGAAACGATTCTCCGCCCGTAATCGTAACCTGCTGAAGAAGCGAGCTTCATGAAATTGACAGTGTTTCCGCCCGCCAACTCCTCGGTTTCAGGAATGCTTGCATCGCCATACAACTTGAGCAGATCGCCGGGCGCGCCGTGAGCCTGCACGCGCGAGAATAGTTCGTGCTGTCTCGCCCATGCGTCGAAGGGATGATAGAACCCCTCAAAGATGAGTTCGGAGACAGTTTTCCAATAATCTGCACGAATTGCGTCGCCGCCGGCTACGTTGAAGATCGGCGGGCCGCTGGGCGAATAGTTGTTGTAGCCGGGTTCATACAGGACGCCGAGATATGGAGTCAAATCATATCCGCGGCGCTGTTTGAACTGCTGGAGAAAATCGTCCGTCCACCAGAGATGCTCGTCCACTTCCAGGCTGTCGCAGAAAATGGCGCGGAAGGAAGTGCCGACATCGGGGCCCAGAGCGGCGATCAAAGGATTGCCCACGCGGGCTGCATGCGCCTCGAACGCAGCTTTGTTCAAATGATCCAAGACAAGTTGCGGCCCGGTGCCCGCGGCGCCTCCCACTGGTTCACGCGTGGGAAATTGCCGGAAGACAAAGATATGCCACTTGCCTGCGGGAATCTCCCAATGCAGAGAGCCATCGGGGCGCAGGCGATCCGTCAGCACCACGGCAGAACTGCGGTCAAGTAATGTGGGCTTGTCTGTTGCAGAAGCGTGCGGCGAGGCTTCACGCATAGCGACCACTGCGACGATTTTGCTGCGCGCCTCGAATCGCTGCTCCCATCCTTTTGGCCAAACGGGCTCCGCTCCTACCATCTTCATCAGGGAAGCTATAGGATCAGGATGAAATTTGGGGATGGTCAATTTTCCGGAGAAGTTTTGGGGGCCAACCACAATATTGTCCGCGGAGCGCAGATCAATGGACGAGAGTTCGGGAGTGATGGCAACGCCGCCGCCAAAGGGCCAACCCGTCCCGAACGTGTCGTCGACCCACATTCCATGAGCTTTGGCCGCATCCGCCGCCACCCGCACATGCTTGAAGAAGCTTGGCGTGGCAAAGTCATTCACGCGCTCCATCTCTTCTTTCGATAGGAGGTTGGGGGTGAAGACAAATATGTTGAAGGGCTGAATCTCGACGCCGCCGAATCCATGGCTATCGAGGATGCCGATTTCTCTTCTAATCTCCGGGTCGGTGACATCGCCGCCCGGCCACCACCAGCGGACCATCGGCCGGAACTTCTTGGGCGGATTGCGAAATTCGTTTCTGACAGTGCTCTCCGTTTGCGCATGCACCGACGGGGAGATCCCCGCCGCGATGACGCAGAGGACAACGGCTACGCCCATGACAGCTCTTGCCGGGAAGCTTCGATCATGCTTGATATTCATGGATGTCCTTGCAGTACGACTGAAGTCACAGGGTTGCTCGCGAGGGTCCCATCTCATAAATGAGCACGACAGGTCCGAGCAGCCCGGATGATGCGGGTAAATAGTGACGATTCCTACTTAGCGCGTTCTTTGGAGCTTGAAGGGAGCTTACAAAATTGGTGAGCGTATTGACCACGGTTATTTCCAGAACATTATCCCCGGAGTGAAGCAGAGGCCGAATGTTCAGCGAGAAGGGCTGGGAGACGAGTTGTCCGGCTTCGATGCCATTTACCTTTATCTCCGCTGCATCCTTTACTTCTCCCATATCGAGAACCACGCGCCCAGCATGGTTGAGTTCTTCCCCCGACACCGAAACGTGGGTGGTGTAGGCTGCCCGTCCAGAAAACGTGCGCAGTTCGGGTACGTTCAGCCAGTCTTGAAGCTTCTCCATATGCAGATGCAGGTGAATACCCACACCTTGTTTCGAGCCGCCGACGGCGGTAACGCTCCATCCGCGGGCGCCGACATGCTCACTTTTCATCTCCGCCCATTGTTTTGCCGCGGGGATAGACATCCGGCTCGCACGATTGAAAGCGATCAACTCCGATCCGAAGGCCGGCAAGGCCACGCTGAGACGCACGCGCCCATCCTTGCGTGTGAAGGTCGTCCCGTGCACATTCCCTGTCCATGGATCCCATACCTGCGGCACGGCGGTTTCATTGAATGCGACCACCGCATTGGAGCTGCTGCTGTTAGGGTTCGTGAGCAGGTAGAAGCTGGTTGCGCCGATGGACTTCTTGAGGAAGGGAAGAACATCACCGGAGACAACGCTCACCTGAGGGGGGATTAGAGTCGCAAGATGGGAGGCAGCGTCCGTGGGATTTGCTGACATCTCCGCACATGGAGCGCGCGCGATCTTCGCAAGTCCCGCGTCGATCCGGTCGCGGTCTTGCTTGAGCGAAGCAAAACTCGCATTTGCTCCTGGCAACCCTCCGATCAAGATGATCGGCACACCCGCATTGGCAAAAGATTCCAGCTTCTTCACCAACTCCGGAGAAACCCTGGTTTCGTGAGGAATGACAATAGCCTTGTAGCGCCCGCCTCCGCTGGTGGAGAATGTTCTGCCCATTGTGCTACCGCCGAGAAGCGTCTCCTCATTGACAAATCCAAAACTCAAGCCGGCTGAAGTGAGCGCATCTTCGATTCCTGGAAATGGGTCCGGCATCGGCCCCGATGCTGGCGCAGGTCCTGTGTCGTCCTGGCTCAGGCTGCTGCGAAAAATGGCGACCTGAAGATCACTGGCGCCGGTCTGGGCGATGTACTGAATTCGGGTGATATATGAGTTGATCTTCCCAAGGAATGGCCAGAACGGATTGGCCTCATTGAATTGTGAGCTGTAGCTCTTGAAAGGAAACCAGCCAATTCCTTTGGGGCCTGCATCGAGTTTGTAAGGAAAGCCATGGTAGATGATCTCGTTAATTCCGGAGATGAAAAGTTTGTTGCTGTCGGCAATCACAATCTCCGGCGTGGTGCGATAGGGATTTCCGTAAGCAACAAAACTCTCACTGCTAACCAGCTTTCGTCCATAATCGTAGCCGGCCGAAGAGGCGAGCTTCATGAAGTTCACGGTGTTGTTGCCAGCGAGTTCTTCGGTTTCCGGAATGCTCGCAGTGCCATATATTTTGAGCAAATTGCCAGGTGATCCGTGCGCCTGCACTCGCGAGAGAAGGTGGTGCTGCGCTGCCCATTCATCGAACGGGTGATAGAACCCGTCAAAGATGAGCTCGGAAACAGTTTTCCAATAATCCGCACGAATCGCATCGCCGCCGGTCACGTTATACGCGGGAGGGCCGATGGCGCCCTCAAAGTAGGGATCGTTATAGCCTGGCTCGCGCAGCACGGGTAGATAGGGGGTTAGATCGTATCCGCGGCGCTTTCTGAACTGCTCAAGAAAGTCGTCAGTCCACCAAAGGTCTTCCTGAACCTCCAGGCTGTCGCAGAAGATAGCGCGGAGTGAAGTTCCCACGTCGGGCCCGAGAGCGGCAACCAATGGATCACCGACGTGGGCCGCATGGGCTTCGAACGCAGCCTTGTTTAAGTGGTCCAATACGAGTTGCGGCCCCGTACCGGCGACGAAATCCACGGTTGCGCGCGTCGGGATTTGCCGGAATACAAAGATGTGCCACTTACCAGCGGGGACCTTCCAATCGACCAAGCCGTCAGGCTGCATGCGATTCGTGAGCACCACGGTTGAGCTGCGGTCAAGCATGATGGGGCGGTGCGCTGGATACGGCTGCGACGCATCTTCACGCATTGCAACCACGGCCACGACTTTGCTCCGTGCCTCGAAGCGCTCCTCCCATCCTTTCGGCCAAACTGGCCTCGATCCGTCCTTTATCAGCAACGATTCCATCAGATCAGGTTCAAACTTGGGGATCTTCAGTTTCCCAGTGAAACCCTGGGACCCGACAACAACATTATCTGTAGAACTCAACTGGATTGACGAGAGTTCTGGCGTAATCGCACTCCCCCCAAACGGCCAGCCCGAGCCGAACGTATCGTCGATCCACATGCCGTGGGCCTTTGCTGCACCCGCCGCCACCCGCACATGTTTGAAAAAGGTTGGCGTGGCAAAGTCATTCACCCGCTCCAACTCTTCTTCGGAGAGCTTCTGTGGGGCAAAGGCGAAATGACTCGGGAGGAAGGTGAATGTATTCAAGGGTTGGATCTCGGCGCCGCCGAATCCATGGCTATCGAGGATGCCGATTTCCCTCCGAATCTCCGGGTCGGTGACATCGCCGCCTGGCCACCACCAGCGAACCATCGGCCGGAACTTCTTGGGCGGATTGCGAAATTCGTTTCTGACAGTGCTCTCCGTTTGCGCATGCACCGACGGGGAGAGCCCCGGCGCGATGACGGACACGAAAATGAAAACGGCTATCTCAGTCCTAATCTGGAAATTTCGATTCCTTAACAATTCGCACCTCGGCCCTTCAGATTGGATATTAGCCATTGAGAGAGATCCGGAACCTACGAGCGGGAAGATTGAAGGATTGCCAGCTCAGCCACCTACTTCGGATTGTGTTGGCGTGGAATCGATTGTAACCAGCTTCAGGGCGGAATGTGGATGTTCGTACGAGCACCGCGCAGTTGGCGAAGCGGGCTCCGGGTCCGATAAGGCCATCCAGCAAGGAAGCTCCTCTCCCGAACGCCATCAGGACGCGCTGGTAAGCATCTCCTGCCGCCGCACCCATCGAGCCGAACGCGAGCAGAAGAGGCAGGAGTCCCGATGGCCAAGCCGCATCTCATCGAGTCTGGGGAGTCAAACGCTTCCAAGTGCAAGGTTTTTGAAGAATTTAGGATTAAAGTCCGAGATTTCTTTCGAGCACGACGCAGAGAATCCTTGACAGGTGGCGAAAATGTTCTATAAAATCCCATCCTATTAGTTTGAATCGTCTCATTCCCCGTTCCTCCAAGGCAACAGAAACTGTTTGACATCCGACAAATGAGCTGCTTGGGGAATTGATTTGAATCGTCTCATGCTCAGTCCCGCCCCCAGGGGCAGTTGCGGGCCATGGAAGAGAAATCAGAATTCCTTGTGAGGTAGTGATGAATCTGCGCAAATTATCAACGGCAAACGCGAGTGTAGTGTTCCGAAAAGTGCTCTCTGCCTTCCCCATTCTGCTTTGCCTTCTGTTCACCAGTCGCGCCGTCATGGCGCAAATGCCAACAGCCGCGATCTCCGGTCACGTCGTTGATGCTTCTGGGGCCACCATACCGGACGCGTCCGTGATGATCCGCAACACTCAAACCGGAATCTCGAATACAACAACGACCAATTCGTCTGGTAACTACAGCTTTGCGACCGTCCCCCCTGGAACTTATGACGTCACGGTGAGCAAGCAGGGCTTTAAACAGATTGCCCTTATGGGGATCATCGCCAACGTCGGCGACCATATCACCGAAGACGTCAAAATGGAGGTTGGCGCCGTTTCTTCGTCCGTAACAGTAACCGCGGGCGCAAACAACATCGATACGACGGATGCTTCGGTGAGCACGGTGGTCGATCGCCAGTTCGTGAAGAACCTTCCTCTGAACGGCCGCAGCTTTCAGTCGCTCCTGTATATGACGCCCGGCGTCAATACCAACGCGGGAAGCGCGGCGACGAATGATGGCGCCTCGGGAGGGTTCGTCGTCAATGGCCAGCGCGGCGATGAAAATTACTGGATGATCGATGGCGTGAGCGCCAATATTGGAATCAATGTGGGAACACCTGGGCCTGGAGGAGCCGGCGCTGTAGGTGCCACCAATATCGTGGGTGGAACCATGGCACTGGTCTCGGTGGATGACCTGCAAGAGTTTCGTATTGAAACTTCAACCTTCGCACCGGAGTACGGCCGCACCATGGGCGGGCAAATCGGAATCGTTACGAGCTCCGGGACAAACCACTTTCACGGGAATCTGTTCGAGTATCTGCGCAACACCGTATTCGATGCGAATAACTGGTTCAACGATTACTACGGTCAGCCTAAAGCACCCGAAATCCAGAACGACTTCGGAGGCGTGGTCGGCGGTCCCATCTTGAAGGACAAGGCGTTTTTCTTCTTTTCCGATGAAAACCTTCGCTTGGTTCAACCGGGGCAGTTAATCGCCACCACCTTTGATCAGGGCGTCCGGGCAGGAACCATACCCGCCATGCAGCCTTATGTAGATATGTTTCCTGCGCCCCCCGCAAATGCAACGGATACAAGCCCGGGCTCCGGCATCGTTCTCTACAATGCGAGCTACTCGCAACCCTATAATGCCTATGCAGCCAGCCTACGCCTGGACTATCACTTGTCCAACAATCTGAGTTTGTTTGCCCGCTACGACCATGCACCGTCCAGCGCCACCATCACTGCAACAGAGGTCAATGACCTGGCCCTTGAAAAGGACATTACCAAGACAGCCACTGCCGGATTGACATGGATAGCGTCCGACCATGTGGTCGACGATTTTCGCGCAAACTATAGCGTGAGCGGCGGAAGCTCATCCTCGCAAGTGACCAGCGCCTATGGCGGTGCGCCACCGCCTGCTCCTACTTTTTTCCCCGGTCCATACAACTTCTCGAATGCAAATCTGTATGTGGATGGTGCCTTTGGCGACGGCATGACGGAGACCAACGGAAACTTTGCGACAAATTACCAGCGGCAATGGAACTTCGTGGATTCACTCTCCGTGCTGATGGGGGCGCATAACCTGAAGTTCGGCCTTGACTATCGTCGCATGATGCCCAACTACGGACAGGCTACGTATTGGAGCATCCCTATCTTCCTTGCTCCTTCGGAATTTGAGACGGGCACGCCCTTTTTGCTGGTCAATTCCTATTATGCTCCTGGGCGCTACAAGCTCCAGAATCTGGGCGCATATGCCCAGGATACCTGGCGCGTGAATTCGCGTTTCAATATGACCTATGGTCTGCGCTGGGACGTGGACTTCGCGCCTCAGACAACAGAAAGCACCCCCCTGCCGGGCATCACCGGCTTCAGCCTGACGAGTCTCGCCAATCTGGCGTATGCTCCGCCGGGAACGCCGCCCTACACGACTCACTGGGGCAACATCGCGCCACGCATTGGCGGAGCCTACAGGCTGCTGACAACACCTGGCAGGGAGCTCATCCTCCGCGGCGGATGGGGGATCTTCTACGGCCTGTCCGACTCGGAGCTGCTCAACCAGGAAGCTATCGATGAGCCTCTTTACCCATATGGGGCAGACAGCTACATTTTTGGCGCTACCTATCCTCCAACGGCTGGGTCAGCAAATGCTGCAGCGCCGGTCAACGTGCAGCCCAATGCGACCAATGGGCTCCCCTTGTACGGCATTCAGCCGAATATGAATTTGCCCTGGTCGCAGGAATTCAACGTATCCTTGCAGCAGGCCCTGGGCAACGATCAGAGTTTCACCATATCCTATGTCGGCGCCGTGGAGAAGCGGCTTGAGGAAGCTGAGGCCACCGACAACCCAAATCCAAACTATGCCGAGGCATGGCTGGTAGATGAAACAGGTACCGCGAACTACAACGCATTGCAAGCGGTGTTCCAGCGCCAGCTAAGTCATGGACTCCAGGCGCTTGTGGACTATACATGGTCTCACGCTATCGATGACGGTTCGTATGGCAATTGGGTAACCTTCATCTATCCCGGCGAGACCCAGGCCAACGTCAA
This sequence comes from Acidobacteriaceae bacterium, assembly GCA_027449545.1. GTDB lineage: Bacteria > Acidobacteriota > Terriglobia > Terriglobales > Acidobacteriaceae > Telmatobacter. The sequence continues at coordinate 38,136 of DAIDLI010000155.1, read as the reverse complement.
CGAAAACCGTGGCGATGCAGATTTTGACATTCGTAATCTGTTCTCGGCGGCCGTCACCTACCAACCTCCGGCAGTGAAGAGCAATTTCTTTCTGCGGGCGCTTACCCGCGACTGGTCTACGAACGACATCATTTCGATCCAGTCCGGGCCGCCGGTGAATATCGTGGATGGCGACTTTGCTGGTAACGCATCCCAAGTAGGGGCCGCGGCCCTTATTCGGCCCGATGTCGTTCCTGGCGTGCCCTTGTACCTGACAGGGCCGCAATATCCGGCCGGTAAAGCGATCAACCCTGCCGCGTTCAAGGATCCGCCGCCGGGCGTAAACGGGGCACCGGCCAGGCAGGGCAATTTCTCCCGCAACGTGATCAGGGCTCTCGGAATGGCGACCTGGAACTTTTCCGCGCAGCGCAACTTCCCTATTCACGATGCCCTCCATCTCGTGTTCGAGGCGGACTTGTTTAATATCCTGAACCACCCTGCCTTCGGTCCCTTCAACAACGGCTTCTTCGCGAATAATGGAAATCCTGTCTTCGGCCAGGTGACCGGGACATGGAACCAGAGTTCAGCGAACGGCGGACAGAGCGCGCTGTACGCGCCCGGCGGCAACCGCTCCGGCCAGTTTTCACTGAAGCTGACTTTCTAGGTTGGATCAATCTAACTGAAGAGAAGCAATAAGCGAGCCCGCGAAAGCGGGCTCACTTATTTGGTATCAATTGGTCGTGGGACACACTTCCGGTACCACAGATGCCCCCGTGCGATCGTTAGCTCGGGGAAGCATTGCGGGCTGTGCGATGTTCTTCTGGACGATTCCCGATGAGTCTAGATGAAACGGCAGCAGGGTCTACCCGCTGCGGCAATAAAGCAGAATCAAAAACAGGTGACCTGGACAGTCCGAAGCGGGCGGCGAGGAAGCTGGCGGTAGTTTTCAGCACGCCGATCCCGTAGACCGTACTCTGCCAAAAGTCGATAGTCGACGCTTCAGGGAAGTAGTGGGTGGGGCATGAGATTTCACCGATGCGCGCCCCCCGATAGATACACTGCGCCAACATTTGATTGTCAAAGACAAAATTATCCGAGTTCGCATCCAGGGGGAGTGACTGCAACAGTTCGCGGCTGTAGGCCCGAAGCCCGGTGTGGTACTCACTGAGCTTTGCGCCGAGCGCCAGGTTCTGTACAAGAGTAAGTGCCCGATTGAAAAGGTATTTGTGTGGCGGCATGCCACCGCGCAGCGCGCCGCCTCCCAGGATTCGGGAGCCGAGAACGACGTCGTACAAGCCGAATGCAATCATTGTCGCCATTGGTTCAACCAGGAGGGGCGGATATTGATAATCGGGGTGAAGCATGACTACGACATCAGCACCAGCTCTCAGCGCCGCTCGATAACAGGTTTTCTGATTGCCTCCGTAGCCGCGGTTGCGCTCGTGCACGAGCACGTGAAGCTGCAACCGCCGCGCCAATCCGGCGGTATCGTCCGTGCTTGCGTCATCCACCAGAATGATGCCATCGACTGAGGGAGGAATTTCGCGGAAGGTACGTTCTAGTGTCTTCTCCGCGTTATAAGCCGGGAGCACTACCACGATCTTCTTTCTATTGATCATCGTGTTTGTACCCCCTGGCTCTGAGGGCCCAGTTGGGAACAGGCCGGCATCCTGCGAGCAGCGACGCCGGCCTTCCCTCTTTCGAGCATGCTATGGAGCGCAGCCCGGCGTGACGATGCCTGCGGGCAGATCACTTACGCTGCATAGCCACTGCGGGTAGTAGGCGTTCTTGACCGGAGTACTGCTCGGCATCTGGTATCCATAGCTGCTAGCTGCCGAGGCGGTGGGGGCGAAGTTCGCAATGACCTTCGCCATGCATGCTGTTGTCGTGGCATAACCGCTGCAACTCGGCGTGCCCGGATCTGCCGGGCCGGCCAACAGCGGGTCCGTGGCTGTGATGTTCCCGGTACCAGGCGCGAAGCCAGGGCTGCCAACGCTGCCCACGCCAAAGCCGTAGGGGCTATACGCGAACTCGTTGGAGATCTGATTGGTGCTGCTTGGGGCATAGATGGCAGCGGAGCCGTAGTGGGTGACGCTCCCCCCACCGAAGGCGTACTGCGTAGGCGCAACCACGAGGTTATTACTGGCGTTGGCGTTGACGGTGGTTCCGAGAACGATCTCCGCACAGTAGGTGGCGCTGGACGGACCCAGGCAGTTATAGGCGCTGGTGTTCTGCATGAAGTAGATCGGCGCATGCGCTCCAGAGCCGTTCTGGTTCAGGTCGACCTGAATTCCTGGACCGTCGTTGAACACAGACAAGTTATTCTCTGCAACGGCTTGATATGCGTAGGGAGGCTGGGTCGAAGATCCTTCCACGCCATCGAAGGTATCAAAGATAATGCCTTCGCCGTCGCCGCAGTTACTGGTATTGCCCCAGGTGAAGTTTCCGGACATATAGAGGTGCGTTCCAGCCTGGGTATCGTAGGGGATGGGTACCCAGAAACTCAGAGCTGCAGCGCAGGTGGAGGAATTTCCTCCGGTATTGTATGCGATGTTCCCCAGATAGGCGAGATAGTCCGCGCCTATGGTGGGATTGGTACCATAGCCGCTGACCGACCCGATACCATCGAACCCACATGGGCCGACAATGTTGTTTGCGACGATGATGTGATGTACCTCAACTCGATTTCCGTTGAAGTTGGGCGCTACGTTGACACAGGTTCCACTGCTCGTCGAAATCTGGAATCCCTGTAATCCCCAATAGCTGGCGCTAATGTAGATGCCGCCGGATACGGTGCATCCAAAGGGCGTAGTACACATCACCCACGCAACATTGTTTCCGGCCGGGCAGCTCACCGATCCCCACTGGCCGTTATTGAAGCTGCTGGCGGAATAGGTTCCTGGTTCCGCCCGCAAGACGTCGCCGCAGTTGACGGAGTGTTGTGGGGTGAGCCAGGGCGTGCTTGCCGTCAGACCATCATTTGAGTCACTGCCACCCGCCGAGGCTGGAGCAATGTAGTATACCTTTCCGGTACTCGCCACAATCTGGACGGTTGCTGATGCCTGCTTGGTGGTGTCTTGTTGACTGGTGGCCGTTACGGTGACGTTGGCGGGTGATGGCGCTGCATTCGGCGCTGTATAGAGGCCGGTCTGCGAGATCGATCCACACGACGACCCACTGCAGCCCGAGCCCGAGAGCGACCAGGTGACAGCGGTGTTGGTTGTGCCCGTGACGGAGGCTGTGAACTGCTGCGTCGAATTCACCACCGTGGAGACGCTCGAGGGTGTCAGTGTCACCGCCACCGATGAGGGCGCGACACCTGTTCCCGAAAGCGCTACGGAGAGGTTGGGAGTGACGGAAGAATTGCTGCCAATTTGCAGGCTGCCGCTGGCAGCGCCAGCAGTTGCAGGACTGAATTGAACAGTAAGGATGAGGCTCTGCCCGGCATTCAAGGTGACAGGTAAAGACACAGCGGCAAGCGTAAAGCCGCTGCCGGCTGCGCTTGCGGAATTCACCAGGACCGCACTGCTGCCGGAGTTCGAGACGGTTACCGTCTGAGTCGAGGTCTTGCCGTCCGTCACATTGCCGAAGCTGAGACTTGATGGACTCACAGACAACGCAGATGCTGCCGCTATTACTTGAAGCGACGTCGACTTCGTTACACCGTTGAGCGATGCAGTGAGCGTCACCGTGCCAGCAGGGGCAGATGACGCAATGTTAGCGACGAAGGTAACGCTTGTCGCGCCGGCCGCTACCGTGGCTGAAGCCGGAAGGGTCACAGCAGAACTGCTGCTGTGAAGCTGGATCACGACTCCTCCCGAGGGTGCCGCGCCGCTGAGCTGCGCAGCGCAGGTGTCGGTACTTGATGGATTCACGGAAGCCTGGGCGCAGGACAGAGAGCTCAGCGTCGCAGCTGGAGCAGCCGCTACGATTTGCAAGGAAGTAGACTTGGTGAGGTTGTTCAAAGCCGCTGTAATGGTGGCAGTTCCGGCTGCGGCGGTGGAGCCGACAGTTGCAATAAAGGAAACACTTTGCGCGCCAGCGGCGACTGTCACCGAAGCGGGGACGGAAACTGCGGCTTCAGAGCTTGTGAGTTGTACGTTCGACCCGCCTGCCGGCGCCGCGCCACTGAGGGAAACAGTACAAGCAACAGCCGCCGGTGCAGTCACAGAGGCCTGAGCGCAGGCAACACCGGCCAAGCTTGGAGGGGGAGGAGCAGTAGCAACAGCATTGACCTTGATGGAGGTTGCAACCTTGTCTCCATTGGCGGCAGCGGTCACTGTGACCACTCCAGGGGAGGCCGCCGAAGAGACTTTAACAGTGAAGCCGACGCTCTCTGCGTTTGCTGGAACTGTGGCTGAGGCTGGCACTAACACTGCGGAGCTACTGCTCGAAAGATTCAGACTAACCCCTCCGCTCGGGGCTGGTCCGCTCAAAGTGATGCTGCAGGCATCTGAACCAGGAGCAGACAACGCCGATTGACTGCAAGTGAGCGCCACCGGAACCGGGAACTGCACTGTGCCCACCGGTAACGCGCAACCTCCGAGTCCCATCAGGGAGGAGGTGAGAAGTAAAGCCGAGCTGAGCAGCAGAGTGAGCATCGCTGATCTCGATCGCGCGGCAGCGAAAAATTTACCTAATGCAGGTAAACAATACACCATCTTTGGATGAAATGGATGTACTTCCGAAGAGGCAGCACGGATTGAGGGAACCAGGAGGGGGAGGGATTTCCTCATTGGATATCCTTTCAGGCATTAAATTTTCGCGGCGGGAAACTAACTATCCGCACCTTAGGGAATTAGCTGCGCGTATGTTATCAGCTTATGGGACCAATTGGTACCCAAGGGATAGCATCTTTTGGTGCCATTTTATCGTCGGGGCACGAGAGGAGAGATTCCGCACGGGGTGCGGTTTTTGAGAACCGCACATTTTTCGGCGGGAACGAGCATGGATTCAGGACGGATGGCACAGCAGAGGAGGCGAAAGCGTGCTAGTATTCACGCCAAACATCCGACGTCGAGGTGGGGATGTGATGCGCACTGCACTTATAGGATGCGGATTTGTCGCAGATCTTTACCTACAGACATTTAGAAATCATCCTATGCTGAAAATAACAGGTGTATATGACAGGGACACCGCTCGTTTAGATCAATTCTCATTGTTTTATCATTTACGAAGATATCGCTGTATGGACGAGTTACTGAATGACCCGGCAGTGGAGCTGGTTATCAATCTAACCAATCCCGGCAGTCATCATCTAATTTCCAGAGCATCTTTGGAGGCGGGCAAGCACGTCTATTCCGAAAAGCCCTTAGCCACGACCCTGGAGGATGCCCAGTCTCTGGTAGCGCTCGCCGAGCGGCGGGGTTTGCTTCTTGCCGGCGCACCCTGCAACCTGTTGGGCGAAACAGCGCAGACCCTTTGGAAGGCGTTGCGCGCCGGGCGTATAGGAACTCCGCGACTGGTCTATGCGGAGCTCGACGAAGAGCAGCTCTTCATGAATTACCGTGAGTGGATCAGCAAATCTGGAGCGGCATGGCCCTATCGAGACGAGTTTGAGGTCGGCAGCACACTTGAACATGCCGGATATTATTTGGGATGGTTGACGGCGTTCTTTGGCCCCGCGCAGGAGATTGTCAGCTCGCGCGGAGTGCTGGCCGATCATTCTGGACCGGTTCAGGAGAGCTATGCGCCCGCCTTTGGAACTGCATGCATTCGCTTCGCTGGTGGGTTGGTGGCTCGCATCACCTGCAGCACGTATACCGCGATGGACCATCGGTTTCGGGTGTTCGGCGATGACGGTGTTCTCTCCACGCCCGACTGCTGGGATTATGCTTCGCCAGTCTATATTCGCCATCGGATGCCGCAATGCTGGCAAGACAGGCATCCGCTCAGGGCCGAATTACTGCACATGCAGCCACAAATTCCACTCGTGCGCCGCAACGGATTTGCATACGACAAGTCACGGGAGTTGAGGATGGATTTTGGGAGAGGAGTTGCAGAGTTGGCAGATGCCGTGAAGGAGGGCCGCGAGCCACGGCTCTCGGCGCGCTGGTCGCTGCATGTCACGGAACTGGCATTGGCCATGAACGCAGGAGATGGGATTCGACATGAGATCCAGAGTACGTTTCCTCCGATTGCTCCCATGCCGTGGGCTATGTAGGGCAAAAGGTATCGGGATCGATCGGAGGAAACTTGTTCCTTTCCCATCTGCTTTCGGAGGCCTTGCCACCTCAACCGACCGAGGCGGAATGGAGAGGGATGACTTCATCGGCCCCGCGGTGAACGGCAGCGATCTCGGAGGCGTGAACTTCCACGGCCGCCGCCTGGGCGAGCATCTGCACCGAGACGACGACCCTATAGAGGCCTTTCTGGAAAGCGAGAATGCCTTCCAGTCCGCTGAGGGGCCCACGGATGATCCGCACCCGTTCGCCGACCCGGCAGAACGGATACGGTTCAATGCCGCGCCTGGCGGCGATGGCTCGCTGTAGATTCTGGATCTCCGCGTCAGGAACGATGCCCAGGCTGCTTCCCTGACTAACAATCTGAAACACTCCCGGGGTCGACAGGACGGGCAAGCGCATCTCCGATTGCTGGCGCACGAAGAGGTAGCCGGGAAACAAGGGAAGAATGAGCTTTACGGTGCGAGACCTGCGACGCCGCTCTGCGTGATACCACGGCAGGAACACCTCCACTCCTTTGGCCGACAACATTTCACTCACGGACTTCTCATGCTGGTGTTTGGTATAAACCGCCCACCAGCCTCTTCCGTCGCTTTGGATCGGCAAGCGCCCATCGGTCATGTGTTTCCTCCTTCAAGACGGTGCCTGGTTCGTCACCCGGTACCGCGCAGGGGTGCCCGGAAGATCCGGCTAAGCTGAAGCGACGAAATGTATGCCGCCCAGGCTGTCTGCTTCGGCAGATTTTGAACGAGACAAGGGGATGGGGTGGTGCGAACCCGGGTGCGATCGGCATAACCGAGCGGCACAGATGCGGGCGGCGCACATGCCTTGTTGCGGGGATTGCAGGACCATAGCCTGAAAGCTGATGGAGATCGGCTGGTCGGTGATTGCAGATAAGCTGAGATGGGCTTCGAACTCGACGCCCTCGTTCAGCTCGCCGTCCGGCTGGAACAAAATTCCCGCATCGCTGATGCTTCGGCTGATGCCATTTCGCCACATCCTCTGGCCATGAATCCTGTACGCGAGGGAAGCCTGAATGGGGTAGCACCAGGACCGCTTCTTCCGTTTCGGCAGCTCGTCGATCATACAGCTCACCATCATCCCCGCACCGCAACAGAGAGGAACAATCGGACCCGCGCGTTGCTGACGCAACCTGCGAATGAGTGATTGCTAAGCTAGCGGCAAACGTCATCCGCGACAATAGGCGGGTGGTGCTCAAGGCATCGGCCTAAAGTTGGACACCGTTTCGGTTCGAATGGTGCTCCTGGGGGGTAGCACTTCCAGCGCAAGGCATGGCACTTTTGAGCCGGGGGACGGGAGTTGCGGTCTTTTCCGCTGGCCCCAACGGGGGCATTGCCAGCTTGGAGAGCCGCCCGGGATCCGTACGTTGCGACGCTACTGCTGGCAATCGAGGCTGTGATTGACGACGAAGAGAGCCAGCTCAAGGCGGCTATAGACCCCAAGCTTATCGAAGATGTTGGAGAGATGGTGTTTCACGGTGTGCTCACTCAGAGACAGGCTCGCGGCAATCTCGCGATTGGAACAGCCCTGAAGGACGACCTCGACGATCTCGATCTCTCGAGCCGTCAGTCCATATTTGTTGCCCCATTTGGATTTGCCATTGCCGCCTTCACACAGTTCCTGAATCAGGTCGGTCACGCTGGTATTGCCGAGCCAGTATTCTCCGCGTGCGACTTTATGCAGGCACTGAATCAGGGTATCGGTGGGTTCGCTTTTGAGGACCAGGCCGCGGGCGCCCAGCCGCAGAAGGGCGATCATCTCCTCGCGACTGAGGGCTGAACAGAGCAGAACTACCTTGGCGGCATTGCCGAGCTCTTTGAGCGCGCGCAGGGTGTCGGCACCACCTTCTTTGCCCATCCCGGAGTCGAGCAGAAAGATGTCGGGTTTGGAGCTCTGGGCAGAGGTCAGGAGCGCTTTCAGGTCGGCGCAGGAAGCCACCACCTCTAAATCGTGCCCCGCCTGCAGGACGAAGGCAAGGCTTTCGCGGTGAATGGTTTCGTGGGCGGCGATGAGCACGCGAATGGGGGGCGCATCCTGGGCGAGGGTAGCAGCTTCCAGGGCGTCAGTGGAAGTGGTGCGCGCGGTTTGGGGAACTGTGTCGCCGGGGCCATCCGCACACGGGGAATGGAACTGGGCGATGTCCGAGTTCGGTCTGATCTCCATCACATAACTTTCGGTGCGAAGAATCGCGCTCGCCAAGTCCGGAGCAAGCCATCAGGCAGGCCGATCATCCCTCCACATCGTCGCATTTCAGCACGACAAGCTTAGCACCTAATAGAGCCACGGATGTTGTGCGATTGCCGTGACACCGCGCACAAGATTCCGGGCGAGTCCCAAAAAAGGACGGCGGACGCCATGGCTCCAAAGGGCGCCTTCTCATTGGCACTGCCAGGAGGGAGGTTCCAGGAATTGGTTCTCCCTCTCCGTCCCACCGGCCTAGGACCAAGCTGCCTCAGGGTGACTGATACCAGGTACCCATTGCGCTGAAAGGGCTCCACAGCTAGAGTTTGTCCACTTTTAGTTCTTCAGATCTGCACCCTGGATTGAGTTGCTGTTGAGTCTGGACTCTGGAGATGGGCGATGGCCACTATGACACTTTCGGAGAAATCGGCGCAGGGGAAAGAAGCGCACAGCGCGACTCGCTTTCAGGTTAGTTCGCCGATGCGGTTTCGCATCTTTGGGGAAAGGCTCTGGCGTGACGGATGGGTAGAAACGATGAGTTTGGCTGAGCTTCTGTTTCACACCGAGCAAGAGTTGGAAGCAGGCAAGAGCATGGATATCCGGATCATGTTGCCGAGTCCGCACGAGGGCCCGCATGGCGGCATCGTTGTGGGCCACGCGAAGGTTCTGCACAGCGTCCGGTTGCCGGAAATGCCGGGGCGGGTGTTTGTTACAGCCTCGCTTTCGACTCCGCGGCTGTTGCCGTTCACCGCGAGGCGCGGCAGGGGATGAATACGTCCCGATGAAATGCGAGCGCAAGGCTGATGCGGTAGCGCTTAGGCGGCAGGGCTGAGAAGGACTTGAACCGAGAGCCGCAGCGGAAGGGATCAGGGCTGGAACCACAGTCAGACCAGAAGGAACTGGATGGCGGTGGGGGTGTGGGGAATGAGGGCATGTCCCTCACAGGGCGAAGCTACGCCCGGAGCCATTCCAGGGAGTCAAGGGCGGACGGAAGCGCTCTATCCGTCAAGTGCGCAGAACCTACCGCGACGGGATCTGGTCGAGGAAATGCTTCAGGCAACTTCGACACCGGTAAACGGGGCTCGATCTGGCGAGTGCGGGCCCAGGAAGGAAATCGAAATGAATCATCGATGGCTTGTACTGGTCCTGGGGTTCGTGGTTTTGCTTGCCAGGATGCCGGCGCAGCATGTGGGATCTTCCCCGACCACAGAAAGCGCGGTGACAGCGCACGGAGGCACGTCATCGCCCCACCTGTTCGATCCGCACGCGCGCTATCGCCTGCGCGCAGGAGACACCTTCGATGTGGATTTTGCGCTGACTCCCGAGTTCAACCAGACGGTGGCGGTGCAGCCCGATGGGTACGGCAGCTTCAAAGCTGTGGGGACGCTGCAAGTCCAGGGGAAGACGCTGCCCGAGTTGACCGAGGCAATCCGCACCGCCTACGCGCCGATCCTCCACAATCCGCAAGTGGTGATCATGCTGAAGGACTTCGAGAAGCCCTACTTTGTGGCGGGAGGGCAAGTGGTGCACCCCGGCAAATACGATCTGCGCAGCGACCTGACGCTCAGCGAGGCTCTGGCGGTGGCAGGCGGGCTCAACGAGAAGGCCAAGCTGACGAGAGTGATGCTTTACCGGCGGACCGAGGGAGGATTCGAAGGGAAGGTCTTCAACGTGAAGAAGCTCATGGCCTCCCGCGATCTTGCGGAAGATCCGATTGTGCGGCCTGGCGATCTGCTGTATGTGCCGCAAAGCACGGCATCGCACTTCCGAGCGTTTATTCCGACGGCCAGCATGGGGGCTTACTACACCCCCAACCCGTTTTAGGCGGAGGACACCATGAACAGACAAGAAATCGAAATCCGTCGTGATACCCGCCTGGCGCTGCCGACGGTACGGGACACGGCCATCGTCACTTTTCGCCACTGGCGCGGGATGGTCGTGGTGGCCGCGCTGATTCTGGCCGGCAGCATCCTGGCAGGCCTCTGGACGCCCAGATACCAGTCAAAGATGGAGATTCTGGTGCAGAGCCGGCGCACCGATCCAGTGGTCAGCTCATCCACGATCACGCCGGTCCAGTTTAGTGGCAACCCCGTCACGGAAGAGGATCTCAATTCCGAGGTCGAGCTGCTGAAGAATGACGATCTGTTGCGAACGGTGGCGCAGAAGGCCGGGCTTGTTTCAGCCAACTCGAACGGGACGATCGATGAAGCCGCCGTGGCGTTGGCGGCGCGCCGCATCGGCCGCAATCTGCGGGTGGAAGGGCTGCGCAGAACTCATCTGATCTCGGTGCGTTACAGTTCGCGCAATCCGCAGGAGGCCGCCGCCGTGCTGCGGGCGCTGGCCGCAGCGTACATCGAGAAGCACACTGAGGTTCACCGTCCATCCGGGGAATTCAAGTTCTTCGATCAAGAGGCATTGCGCTTCCGGGGCGAACTGACGCAGGCCCAGAACAAGCTCTCTGAGTTCTCTCTGACTCGCGGAGTGATCTCTGCACAGAACGAACGAGATGCCGCCATGGCGCAGGCTACGGCCTTCGAGTCTAAAGCGCATGAAGCTGAGGCTTTAGCCTCGCAGACGGAATCCCGCATTCGGACTCTGGAAGCTCAATTGAAGACCATTCAGCCGCGCGTCGTTACTTCGGTCCGCAGCACGGATAATCCCGAACTTCTCGGTCAGTTGCATTCGACGCTGCTGAATCTGCAATTGAAGAGATCCGAACTCTTGACCAAATATGCGCCGAGCTATCCTCTCGTGCAAGAGGTGGAAGAGCAGATCGCGCAAACATCGGCAGCAATTCAGGGCGCCCAGCGCAGTCCCATGCGGGATGAGACCACCGACCGGAGCCCGCTCTATGAACTGGTCAAAGGAGAACTGGCCAGGGCTCAGTCGGATCTGAGCGGAATCCGGGCCAGCGAGTCGGCCGCGGCCACGATTGCTGCCCAATACCGCGGGACAGCCCGCAAACTGAACGACGACAATGTTGTCCAGCAAAACCTGATGCGCGACGCGAAGACCAAGGAAGACGCCTATCTTCTCTACGTGCACAAGAGCGAAGAGGCAGGAATCAGTGATGCGCTGGACCGCCGCGGAATTGTCAACGTGGCCTTGGCGGAAAAGCCCGCCGTGCCCTACCAGCCGCTGCGCTCGCCGCTGGAATCCCTTCTCATCACGGGCGGTTTGATGATCCTGGGTTCGTTTGCCACCGCCTTTACACTGGACGCGCTGGATCCGACATTCCGGACCCCGGGTGAGCTGCAAGCCTATCTTGACGCGCCTGTGCTTGCGGCTCTCCCCAAGGAATAGGACAGGGGCAGATGATGCTGGCCCACTACTTTGGATTTGCGGAAGACCCGTTCGGCGCCACCCCTGATCCACGTTTTTTGTACTCCAGCCGGACCCACCGCGAAGCGCTTGCGTCGTTGCAGTATGCCTTTTGCAGCAACCGCGGCTTTACCGCATTGATTGCGCCCCCGGGAATGGGGAAGACGACGCTCCTGTTCGAGTTTCTGGACCGGGTGCGGGATACAGCGCGGACCGTCTTCCTCTTCCATTCGCAGTGCGACGCGTCGGACCTGCTGCGCGAGATCCTGCACGACATTGGTGTAGCACCCGCAGGAACTGTGGCGGAGATGCTGCAACAGCTCAATGCAGAGTTGATGGCGACAGCGCGCACGGGCAAACGCTTTGTAGTGGTGGTGGATGAGGCGCAGAATCTCACCGAGCCTGCGCTGGAGATGCTGCGGTTGCTCACGAACTTTGAAACCTCGCGGGCTAAACTCATGCAGATTGTGCTCAGCGGACAGCCACGCCTGGCCGAAACTCTGCGCGGCCCGGGATTGGTGCAGCTCCGCCAGCGCATCTCGACGTTCTGCCGCCTCGATCCATTTGTGCCCGAAGAAGTGGCCGCCTACATTGCTCATCGGCTAGGGGTAGCAGGATACCAGGGGGCGGCGCTGTTGTTTACGCCTGAAGCGGTGAGGCGGATCGCCGAGGAGAGCCAAGGGATTCCGCGCAACATCAATACCATCTGCTTTAATGCGCTGTCTCTGTGTTGTGGGTTGCAACGCAAAAAGGTCGAGCTGGAAACCGTCAATGAAGCGATTCGCGATCTTCAGCCGGGGGAGCAAAGCGTACAGGATGACGCTCCTTCGGTCGCCGTGATCCAAGAACACAGCTTCAGGGAAGCAAGAGCGGGGTGGCGACGCATGCGGATTCCAGCTCTGATCAGCATCCTCATCGTGGGGGCGGTCGCCGCATTTTGGGCAGCGCACCTACCGAACAGCTCCACCCCTGGGTCCACTTTTCAGAACGCCCCACGAGCGGCTCAGAGCAGGATGTCCAGCGCGGTTCAGCCCGCGGATACGGCTACGATTCCGGGCCAGCCCTCTACGAAGGGACGATCGACTGAGATCACGGTTCAGCCGCAGGAGACCCTGAGCGGCATCTCGGTGCGGAGCATAGGGGCGTTTGACAGCGCGATCCTGCGCCAGATTCAGGATCTCAATCCCGATCTCGTCAATCCGGACTTGATTCTTCCGGGGCAGAAGATTCTTCTGCCGCGACGGCCTAGTCCGCAGCTGGACGGATCACGACCACAATGAGGAACACGTCATGAGCAAGAATTTCGAATTGCTGGCGCAGCTCGAAAGGGAATTTGGCTCCGCCGCTGCTACGAACACGGAAGCGGTATTCCCTTCTTTGCCGATTGCTTCTTCTCTTCCGCAGGCCACTCCGGCGGCAGACCAGGAGCTGAACCGGCTGGTACAAAGGGTTTTCTTTTCGACGGCTCACCCCGCGTGCCGGCACGTGATGTTCTGCGGCATCGAAAGCGCCAACGGCAGCAGTTCCGTGGTTGCGCGCGCGGCGCGTGCCTTGGCTGCCAAGGCAAATGAGAAGGTATGCCTGGTCGATGCCAATCCGTCGGAGGGCGGCGTCAGCGGGGTATTCGGGATTCCTCCCAAGCCGAGTGGGGAGCAGAACGGTACGCTTGTGGAATCGTGTGTGTGTGTGGCGCCGAGGCTGTGGCTGCTGAGGTGGAGCGACGCACACGGAGCATCTGTTGCCGCCAGCGATCTTCGCGCCGCCGTCGCCGAGCTGCAGCGCGAGTTCGGCTTTCTGCTCGTGGATGCGCCAGGATGCCTCTTCAACGACGAGGCGATGACGTGGGCACCGGTTGCAGATGCGACCGTGCTGATTGTGGAAGCGCAAGCAAGCCACCGGGCCGCGGCGACTCAAGCAAAGCAAAGGCTGGAATCTGTTGGAGCTCACCTGGCGGGCACGGTGCTCAACAATCTGTCTCAGCCCGTTCCCCAGGCGCTGTACGACCGTCTCTAAGCAGTTCCTTGAGATAAGCGGCATGACCTGGCCTCGACCGCGCCAGGCAGCTCATGCCCACCAGTTGCCCTGCCTGCCTACGCCAGCCCAATGGAGGAATCTGTGCTAAGACCTCCCGCTCATTCGGTTATCTACCCCCTTGAAGCTTCTGCTCCTCCGCTTTCATGGAGGAAACCGCGTGCATTTCTCGAAACCCTCGTTCCATGGTTGCTTGCTGCATTCGCTTTTGTCCTTGCAACGGATCTCAGGCTGCCGGACGGACGGTCCATCGCGATGCGCTTGGGCTATCTGTGTCTGCTTCTGGGCATTGCCGGCATGCTGCAACGCCGATGGGCTGTCCGTCCCCAGCAGGGCTTCTGGATTCTGCTGGGTTTTGTCGTCTGGTCGACCTGCACCTTGGCCTGGGCGCAGTTTCCCGAACAAGCGCGGCATAAGGTGGTGTTGTACTGGGCTCTCTTCGCAGTCTCAGCGATTCTCCCTCAATACGCATGGCATCCAGCCGTTCGCCTGCGGCTGCTCAAAGCCTATGTAGCCGGATGTTGGCTTGGAGTGCTCGGGATCGTGATGAACTTTGCACGGGGAATCCCCTTCAGGGCAGAGGGCGAAGACGAGCTACAGGGAAGATACAGCTTCGGTACGGATCCTAACTATCTTGGCCTGGCGCTGGTGGTCGGGATTCCGCTGGCGATCTATGCAGCTAACGCAACAACTGCGCGATGGCATAAGGCGGCTCTGCGACTCTACCTTCCGGCTGCGGTGGTGGGCATCCTTCTCACCGGATCCCGGGGAGCTTCGATTGCGCTGTTTGCCGTCGCGGTCCTCTATGCGCTACGCGCCAGCCGGCGGGTCTGGCTAATGTTACTGGGCAGCGCTGTGCTGGGTGTAACACTGCTCGCAACCTTCCCCACCGCAATCTCTGATCGCTTTATCACCATGCCGGAGGCGCTGCGCTACGGATCTCTTTCAGATCGCCGCGAACTCTGGGATAGCGGAGCGATGGTTGTACGGGACAACCTGCTTCACGGGGTGGGCGCCGGGGCGTCAGCGGGCATCCTGTCCATAGCAGTCCACAATACCCCACTGGAATTGACCATGGAAGGCGGATTGGTCAGCTTGTGCCTGTTCTATGGCGCATTCCTGCTCGGCCTGGGCAGAACTCTTGAGCAGGACCGGCGTGCGGGATGGAGCATGGTGGCGGCATGCGCGGCATGGCTTATAGGCTGCATGGCGCTCAGCTGGGAAATCCAAACGGTGAGCTGGTTCCTGGCGATGATCCTCAACTCTTCGGCTCCGCTGCAATGGGCTACAGGGGAAACGGAGACTGCAGCTCCGGCCCTGCGCGCCACAGCCTAAATAGCAATCTTCACTGCACAAAGAACCACAATGCGGATATCGATTGTAACTACTACGTTCAATGCCCTTCCCTATTTGGCAGATACGGTTGCATCGATTCTGCAATCGCATCGCACGGAGCTCGAGTACCTGATTGTCGACGCAGGGTCCAGCGACGGAACCCTCGATCTTCTGGGTACAATTCACGATCCGCGAATGCGCGTCGAAGTGGTCCAGGGAGCTGGCCAGTATGAGGCTCTTGACTGGGGGCTAAAGCACACCAGCGGTGAGGTGATGGCGTGGCTCAACGCCGACGATCTCTACCTGCCGTGGACAATCGAAACCGTGGCGCAGCTCTTTGCGCAGTTCCCCGCCGCGCAATGGATCACCGGATTGCCGACCTTCCTGGACAGAGCCGGAGCCTGCACGCTGATCTCGTCGCCGAGTTCCTATCCGCGGCGATCCATCGCGAACGGATGGTTTCACGAACTTGCCTACGGCAACCTGGTGCAGGAATGCATGTTCTGGCGCCGCGTGCTCTATCAACGCGCAGGCGGCTTAAACCCAAAGTACCAACTGGCAGGTGACTTTGAACTGTGGACGCGGTTTGCGCGCTACGCCCCATTGGAAGCAGTGAACATTCCTCTGGCCGCATGGCGCAAACACGGGAACAACCGCTCACTGCTATGTGCCGCAGCTTATCGCGCCGAGGTGGCTGCGATCACCGCGGAGTTGCCCCAGATGCCGGCGTGGAAGGCGTGGCTTTGCCGACGACTTACAAGCCGGCACACACTGCGGCTTATGGAGTGGCACAGGACGCCCTGGATCTACTATTCGGTGGGCCAATCGCGATGGCGCCGCGGCCTTGCGCTCCGCTCTATCTCCCGCTACAGCCTTCAGTATCTAAGCAGGCAGTTCCTGACGAAAGAAACGCCGCGAAACAGGAAATTGCCGATATCTGACTCCTCCCAGACGTAGCCGAACGGGCCTGTGAGGGGGTGCCGGGCGCTTCCCTGCCCAAGGCAGGTTTTCGATGAGAATTGCGCATGTGAGCCACAGCTTCGATTGCGGCGGATCCATGGCCGTGATGGCGACGCTTTGCTCGGAACTGGCCAAACGCGGAAATGACGTCGACGCCATCTGCCTGGACCGGCAGAGTGGGACAACGCATGAGACATATTGGACCGACCTGTTGCGCGCCTCGCAGGTGGGCATTTTCTTTCTAGGCCGTAAACGCGGGAGCGCTGGATGGATGGCGATGGCGCGTCTATGGTCGTTGGCACAGCGCCGGCATTACGACGTTGTGCACTCCCACTTACCCATGCCCGACGCGCTCAGCGGACTGGTTCGGCGCTGCATCATGCCTTCCTTTGTTCATGTCATCACCGTCCACAACACCTTTGAACCGCGCTCCGGCATCCTGGCGTGGCTTGCGCGGGGAGCGCACGTCGTTTATTGCTCCGAGTCTGCCCGCCGCGTCAATCCACTCACTGCGCTATCGCAGACCGTTATCCCGAATGGAATTCGGCAGGCCCAGTATACGAACATCAGCCTCGCTCGAGATGCGATTCGCCAACAACTAGGATTCACTCACGAGCAGCGGGTGGTGGTGGCGGTGGGACGGCTATGCCCGCAAAAGGCCCTTCACATCGCTCTCGATGCAGTTGCCGTGCTCACCCGCTCAGGCAGGATACCCGGATTGCAATTGCAGATATGCGGGGAGGGCGAACTGCAAAAGCCGCTTCAACGGCAGGCCCACCAACTAGGCATCGAGAGCTCGGTTCGGTTTCTTGGGAACCGCGCAGACATGCCACAGATCCTCAGCGCCAGCGACGCGTTCATCAGCACCTCGCGTCACGAGGGAATGCCGCTGAGCGTCCTGGAAGCGCTGTGCGCAGGGTTGTCTTGCGTGCTCTCGGCAATCCCCGAGCACTACGAGCTTGCCAGTGGGATGCCCGGATGTCTCTTCGCCTCGCCGACGCCAGATGCAATGGCCTCCGCATTGGAGTCGGCGTTGATGACGTCCGCGACTGCTGCGGAACTGCAGGAAAGACGGGCACCGCTGCTATGGAAGCACACGGTCGAGCAGACCGCGGATTCGTACCTCGCACTCTACCAACGCTATTGCCAGCCGAGCTGGCATTGTGAGCCGGAGCTACGATAAGTTGCCGCGCTGGACGCGGCATTCCGGCCTGGGCGTCCCTTCGAAACCGCCACTGAGCATGGGGAATGAACGATGGATGACGCAACATTCAAATCAGCGCCGCAACTCCTGCGCGGCGCCATTGTTGGGCTCGGACGCATGGGCCTCACGCACCTGGCCATCTTGCGAGGCCATCCACTGGTTGCGAGCCTTGCGGTGGTTGAAACATCGGCGTGCTTTGCAAAGGCAGTCGAGAAGAACCTTGAGATCCCCTGCTACCGCAGCATCGACGACCTCCTGCACTCCACCTCGCCGGACTTTCTCATCGTGGCTACTCCAACCCAAACGCATTACACCATCGCCATGCTCGCTCTGGAGAGAGGAATCCACACCTTCATCGAGAAGCCGCTGAGCATGTCGGCGGCAGAGAGCGCCGCATTGGTCCAAGCCGCGAAGGCGCAGGGGGTCGTCGCCCAGGTTGGATACGTGAACAGGTTCAACGAGATCTTTGCAGCCGTACGCTCGCTGCTCCACTCCGGCGAATTGGGGAAACCGACCTATATCTCCTGCGACATTCGTTCACCGATGGTGGTTCGCAGTTCGGCGCATGGCTGGCGTTCGCGCAAAAGCGACGGCGGAGGCTGCCTCGGCGATATTGCCAGTCACGGTATCGACCTCCTCAACTTTTTGGCGGGCCCTCCGCTAGGAGTGCTTGGCGCCTCCTTGCAGTCGCTCGTTTCAGAAGACGTGGAAGACCGCGTGGATGCGCTCCTGGCGTATAAGGACCTGACCGCTACGCTCCATGTGAATTGGAGCGATCCCTCCTGCCGCAAGCCGGCGTACCGCTTGAATATTGAAACGCAAAGGGGCCGGATTGTCGCGGACCAGCACGCCTACAAAGTCTTCCGCACCTCCGCCACAACGCAAGGTTACGCGACGGATTGGTCTACGGTCTACATCCCCGACATCGCCTCTCCTGTGAGGATGTACGTGCGGGGCAATGAGTTCACACGGCAGCTTGATTCCTTCATTGACAGCATCGTTCTAAGGCATACCGACGCGGTGAGCGACCTGGCTTCTGCTGCTGAGGTAGACAAGGTGATTGAGCAAATTCGCGCCACCGGAGAGAGGACGAGATTGCGATGAAACTCATCTTCGGAGATAACCAGTTTTTTGGCATTAACCACATGTCGGAAGAGAAGGCGCAGGCCCTTTCGGAACGCTTTTCCAAGCTCGACTCCGTGATCAATGTGATTGACCACGCTTACGAGGCTGGAATCCGCGACTTCATGTTCACCACCCACGATCGAGTGCAGCAGATCTGTGATCATTTTCGCCAACATCCCAACCGATATCGCGGGATACGGCTCTATCCAGCTATGCCCTATGCGCACAAATACGCGAATCTGGTGGCGGATAAAGGCGTCATGGGCGCTGTGGTGGACGTTCTGCGAGGCGACGGCTCTTCCTCGGGGGCGCTCCGAGCGATGTTGCATGCTGGGAGAGGTGCTCTCCAGCAGGATCCGATCACGATTATGCGCCTGCTCGTCGACGCCGAGTTGCGCATGTTTCACGATCTCCAGGTCGAAGCAATCTTTCTCCAAAACATCGTAACCGATCTCCTGCTCGGACTCGGTGCGCGGAACGCTTTTGAAGAGTTCGTCAGCTATGCGCGGCGGCAGCATGGCGTTGACGCTGGATTCATCACGATGAACTTACCCTTACTGGCGTCCTATCTCCGCACATGTGGCGTGGAGCGTCCGCTGCTTTGTGCCAGCTTTAACAAGTCCGGATACCTCATGAACCCCTCCCGCGCAAGTTACGAAGCCCTGATCCAGGAGGGAGGACAGAGATTTGTTGCGATGTCTATCTTCGCCTCGGGAGCGGTAACGCCGGCAGAAGCAGTTGCCTATGTCCGCGGCTTCCGCAACATTGAGGCAATTCTCTTTGGAGCTTCCTCGAAACTTCACATCGAGGAAACGGTGGGATATTTCCAAGAGCGGGCAGTCGCGGTTCCAGCTTAGAAAGGGGACATGATGATCCCGGTCGCTCACAGTCACGATGTTCGCGCACGAATTTGCGGGATTCCTGTCACACTTTGCAGTGAGGGCGAAGTGCTGCGGGCCATGGACTGGAACATCCGGAGCGAGCGCCGGCCACAGTACATCGTGATCACCAATACCGAGTCCATGTATTACGCCCGGCGTTACGCCGATCACGCCCAATATATTGAGAATGCCGCCTTCTCTTGCTGTGACGGAGTGGGGGTGGTGCTGGCGGGACGGGCGCAACGTGTAAGGGTAAGCCGCATCTATGGGTCCACGCTCTTGTGGCGCGCTTGCGAATTCGGTGCGCTGCGCGGCTGGAAGCACTTCTTCTACGGTGGCAGGCCTGAAGTACCGAAAACCCTACAACAGAACCTCGAACGTCTCTTTCCGAACATGCAGACCGTCGGGACCTACTCGCCGCCCTTCCGCGCCCCGAGCCTGGAGGAGGACGAGCAGGAAGTGAAGATGATCAACGACTCGGGCTGCGACATCGTTTGGGTGGGGCTGGGACTTCTCAAGCAGGAACGTTGGATTGCATCCCACCTTGGGCGGATCCGGGCACCGTGGATGGTGGGAGTGGGCGCAGCCTTCGATTACCACGCCGGGACAGTGGCACGCGCGCCCCTCTGGCTGCAGCGAGCAGGATTCGAATGGCTCCATCGTCTGTGCCATCAGCCTCGCATGCTGGTACGGAACTACCGGAGCTTTGTCTTTTTGAGCGAATCGCTCGGGTGCCGCACGAGGCGCCGCGAATCAGCACCGAGCACATGGCCTTCTCCTTGACCGCAGTCCGATAGCAAGAAAGCCACTGACCTCAACTTCTGCTGCTCACCCTTCTTTCTTACGACGCGCGAGCCGCTACTCGTCCGAATGCCCTGACGCGGTATCTACATTGACGATTCGGGGTGCTTGATGATCCGCCCAATTCAGCCGTTTGCGAAGCCTATCACCGTGGCACGCCCCGCACTGCCGCCGCTCCAGGATTTCTGCCGCGGACTCGAGACCATTTGGGAACGGGCCTGGCTTACCAACGATGGTCCGCTTGTGCAGCAATTTCGGCAAAACTTGCTGCGCTACCTCCGAGCCGCGCATGGCTCCCTCTTTACGAATGGCACACTGGCATTGCAGATTGGGCTTCAGGCTCTCGGAATTTCTGGTGATGTCATAACGACGCCCTTTACCTTCGTGGCTACCTCGCATGCGCTGTTCTGGAACAAGCTGCGGCCGGTATTTGTGGACATTGAACCGAAATACTATTCGATCGATCCCGACTTAGTTGAAGCGGCAATTACACCCTGGACCAGCGCCATCCTTGCCGTTCACGTATATGGTCAACCCTGCCAACTGAAGGCACTGGAGAGAATCGCGCGCAAGCATGGGTTGAAGCTCCTCTACGACGCCGCCCACGCTTTCGGAGTGCAAGTAGATGGCCAGCCGATCGGCAGCTTTGGGGACATGAGCATGTTCAGCTTTCACGCAACCAAGGTATTCCACTCGATCGAAGGAGGCATGCTCGTCTTTCGCGATCCGGCGCTCCAAGCCCGACTGGACTACCTGAAGAACTTTGGATTCGAGAATGAAACTGAAGTTCTGTTGCCGGGGACGAACGCCAAGATGACGGAGTTTCAGGCTCTTATGGGCGCGCTCTTGCTCGATCGAATAGAGGAAATGATCAACGCTCGACGAACCCTTACGGAACACTATCGAGCCCGGCTCGGATCCATCCCAGGAATCCGCCTGACTGCACCGGCACGCAGTGGAGTTACCCAGAACTACGCTTATATGAACATCGAAGTGGAGCCAGATACGTTCGGAATGGGGCGCGACCAGCTTTATGAACAACTACGCGTGTATAACGTTCTGGCGCGTCGCTACTTCTACCCTATTATTCCCGATTTCCCATGCTATCGAACCATGTTCGCTGGTATACGGTTGCCTGTTGCCCGAGCAGTGGCTGATCGAATCCTTACGCTGCCGCTCTATAGCGACTTGTGCATGGACGATGTGGACAGAATCTGTGACATGGTGGAGTCCTGTCATCATCGGCCCGACAGACATATGCCTGCAGAACGCTTGACGGGACGGGAGGTCGGCCTAAGCGCCTGAAGACGCCTGCCGTCTCCACAGTCGGGCAGAGGAGGAACACATGATTCTAGGAGTCATGCAGCCATATTTCTTTCCCTATCTCGGGTATTTCGACCTGATGAACCGTTGCGAACGCTGGATCGTGTTCGATAGCCCACAATATATGCGCGAAGGCTGGGTCAACCGCAACCGCATCCTGCATCCGGGCGGGGGGTGGCAGTACATCACGGTGCCCGTGAAGAAGCATCCGCGGGAAACACCGATCCATCAGATTGAGGCAGTGGAAGCACCCGATTGGCGGCGTAAGATCGTGCATCAGTTCACGCCCTACCGCGGACGAGCGCCCTATTACTGGCAGACGATGGATCTGCTTGAAGACTGCTTTAGCGACGGCGAACGCAATCTTTCGCGACTCAATGTGCGCTGCCTTGGAAAGGTTTGCGATTACCTTGGAATCAGATGGACGCCAGAGATCTTTTCTGAACTGAACCTGAATTTAGGGCCCGTGGAAACAGCAGCCGACTGGGCACTGAGAATCGCAGAGGCAGCGGGAGCCACGGAGTACCTTAACCCTCCCGGCGGAGCAGCCCTCTACGATCCCAACCGATTCTCAGAGCACGAGATCCGGCTGCATATTCAAGAAGACTTCGAGTTCCGGTATGACTGTCCCGGTTTCACCTATGTGCCCAAGCTATCAGTGCTGGATGCGCTGATGTGGGAATCCCCTTCTGCCATTAGGGCGCACCTGGACGGTGTCAAAGTCGCAGCCGAGGAACGCGCAGAGGCGGAGTTTGCCGGAGCATTCCGCTTTTAACTGCGCATGGAACTCCAGTTGGTTGTCAGACGCGCCTGGAACGCTCACCAACACCTCGTGCAAGATCGGTAGCCGCGCGCGACATTCCGCTTGTCATCGTTCACGCTGCTGTCGCGGTAGCAATGGGGTGATTACGCCGGTCCGGGTCATTTCGGACGGCACCACCCAAAAGAGGACGCATGGCGCAGGCTTATATTGAGCATTCGGACTGGGACCACCTTCCCTCCGAACCGTTGGTGACGGTCGCAATGCCGACCTATAACCACGAGCGCTATCTCCGCGATGCGATCGAAGGGGTCCTGGCACAGCAAACCGATTTTCCCTTCGAGTTGATCATTGGCGAAGACGCCTCCACGGACGGCAGCCGAGCCATCGCGCTGGAGTATTGGCGTTCCCACCCGCACCTAGTCAGGGTTATCACGGCAGACCGGAATGTGGGGATGCACGAGAATGACGCGCGCATTCTGAATGCCGCTCGCGGACGATACCTTGCATTCTGTGAGGGAGACGACTGCTGGCACCGACCTGACAAGCTGCAGGCCCAGGTACGTCTTTTGGAGAGCGATGCAAGGATTGCCCTGGTCTGTAGTAGTTGGAGAATTATCTCCGAAGAGGGAGCCGTCCTGATCTCGAATGTGCTGAGACTCCCGAACCATGGGGTTTACCAGTTCGGGCTGGACGAAATCCTGGCGGGAAAGGTGAAGACGGTGACGGTATGCTTGCGCACTGGCCTGGCGCAGACTGCGCTGAAAGAGTCGCCACTGTGCAAGCCGGGCCTCTATCCCTTCGGCGATGCACCTCTGTGGGTGGAAGCAAGCCGCCAGGGTACTTGTCTGTGCCTCCCCATGGAGTTCGGATCCTATCGGCTCTCCAGCAACTCAGCGACGCGTCCGCGCGAAATCATGAATATTTACCGATTTATTGCCGATGCATCCGCCTTTGATCGTGCAGTATTAGGACACTATTGCCTGCGAGCGGGCCCTAGGGCGAGTCTCGAGATGCGGGTCAGAGCGACTCGGAGACGGCTGCGGGCGCTGGCATTCCTCGGGGAGGCAACTCAGGTCCGAGAGGAGTTGCATTGGCTATTGCAATTAGGCGCCAGAATCCATTTCGGAGAATACCTACTCTACTGGGGCGCAATGATTTCGCGGCCGGGCACATGGAGCGGCGCGCTACGCAAATGGGGACTTTTGCGCTGGCAGGCGAGCGCCCGATGGAAACGGCAGCAACGATTGCCGGCGGCCCACGCCGATTCGCTGCGGCCTTTCGACTCTGCTGGCGACCTGCGGAAGCCGGCCGCTACGTCGGGGCAAATCACATGCCCGCTCCACGCGGATAGCACGCAACAGCCGGAGAACTGACCCTATGCATGGTTGACAGAGGACTGACGAGGCCCACTTGAGGCTGATGCCATGGATGAGCTACAGCCGGACTTGCTTCTCTTCTTGGATGCATTCCACAAGATCCTGACACCCAGGTGCACGACATCTGAGTGAGTTCCTTTCTCGTAGATCCATGAGCACAGGCCTGTCCAGAAACGAGAGAATTGCGGGTCTTGATGGCATTCGCGCCGGCGCGTTTTTTCTGGTGCTGTGCGGCCACTGCGGCTTGACGTGGGTCCCCAACGGGTTTGGTGTAACGGTATTTTTCTTTCTGAGCGGCTATTTGATTACAACCCTGCTGCGCCGGGAGTGGATCCGCAGTGGTGATCTTTCCATTCGGCGGTTCTACATTCGGCGCGCATTTCGGATCCTTCCGCCCGTTTACTGTGCGATGGCGCTGGCCTTCGTCGCGGCCTGGATTGGGATTCTACATGCACCTTTGCAATGGCGCGGCTTTGCGGCCATTCAGCTCTTCTTAACCAACTATGCGGAACAGGTTCATGGCCTGACGATTCCTCTCGGCCTATCTCCTTTGTGGTCGCTCGCAGTGGAGGAGCACTTTTATCTTCTTTTTCCGGTGCTCTATCTGGGGCTGCAAAGATCAGGACTCTCACAAAACCGGCAGGCAATGTGGCTGGGTGGCGCCTGCGTGGCGGCGCTTGTATGGCGGGTCGTGATGATGGGTCCCTTGCAGGCGAATTGGAATCGCGTCTATACCGGAACCGACACGCGGCTGGATTCGATACTGTTCGGAGCCATCATGGCCATTGCCGCGAACCCTGCAATTGACTCTTTTCCTAAACTCAGCAGGCGACTGTGCGCGGTGGCGGCGCTGGTTGCCCTTGTCATCCTGCTTATTTCGATTGCGGCCCGGGATGAGTTCTTTCGTCAAACAGCACGCTACTCCATTCAGGGCGTAGCTCTCGCTCCGATCTTTTTCTATGTGGTGCGCTATCCCGATGCGTATGTCACGCGGTGGCTCAATTGCCGGTTTCTTGTCACGATCGGCGATCTGTCCTATGCCCTTTACGTCTTCCATTACACCGTGATGTTTGCGGTACAGACCTGGATCACGCAGAACGCCGTGGCCACGCTGGCGCTCACGTTCACAATCACCGTCGCCTTGGGCGAGCTCTCGCGACATCTTATCGAACTTCCTGCCGCGCGATGGCGAAATCGGATTCTACAGCGTAATTTGGCACGTGCTTCGAAGCCATTGCCTGTGGAGGCGCGCCAGCCGCTGCGGAGAGAATCGGCCAGCACCGGGGAATTGTAGGGTGCGCCGCATGTGAGGAACACCCCGCCCCGCCGCTCCAGCCAGCAGGCGGGGCAGCAAATAAGCAGGCCCCAGGAGGATACAACAATGAGAATTCTGATTACGGGCGGCGCCGGCTTCATTGGATCCCACCTCGCAGAGCGCTGCCTCCGCGAAGGTTGGACGGTGTCGGTGATCGACGACCTGTCAACAGGATCATTCGAGAACATCGCTCACCTGAAGGGGTGCCCTACCTTCGATTACACGATCGACACCGTATTCAATGCTCCATTGGTCTCGGAGCTCATCGACGGATGCGATCTGGTGTTCCATCTGGCTGCGGCGGTGGGCGTCCGTCTTGTCGTAGACAGCCCCGTACGGACAATCGAGACGAACATTCATGGGACCGAGGTGGTGCTGAATGCCGCTGCAAAGAAGGGGAAGCGTGTCGTCATCGCCTCCACATCCGAGGTGTACGGGAAGAGTGCCAAAGTTCCTTTCCGTGAAGAGGACGACCTGGTGATGGGCCCAACGAGCATTGGCCGCTGGAGCTACGCCTGCTCGAAGGCGCTCGACGAGTTCCTAGGATTGGCCTACTTTTACGAGAAGCATGTGCCGGTCACGGTGATTCGACTTTTTAACACGGTCGGTCCCCGCCAGACCGCGCGCTACGGAATGGTTCTGCCCACCTTTGTGCGGCAGGCACTGCTGCATGAACCGATCACAGTTTTTGGAGATGGCAAGCAGCGCCGGTGCTTTGGTTACGTGCTAGACGTGGTGGAAGCTCTGGCACGAATCGCGAAGAGTCCTCAGACCGCAGGCGAAATCATCAACATTGGCAATGACCAGGAAATCAGCATCGGAGGCCTGGCGGGACAGGTAAGGGCGCAGTTGGGGTCCAGCTCCGAAATCGTCTTCATTCCCTACAAAGATGCCTACGGCGAGGGGTTCGAAGATATGCTCCGCAGGATTCCGTCGGTTGCGAAATTGGAGCGCCTGGTAGGCTTCCGTCCCCACACCCCGCTGCCGGCGATTATTGATGCGGTCGCACAGGAGATGACTGCCCGCGAAGCAGTGGCGTCGTGCACAGCCGCGGCCACATCTGCACCGGAGGCGATTCTGGAGCACGCCTGAGGGAGGAGCGCATCGTGCAATTCCTAACGCCAATGGTTTGTGCAGCAGCGTTGAGCGCATCCGCTTGCTATCCACTCATGCGCTGGAGCAGCAAGCTTCGTCTGCAAGCACAGCCCCGCCCGGACCGCTGGCACACCTCAGCCACGCCGAACACCGGAGGCGTAGGGATCGTGCTGGCCTCGGCTCTCTGCTTTCTGGCGTTTGCTGAGGCTGAATCAACGCGGCTGGCGATTTGCGCGGCGTGGATCGCGCTGGTCGGCTTTGTGGACGATCGGCTCGAGCTTCCGCCACTTGCCAAGCTGATCGGGCAGGCCTTACCCGCGATATATCTGGTCACGAGCGGTCTGATGTTCTCTGTTTCTCCGTGGCCGGTAGTGAATGCCGGGCTGAGCGTAGCGTGGCTGATCGGGGTCACGAATGCATTCAACCTGATCGACAACATGGATGGACTGTGCGGAGGGGTGGCGACGATCGCCGCAATCGCCGGAATCGTCCTCACCCTGCTGAAGGGCGATGGAGAACGAGCGATCCTGCTGGCTGTGGTCGCTGGGGCGTGCGCAGGCTTTTTGTTCTTTAATCACAAGCCCGCGCGCATCTTTTTGGGTGATTGTGGCAGCCTCTTTCTCGGTTTTACTCTCGCCGCGCTTGCCATTGATCCCGTTTCCACCTCCACACGCTGGATCGAGGGTGCGAGCGCGTTGATGGCGTTCTTATACCCCTTATTCGATTCCGTGCTGGTATCCCTTCTGCGCAAGCGGGCCGGCAGGCCGATTTCAGTTGGAGGGCGCGACCATAGCTCTCACCGACTGGTTGCGGCTGGAATGACAGAACGCAATGCCGTGTGGTCGCTGTGGGCCGTCGCGGCGGGATGTGCTACGTTCGGCCCACTGACCTATATGCACCCGAGGTGGTTTCTTCCAGCCCTTGCCGGATTCGTTGCGCTCTTTGCTGTCTTTGGCAGTTATTTGGCACGGCTGCCGGTAAGTATGCCTGGAGCGACCATTGCCCGCAGCCGTCGTAAGTTCCATGTGGCGCTGGCCGGTCAGCGCGAAGCGGCTGCCGTGCAGACGGCCCAGAAAGATCCGCAGGTGCGAGCCCTTTCCTAGCCGCTCGTCTATCCACGTAAGCGGGTCCGCAGCTTCCCACTTCACCTACCGAGCGCGATGGGCCGCGACCACGTTCCCTAGCCGAAGTTCAGCTGGTGCTGAGCAGAACGGATCCATGTCGCAGGGGAGATTGAATGGAAGCCGCGGCAGCGCGGTATCTTTGGCTCTGTACCGGGCGGCTTCACAGTCTTGGAGAAACGTCATGACAAAGGCATTGATCACCGGATGCACGGGACAAGACGGCTCTTATCTTGCCGAACTCCTGCTTTCGCTGGGCTATGAGGTACACGGTCTCAAACGGCGTTCGTCAAGTGTCAATACGGAACGGATCGATCATCTCTATGCAGATCCGCACGAAGCGAACACCCGCTTCTTTCTTCATTATGCCGACTTGACTGATGGGAGTTCGCTCGCCGCCATTCTTTACGATCTGCGCCCCGATGAGGTGTACAACCTGGGTGCGCAAAGCCATGTGAAGGTTAGCTTTGAAGTTCCTGAATTCACGGCCGACGTAGTGGCTTGCGGCAGTTTGCGCCTGCTGGAGGCGATACGACGCACCGGGGTGAGATGCCGCTATTACCAGGCCTCCTCGAGCGAGATGTTTGGCAGCGCCTCCCCACCGCAAAACGAAACGACCCCGTTTCACCCGCGCAGCCCCTATGCATGCGCCAAAGTCTTTGCCCACCAGATCACAGTCAATTACCGCGAGAGCTATGGCATGCACGCTTCCAGCGGGATCCTCTTTAATCACGAGTCGCCGCGCCGGGGAGAAACCTTCGTCACGCGCAAGATCACCCGCGCCGTGGCCCAAATCCGGTCGGGACTCCAGAAGAAGCTGTATCTGGGCAATCTGGAGGCTCGGCGCGATTGGGGATATGCTCCGGACTATGTGCAGGCGATGTGGCTCATGCTTCAACAGGAGATGCCAGGGGATTATGTCATCGGAACGGGCGATTCGCATAGTGTGCGGGAATTTGCGCAGCTTGCCTTTGAGGCAGCCGATCTGGATTGGCGTGAGTTTGTCATCGTGGACCCGCGCTATTTTCGCCCAGCCGAGGTCGACCATCTCCGTGCCGACCCCAGCCGCGCAATGAACGTGTTGGGATGGCAGCCGACAGTGAGATTCAGGGACCTGGTCCGGGTCATGGTCCAATCCGACGTCGAGCAATTGGAAGCTCGACTGAGAGGAGGAGAGGACGCGCTACACCAACTTGCACTGGGAGAAGGGCGGTTCGCGTGATTGATCTACGTCAAAAGCGAATTCTCGTAACCGGCGGAAGCGGGTTTCTCGGCAGACACCTAGTTCGCCGGCTCGAGCAGGCGGAGTGCAGGAGCATCGCAGTTCCCGCGCACCGGCAGTTTGACCTGACCCGCGAGGTAGATATTCAGCAGCTCTTTCATGAACATCGTCCGGAGATTCTGATTCATCTGGCTGCCGTTGTAGGCGGCATCGGCGCAAATCGCGACAGCCCCGGCCGCTTCTTCTATGAAAACGCCATCATGGGTATTCAATTGCTGGAGGCGGCTCGCCGCTACCAGGTAGAGAAGACGGTGGTTCTGGGAACCATCTGCGCATATCCCAAGTACACGCCCGTGCCTTTTCGCGAAGAGGATCTGTGGAATGGCTACCCTGAAGAAACCAATGCGCCCTACGGACTGGCCAAGAAGATGCTGCTCGTGCAATGCCAGGCATACTGCCAAGAGTACGGCATGAACGCCGTGTTCCTGCTTCCAGTGAATCTCTACGGCCCGGGTGATAACTTCGACCTCCGGACCTCGCATGTAATTCCCGCATTGATTCGCAAGTGCATGGAGGCTGTGCATTGCGGAGCGGAGCGTATCGAGCTGTGGGGGGATGGTTCTCCCACTCGGGAATTCCTGTATGTGGATGATGCCGCAGAAGGAATCCTGCTGGCGACGCAACTTTACGACAAGCCTGATCCCGTCAACCTGGGGAGCGGAATGGAAATTTCGATCGCAGAACTCGCCAGGATGATCGCAGAGATGACGGGGTTTCGCGGCCGAATTGTATGGGACACCCGACTGCCGAACGGGCAGCCGCGCCGCTGCCTGGACACCTGCCGCGCAGAGAGGGAGTTTGGATTTCGCGCTACCACCTCATTTGCGGCGGGTCTTCGCAGAACAATTGACTGGTATCGCCAGATCGCATACGGCCCAGGAAAGCGACTTCAGCCGAACGAGGTGCCATGCGGCTGAGCCTCCCGTTCGCGGCAACGAGGCGGCAGGGACGGGAACATTCTGACTTTTTCGGAACGCTCAACTCGAAAGCCATCCTAGTTGCGATGACAGAACTGGGCGGCTTACAGGTCGTCCTGGCCCTCACCGGTCTCATCCGGAACAAGGTCGCCGCCGTCTATCTCAAAACCAGTGGAATGGGAGAATGGTCCCAGATCCTGGCAATCGCCACCATCGCGTTTACGATCGTTCAGTTCGGGATGATTGTAGGACTGAGCCGCAACACTGCGGCGGCCACAACCGCGGAGGAGCGTCAGCGGCAACTCTCGGTGGCGGGCACCTTGACGATGGCGGTGACCCTTTCCGTCCTGCTGGCATGCTTCGCACTGTTTCTCGCGCCCGCAAGTCCTCTGGTGCTAGCTCATTTAGGGATTTCGCGAAGACTGGAACTTGCCCTACTCCTCTTTATCGTATTGATGGCACCGATTGAAGCTCTCCGTAACAATTATCTGAGCTTCCTGCAAGGCATTCTCGACGTTCGAGGCATCGCGACGAAGCGTTCGATCGCGGTCATTTTTGCCACCCTCGCCGCGATTCCTTTGGTTGCGTATCTGGGAGTAGTGGGGGCATGCCTGCAGTTTGCCCTGGGCTCCCTGCTACTCGCGGTACTGCTCGGCCAACGGTGCTATCAGCTCGGTTTCCATCCTCTTCGCTTCGCGTGGCAGAGGAGCACGGCACTTCAGCTCGCGTGGCTGGGCATAGCCTCCCTGCTCATGAGTTTCTCCTATAGCTGGGTGGACGTCCTGATCAGGGCACAGTTGATTCGGTGTGCTGGTCTCTCAGAAGCCGGTATTTACCAGGCAGCCTTTTTGCTCTCCTCGCAGGTTACACAAATCGCTCTGGGCAGCATCGGCGTGTTCTCGCTGGCAAGCATAAGCACCTCGCATGAGCCGGAGGTGCTCGCACAACGGCTTCACTTACTGTATCGGGTCATTCTTCCTATCTCTGCCACGGGACTGGGATTGCTGGGTCTGCTGGAGCGCCCGGTTGTCCGACTGCTGTTCTCGGCCGAATTCACGCCCAGTTCTGAACTTCTACCGCTTCTGCTTGTAGCAAACTCGATGCAGGCGGCCTGCTGGGTAGCGGGCGCTCCCCTCCTGGGCTGCGGTCGAGTCGGTGTATGGCTTGCGCTTCAACTGACTGGGGCCGGCCTACGGTATGTGACCGCAAGTATCTTCTTACCCCGGATCGGCACCCAAGCCATTCCATTGGCGTTCTTTCTGGGCCAGATTCTGGATCTATCTACATCCCTTCTTTATTGCTCACAGAAGATGCAGATCCGCACGTCAGGGCCCGATCTGGCAAGGATCGCCATCAGTGCGGTATTGCCAGGAGTGCTGGCCTTAATCGGTCTTCATGCCACACCACTGGCCTTCACATCGGGAGCGCTTCTTCTCGCCGGCGGAGCCGTTGCTCTCGCACCCGCCCACTCTCCACGCTATGCAGTCAAAGCGGTGAGTCTCGCCTTCCGCGGCTGGCAGCCCTCCTGTTCACCGACGCCAGACGGATCGGAGGTACGAAAATAGAGGCTGCTTCCCTTTCCCTTCTATTTATGGAGCCTGCTCGCATCCTGCTGTAGAGCCTGGGAGCCTTCGAAGAACATGCCATTGCTGGTATCAATCATCATTCCGACGTACAACTCGGCACGCTTCCTGCCGGACGCCGTCTCGAGCGCCTTCGCACAAACATACCCCTACTTGGAGTGCATCGTCGTCGATGATGGAT
Organism: Acidobacteriaceae bacterium; assembly: GCA_027449545.1. Lineage (GTDB taxonomy): Bacteria > Acidobacteriota > Terriglobia > Terriglobales > Acidobacteriaceae > Telmatobacter. Next base: position 7,159 of record DAIDLI010000155.1, on the reverse strand, counting down.
CGACGGACAATACGCGCGACCTTCTCCAACAGCTTCTGATCCTGTATCCAGCGCTGAAGACGGCAGCCAAGGAGAATGGAGGGCCGTCTTCGGCACGCAACCTTGGGCTGCGCCTCTGCTCCGGCGACCTGGTCTCCTTTCTGGATGCGGATGACGTTCTGCTTCCTGACAAGATCCAGCGTCAGATCAACTTCATGGAAGAGCATCTGGAGGTCGATTTTGTCTATGGGGATTATCTGGTTGTGACGGAAACTTTGAAACCGATAGCGATATTTTCCGCCGAGCTGCCTCGAAACCTTCACCCACTGGATGCGCTCTGCTACCGGAATTGGTTCAACCCTTTGGTTCCGCTCATCCGAAGAAGAGTTCTGGATCGAGTGGGAGAATTCGATGAAGAACTTCTCGTCGCCGAAGATTGGGATTACTGGATCCGCTGCGCAAAACTGGTGCACATGACACATATGGATGGCGCGGTTGCCATGTACCGCCAGCATCCGCAGCAGGTTCACCGGGATTTTGCCCACATGAGAGAGGCGTGTATGCGGGTGGTGACAAAACACTTTCGCCAGGATGGGAGGAGGCGAAGAAGTGCGATGGCGGCCATCGACTTGAACGATGCAAAGCACTGCTGGAAGCATGGCGAGTACTCGGCCAGCGTACTTGCGCTGATGCGGTACGCAGTTCAAGACCGCTTCGGCTTGCACACGGGAGGGCTCTGGCCTCAAGTTTCGGCCATGATGCAGTCTCAGTTGAAGCCTCTCTGATCTACAGCCGAACAGGAGTTATCTACCAGCACCGCGCCTGGTGAATGCAATTGCAGTTCTCATGTGAGGCAATGATCGTTCCCGCAAGGGTTCGGATTGGCGAATGGCTTTGCGCATGGAAACGTTCAAGGGTTTGTGGGGGGCGCGTGGAACACGCGCATAAGAAAGGCCGGGGAGCAGCGCCGGCTCTATGGAGCAAGCCTACGGGAGATACTGCAACTTCTATGAAAGTGGGTGATTGGGTCGAGGTGAAGACACCGGCGGAGATTCTGTGCACGCTGGATACGCAGGGCGCACTGGATGGAATGCCATTTATGCCGGAGATGCTTGAGTTATGTGGCCGCCGATTTCAAATCCGCAAGAGTGCGCACAAGACGTGCGAAAGCATGACCCATAAGGCGCGGTACCTCAAGGATGTAGTCCACCTCGACACGCGCTGCTCAGGAACGGCTCATGGTGGGTGCATGGCGGGTTGTCTTCTGTTCTGGAAGAAGGCGTGGCTGAGAAGCGTCGATGGTCCTGCTTCACAAGAGATTCAGGCGGAGGCTTGTGCGGAAACGGAAGCGACGCCCAAACCAAGCGAGATGATTGCGCGCATGCTGAGCAACTATTGCCTGATAGCGAACAACGGGGTGGTCCGGTATTCCTGTCAAGCGACCCAGATCCGCGAAGCCAGCAATCCGCTGCGCTGGTGGGACATGCGTCAGTATGTTCGAGATCTGCGATCAGGCAACCTGACGATGGGGGAGCTAGCGTGCGGCACAACCCACGCCTTCTGGATGGCGATGATACGACTCCTCCCGCGGTCCCGTCTGGTGCGTTCCTGCTATGAGCACCTTCGGTTTCTGTGGCGGGGCGGCGCCTTTCCGCGCCGGATGGGAACGATTCCATGCGGAGAGCGCACACCGGTTTCCAATCTAAACCTCAGGGCCGGAGAGCTCGTACGGGTGCGATCGATCAGTGAAATTGACCATACGCTGGATTGCGCAGGCAAGAATCGCGGTCTTTATTTTGATCCTGAGCAGATCCCGTATACCAATCGCACCTTCCGCGTGCTTCGCCATGTGGAACGCATCATCAACGAAGACACTGGAGAGATGCTGCCAATGAGGACTCCGGCGGTTGTTCTCGAATCCGTAGTCTGTCGAGGGCAGTACGGGAGGTGTCGCATGTTTTGTCCGCGGAGCGCATACCTGCTTTGGAGGGAAGCATGGTTAGAACGTGCGGAGAGTTGTACTCCTCAGGTCGAGGAAGAGGAGCGCTGAATCGCGGAGATTCAATGTCTCACCGCAACCATCGTCTTGTTGATTCGAATGTGATCTCCTCAGTTCCTTAGAAAGGAGTACCGTTGTGGCCTCCTGAGAGGGATCCAGACACATTTCGATAAGTTACGACAAGAAAGAGGCTGACCGGACGCCGGTCAGCCTCTTTTTTGTTTTGGGGCTCGTCTTCCTCTGTCAGGAGGGTGCTTCTGAGTTAGTCATAGCTGCTGGTGGGCCAGAGACGAACGGGACTGCCGGTGTTGTCCTTGTACCTGGCGCGAAGGGCTTTCAATTGGCTGACGAGGTCGCCTGCCACCGCCTGGTAGTCCGGATGGACACGATAGCCGTTCCATTCGAACAGGTTCTCCATCTCGTCGGGATCCTTCTCCAGGTCGAAGAGCTCCCACTGGTTGACGGTGTAGTAGCTGATGAGCTTGTAGCGCTGGGTGCGGATGCCGTAGTTGGGAAGAACCCAGTGCGGCGGGGCGAACTCGTAGTAGTGGTAATACATCGAGGTCTGCCAGCCGGCGGGAGTGCTGCCGCCAAGCAGCGGGGCGATGCTACGGCCCTGCATGTCGGCAGGAACGTCGATGCCGGCCAGATCGAGGGCGGTGGGAGCGTTGTCGATGTTGACCACCCAATCTTTGCTCACGCTGCCCGGCTTCACGCGGCCGGGATAACGGATCATCCACGGCACGCGTAGAGCCTGCTCATACATGAATCGCTTGTCGAACCAGCCGTGATCTCCAAGAAAGAAGCCATGGTCGGCAGTGTAGATGACGATTGTGTTCTCGGCGAGGCCGCTCTGGTCGAGGTAGTCGAGCAGACGTCCCATGTTGTCATCCTGCGCGCGCAGAGTGCCCAGGAAGTGCGCCATGAACTGCTGATAGTTCCACTGCTGCCGCTGGCGGGTGGTCATCTTGGCAGGCGGATGAAAATCCGGCATGTCGGCGATACGCATGCGCGCCTCGCGGGCGGCCGAGGAGCGCGTGGCGTAGTCGTCCCAGAAGGTGCCGGGTTCAGGAATCCGAACGCCATCGTAGATATGCTCGTATTTGTGCGGCGGATCGAAGGGACGATGGTCATTGAAGTACTGAAGCATCATGAAGAAGGGCTCCTTCAGCTTCTTCATGCCGTCAATGGCCAGATCGGTGACGTTGTCGGTAATGTATCCCGGATAGGAAGCCTCTTCAATAACATTGCTGCCGAGGCTGGGGTTGCGCAGGTAGTGGTCGGGGTCATAATAAGGGCCGCCCGCGCCGCGCTTGAAAACGAAGTAGTCAAAACCCACTTCACCGGGGTTGGCGGGCAGGTGCCATTTGCCAACCATGCCTGTGCGATAGCCGTTGCGGCGCAGGATTTTGGGGAGTGTCTCCTGAGCAGCGTCGAAGGTAGGACTGGTCATGCCTCCGGTGGTATCGCCGGGATTGGAGATCATTCCATTGAGGTGATCGTATTTTCCGGTGAGCAGCGTGGCGCGGCTGGGAGCGCAAAGTGCATTGGTGACGAAGCTGTTGTCGAAGCGCATGCCTTCGTTGGCAATGCGATCGATGTGCGGGGTGTGGAGAAGCTGTCCGCCATAGCAGCTCAGGGCGCGGAGCGGAATTCCCTCGCCGGTAATCCAGAGGATGTTGGGCTTTTGATGCCGCGCGATGTGCGGAGCGCCTTGCGTCCTCGGCGCCGGCGACGATGAGCCCGCTAGTGGGTTCTGGGCCGATAGCGCGGCCGGCGCCAGGGTGGTGGCGAGCGCGGCGCCTGTCAGGGTACGGAATGCTTCTCTGCGGGATACGCTCTTGGGTTGATCGCTGCTCATGCCAATCTGCTCCTGGTGTGCTGTCATGGCTTGCGGACGCAGCGTTTGGCTGCTGCCCGTAATCCAGCATACGGCGCAAGAGCATTGTTGGTCACACGGTTTCCCCGGGGGGAATGGATCACTCGTCGAGGGTGCGGCAGTAGTTTCGCAACTTTGCGGGCAGATCGGCGGCATCCGCCGCTGTTGGGAAGCGGCGGATGCCAAGCCAAGCCGGTTAAAAGGTGATGTGGCCGGCGAACTGCCAGTCGCGCGGATCGCCGCTGGCGCTGGTGACCGTGCCAAATGAGCTCGACCCGGCAGACCAAGTTGGGTTGGGGCTGCCGAAGTTTACGCGGTTCCACACATTGATGCAATCCGCCTCAAAGATAAAGTTGGTTCCCTCCCAGTGCAGGGGGAAGGTGCGACGCAGGCCGGCCTGCACGCCGTTCCAGCTCTTCGGATTACGGAGCGAGTAAGCGGCGGTGCGGGGTGCATTGCCCAGCAGGTATTGGTGGGTACTGGTAGTGGAGACGTTCTGCGGAGTGGCGAAGGCGTTCACGTCGATGTACTGGACCTTTCCGAGATTCGCCTTCTGGTATCCGTTGGGACCTTTGCCAAAGTTCCCGTTGATGCGCGGCTTTCCTCCGTAGCTGGCAGCGAGGTCGGGCATGCACTGACCTTGCCCGGGGATGGTGGTTCCGCTGCAACCGCTCCAGGTGACGCGGAAGGGGGTTCCGGATTCGATGGTGTAGATGCCGGAGAGCTGCCAATCGCCCGCCGCCCATTGCACCAGCCTGGAGCCGTTGCCGATGTGACCCTTGCCGAACGGCAACTGATACACCCCATAGAAATGGAAGATGTTGGTCTGGTCGAGGGCGGTGAGGCCGCGCTCGATGCGGTCCATCTTATAGCTCCTGGTACCGTGAGAGATGGCGGCTGCCGGAATATCGAAGCCACTACGGAAGGTGCCGTCATCTCCGATGTTTTTGGAGAGAGTGTAGTTTCCGTTGAAGCTCAGCCCGTGGGCCATGCGCTGTTCGATGGTGATTTGCAGGGAGTTGTAGTTGAAGTTGCCCACATTGCCCCAGGTATCGCCGACGCCGCTGTATTGGGGGAAATGAACCAGCATGTGTGCAATGGTGGCAGATTTATTCACTGCCGCGGCGGTCTCGTACCAGGGAAGATTGGGGATTCCCGGCGCGGCGTTGGAAGCAATGGCGACATTGTCGGGTGTAGCCGGGGCATCGAGCAGGGGCTGCGTGCCAGTGCTGTCGGTAAGCGGTCCCAGGATGGCCAGATATCTGGGATCGAGCTCGTTGGTCCAGTATCCGCGCGCATTGCCGGCGGTGGTGCCGGAGTTGACGATGAAGTGGCTTTCGTTGCCGACGTAGTTGACGGCCAGGGTCAGGTTCTGAGTGAGGGCCCGCTCAAAGCCAAAGTTGAACAGCACCAGTTCGGGGGCGCGGCTGGAAAGGTATGGGTCTGCATAGTTGACGCCGCCAGCGCTGGCGAACTTCCCGGCGCTGTTCACGTAATAGCCGGTGTTCAGTTCCTGGGCCGCCACACTCGGAGTGGGCGCGGAGGGATAGGTGAAGCCCGGGCCAAAGAGCGATGTGTTTGCCAGTCCGATGCTGCTGAAGTAAGAGCTGTTATTCAACCAATAGGACGGGCCGGCACTTGCGCCTGTGCCCACCTCGGTGGGGCCGATGGCGCTCATGTTGAATCCAAGCTGGCCGGTTCCGTTGAAGGCGCCGCCGCGGCCGCCTACGCCGCCAGCCTGGGTGAAGACGATGGCAAATCCGGAGCGGATGACGGTCTTGTCGTTGACCTGGTAGGCCAGGCCGAGGCGCGGTCCCCAGTTCTTCCAGTAGGTCTTTACCGGGGTGGTGCAATTGCAGCTCACTCCGGGGCCGCCGTAGCTCCCGGCGAACTGCATCAGTCCATAGGTTCCCGTGAGCGGATTGATAAGGTTGGGATTCAAGAAGCTCCAGCGGTCCTTGACCTCGTGATAGGGCGGCAGGTAGTCCCAGCGCAGCCCTAGGTCAAGGGTCAGCTTGGGTGTCATCTTGTAGCTGTCCTGAACATAGATCGCAAACGGATGGTAGCGGCCGCCGAGTTCGCTCACCGGCTGCAGGCCGAGCGAGGGCGCAGAGGTGGCGTTCGACGAGGAGCCTCCCACTGCGCCGAGGAGATAGCTGGCGTAGGAGAAGCCGGTCTTCGAATCATCCAGCGAATCAGAGTTGGCGGCGAAGTTTGCGGTGGAAAATGCGTTGTAAGCCAGCGAGAGGATCCCTGTGTAAGTGGCCGGATTGGCATTATTAAACTGCTGCCACTGATAGGTAATCCCAAAGGTGAAGGCGTGCTTACCCTTCATCCATTGCAGGTTATCGGTGAGGGCAAAGTTATTCGGAGTAGTGAGCTGAGTGGACGCGGCGTTGCTGTTCTGGGTCCATCCGGTGATTGCCGTGCCAAACGTAGTGGTGGTTCCGAATTGAGCTCCGGGAAATTCCTGTCCGGCCTGGCCCTGCGGCAGGTTGCTGATGCCCATGGTCGGCGCCATCCAGGTCTTCACGCCCTGCGTAGCGTTGTGAATGTTCTGGAAGAAACGGGTAAACCCGTATTTGAACTGGTTCACCAGACGCGGGCTGAAGGTGTAGGTATCCTCCACCATGTAGTTTTTCGGAAAGATGTTGGCCAGGTCTCCTCCGATGTAGGGCGGAGGAAGAAAGCCATAGCTCGTCGCCCCGGATCCGCCAGAGCCATAGTTGTTCAGGTAATTGACGGCGCCCATGGCGCCCACAGTGGAGATGCGCTGCCTGGAGCTGATATCCCAGTCCACGCGCCAATCGATGAGGTGGTTATCAAAACCGCCCGGGTATCCGCCGAAGTAGTTGTTGTAGACGGAGCTGGTGTTGGTTGGATCGGGCAGGAACGACTGCATCTTCTGGGCGATGGGCGAGATATACGACGCCGGGATCACGTTGTAGGTGGGGACTCCATCCTTCATGCCCATGAAGGGAGTTCGGGTGCAGACGCTGCCGAGGCATTGATTGCTTGTGGGGTCATAGAGGAAGGGCGGATTGTTGCTTCCGGTTCCGGTCTCGCCGCCGGTACTGATGCTGGTGCTGGGTTCATTGAGCTGGGTAAAGTCGCCTTGGCGCATTAGCGCGGTCGGGACCGTATACAGTTGCGGGTTGGCCGCTCTGCGGGAATGAAATTTGTCATAGGCGATAAAGAAGAACACCTTCTTGCCGGTATGGGGAACCGGGCCGCCGACGGTCATCGACAGTTCGTTCTGGTGCTCAGCCGGCTTGGGGGCCGCAACTGTCTGGCCAAGCGCG
>DAIDLI010000154.1 GCA_027449545.1 Acidobacteriaceae bacterium | reverse complement strand
GCTGAAGTACGTGTTTGGGGTGCCGAATCCTGCGGCCGTGCTGCACGGATGCGAACATGCTTTTCATCTTCTGAGCGGCTCTCCTGGCAGTAGCTTTCCCTCGGGCCACATGGTTCTGGCCGGCGCCTTTGCAGGTGTTTTCATGCGGATTTATCGCAACAGTGTCTGGCCGCTTTCCGCGCTGCTGTTGCTTGCGGCGGCGCTGCTGATCCTGGGGGACTGGCACTTCGTCAGCGATGTGATCGCCGGGGCATTTCTCGGCGTTTCCGCCGGTCTGCTGGCCGGCGAACTGTGGCTCGCGCATTCCAGCCGGCAGGTTACCTGGTGAACGTAACTGCTGTAGGCTGGGCCATCCCTTCACCAGCGAGCCTCAAAGAATATCCCTTGAAAAGGAAAAAAGCGTAGCGGGATTGCCGGTTGTCATGAGGGTTTGCTCTGCATCATGTCGCAACGAGCAGTAGTCTCATAGATTGCGTCAACCCGATGTATTGAGAGTTTCGATGGATGCATCCACGCTGAATTTCAATGGATATCTTTGGGATTATGAATGTCAGGATCAGCGCGCAGATTGATAGAGTTTTGTCTTGTAGTGCACAACCTTGCGGAGAAGATGGATGTACGCGAAGCAATTCAGTGAAGGGGAGCCTTTTCAATGCGCGGGCAATGAGTTTGTGATGCTGCTGCCGCGCGATGAAACCAAAGCCTGCGAGGCGGTACTGCAGATGGTGCGCCCGGGCGGAACGACTCCGCCGAACAGTCACGAAACGTTCATGCAGATCTACCTGATCTGGAGCGGCGAAGCAGAAGTGTTCATCGGCGCGGATTCGCAGCGCGTCTCGGCGCCGGCAGTTGCGTTCGTGCCACCTCGTACGGAACATTGGGTGCGAAATCTCAAGGAGGACCAGGAACTGCATTATCTCTATATCAGCGTGTGGCCCGACGGGATTCCGGCAGAGGAACTGGACGGCGGCTGGAAGACCGTCTACGCGAACATTATCGACAGCTATGTGAGCCGCGGATATCCGGTGCAGCCCGCAAAGTAGAACGAGGAGATTGTTGTGAAGATCAGTGAAGTTGCGATCAGCGTGATTGCGAATCCCTATTGCGAGATGGTCTCCGCAGGCGTGAAGGGCGGCAAGGCGGCGCACGACATCGTCTTCATCGAGATCAAGACCGATGAGGGGCTGGAGGGGAACGCCTTCGCCTGGGGCGGGCGCAGCGGGCAGGCGACGGCGCATCTGATCGGCAGCATCATCCGACCTCTGCTGATCGGCGAAGATCCGTTGAACCGCGAGGCGCTCTGGCAGCACGTCCGCCGCATGGATCGCTGGTGGGGCTTCCTGCCAATTTACGCGCACGGGCCGGTGGATGTTGCGCTCTGGGACCTGGGAGCAAAAGCCGCCGGGCTTCCTCTGTACCGGCTGCTGGGCGCGTATCGCACCAAGCTGCCGGCCTACGCCAGTTCGTTGATTTTGCCCTCCACCGAGGCATTTGTGCAGCAGGCGAAGGAGGATCGCAAGCAAGGATACCGGGCCTACAAGATTCATCCCTGGGGTGACCCGCTGCGGGATGTGGAAGCGTATCGCGCGTTGCGCTCCGAATTGGGAGACGAGATGGTGCTGATGTCCGATCCAGTTGCCGGCTACACGCAGCAGCAGGCACTGAAGATCGGGCGGGAACTTGAGCGTCTGAACTACCACTGGCTGGAAGAGCCGCTTTCGGACTACGACATCTACGGCTACCAGGAGTTGTGTCGCGCACTGGAGATACCGATCGCCGGTGTGGAGTCAACCCCCGGCGGGCTCTTCGGCACCACGCAGTATCTGACTCAGCGCGCTGTGGACATTGTGCGCAGCGACGTTTCCTGGAAGGGCGGCGTGACCGGGCTGATGAAGACGGCGGCTCTGTGCGAGGCGTTTGGAGTGAATTGTGAAGTGCACACCACCACCAACGCGCTGCTCGATCTGGCCAATCTGCATGTGAGCTGCGCGATTCGCAACTGCGAATACTTCGAAGTGCTTATTCCCCAGGAGCCATTCTCGTTCGGGGTGCTCAATCCGATTGGTACCGACGCGGAGGGTTATGTGCACGTTCCGCAGGAGCCTGGCCTGGGCGCGCAGATCGATCGCGATCTCCTGGACAACCATCTGATCTGCCGCGTTTAGAGACCCTCTGGCCCTGGGGCTGAATTCTCTCCGAGACCGCCTGGAGAGCACTCACGGTTTTTCGTTGCGAATCTCGACGACCGTCTTGCCGGAGAGCGCTTTGGTGAGATGCGAGGCGAACTTCTCCACCGCACGCGGCAACCCGTTTGCCTTGGGCAAGGCGAGCGCCAGATTGCGCTCCAGGGGGAAGTTGCGAATGCGCAGCACCCGGATGCCGGATTTTTGGGCTCCGGTCACACAGCACAAGGGCAGAATGGCAGCTCCGAGGCCGGCGCGCACCAGCGCCTTGATGGCCTCATTGTTTTCCATCTCCATGGTGATGCGCGGGACCACCCCCATGGCCCGGAAGTAGTGGTCGATGACGTTTTGCATCGCCGATCCGCGAAGGTAGGAGATCATGGGCACTTCGAGGATCTCTCCGGGTTCGAGAGACGACTTTGCCGCCAGCTTATGATCGCTGCCGATGACGTAGACAAGCTCCTCGCGGAGCAGCGGGAGAAGTTCGAGGGCCAGCGAGGACGGCACGGGCTGCATCACGATGGCGAGGTCGAGGGTCTGCTGATGAACCGCCTGGGCCAGCGCTTCGGTCGAGCCGGTGGTAACGATCAATTCGATGCGATGATAGCGCGCCTGAAAGGCGCGGAGGACCTTGGGAAGCACATAAGTGACTGTGGTGCCGCCGGAGCCCAGGCGAATGGCGCCGCACTCCATATCGCCGACCGCCTTGACGGCCAGGTCGGCGTTCTTGAGCTCCTGGAAGATGCGATCCGCATAGGGCAGCAGCCGCTTGCCGCCCTCGCTCAGTTGTACGCGCCTCTTGGTGCGCAAAAACAGAGGCACGCCGAATTCTTCCTCCAGCTTCTTGATGTGCAGGCTGATGGTGGATTGGGAAAGGTGGAGCCGTTCGCTGGAACGGGTGAAGCTGCCTGCGCGAGCCGCTTCACGGAAGACCTTGAGCTGATGGAGATCCATTGATAACCCCGATTGCAGTCAGCGGATTTATGAATTGTACCAATCGATCGGAGCCTGCTAGATTCGTACTGTCGATATGGCGGAAAACTCCAATTCCAATCTCTTTGAGGTGCTGCGCGAGCGGCTGTTTACGGCGGTTTTAGGCGATATCCTCGACCGCGAAGGCTACTACCACCAGTTTTTGCCGCAGCCGATCAAGCCGCTGAAAGAGCAATACCGGGTGGTGGGGCGGGCTTTCCCGGTGAGGATTGAAGACGTGGCAGGGCCGCAGAGCCGTCCCTTCGGGCGGCTGACGGAAGCTCTGGACGCGATCGAGCCCGGCGAGGTGTATCTGGCGACCGGCGGCTCGATGAACTGCGCCGCCTGGGGCGAGATCCTCACGGCGACTGCCCGCACGCGCGGCGGAGCGGGCGCCGTGATCGACGGCTTCCACCGCGACACCCCACGGGTGCTGGAGCAGAACTGGCCGGTCTTCAGCCGGGGGAGCTATGCCCAGGATGCGGGCGTCCGGTCGAGCGTGGTTGAGTTCCGCTGCGCGGTCAAAATCGGCTCGGTCGTGATTGAGCCGGGCGATCTCATCTTTGGCGATGTCGATGGGGTGGTGGTCATTCCGCGCGCCGTCGAGGCCAGGGTGATCCAGTCAGCGCTGGAGAAAGTGGCTGCCGAAAAGGTAGTGCGCGGGGAAATTGAAGGCGGCGCCACCAGCACCTCTGTTTTTGAACGCTACGGCGTGCTCTGAGGGGATCATGCAGCCCAAGTGCGTGCAGATTTGCCGGGAAGATAACGTTGCCACGCTGCTGCACGACGCGGGCGCGGCGGCGGATGTGGAGGTTGTGGGCGAAGCTGCACAGGGCATCGTGCGCGCCACAGAGCCAATCCGCGCGGGGCACAAGCTGGCGCTGCTCGCCATCCAGGCGGGCGAGCCGATCGTGAAGTACGGGTTCACGATTGGCGAGGCGACTCGCCCCATTGCTGCGGGAGAGTGGGTCCATCTGCATAACTGCCGAAGCCGGCACGATGAGGGTTCCTCCAGTCTCGATCTGCAAACCGGAGTGCGAGGAGAAACTCGCTATGAATGACGCCACGTGGACAGGTTATCTGCGCTCGGACGGCCGCAAGGGGATTCGCAATCTCCTGCTGGTGGTTTACACCGTGCAGTGCGCGCAGCATGTGGCGCATCAGGTGGCTTCCGGGGAGCCCGATACGCATGTGATCGGCTTTCCCGGCTGCTATGACAACGAATACGCTATTCGCCTGCTGCTGGCGCTGGCCCGTCATCCCAACGTAGGCGGAGTGCTGGCCATCGGCTTGGGCTGCGAGTACACCCAGCCGGCGCGCATTGCCGACGCGGTTCGCCTTTCCGGCAGGCCGGCTGAAGCCTTTTTCATACAGGAGCACGGGGGCACGGTCCCGAGTATCGAGCACGGCAAGCAACTTCTGGCGGATTTGCGACGCCGCTCAGCGGAGGCTCCGCGCGTGGAGATGGGGTGGGCGGAACTGGTAGTGGGCGCCGAGTGCGGCGGGTCGGATGCAAGCTCCGGCCTGGCCGGCAATCCCGTCGTGGGGCGGTTCTTCGACTGGCTGGTGGATCAGGGCGGTACCGCCATCTTCGAGGAGACTGTGGAGATGATCGGACTGCGCAGCATTCTGTCGGATCGTGCAGCGGACCCCGTGGCTCGCAAGCAGATTGAGGATGCCTACGACAAGGCGGAAGAGTATTGCCGCTCGGTGCGTCAGTACTCCATCTCGCCGGGCAATTTCGCAGGCGGCCTGACCACCATCGAAGAGAAGAGCCTGGGTGCGGTGGCGAAGGGCGGAAGCAGGAAGATTCAGGGGGTGATTCGTGTGGCCGAACCGCCTCGCCGGCCCGGACTCTGGTTGCTGGATTCGGTGCCCGATCCCACCTTCATGCAGTTCGGCTACACCAATCCCAACGATACCGAAGGCATCATCGACCTGATCGCCGCGGGCGCACACATCGTTTTGTTCATCACCGGGCGCGGAAGCGTGATTGGCTCACCCATCTCTCCGCTTCTCAAGATCACCGGCAATGCCGAGACCTTTCGCAAGATGAGCGGCGATATCGATTTCAATGCCGGCTGCGTGCTTGATGGATCGGCCACCTTGCAAAATGCGGCCCTCTCGCTGGCCGATCTGGTGAGGCGTACCGCTGCCGGAGAGCCCACCCGGCCGGAGGCGCTCGGTCATCGCGAATACTTCATCATGTACAAGCACCAGAACACACCCTCGCTTCAGGAAGGCTGTCGTGCATAATCTGCCGCAATTCACCGAGGCATTCTCTCTCCACAACAAATTAGCAGTGATCACTGGTGGCGGAACGGGCCTGGGAGCTGCCATGGCGGCGTGCATGGTGGCAGCCGGCGCGCGTGTGGTCATCACCGGCAGGCGCCTGGAGGTGCTGGAGCAGTCCGCGGCGCGCCTGGGAAGCAATGTGGTCGCCGAGCAGCACGACGTCACCCATGCCGACGGCGCAGAGGAATTGATGACGCGCATCGCCAGCCGTCATGGCGTCCCCACCATCCTGGTGAACAATGCCGGCAATCACGTCAAAAAGACGATCGAGGATCACAGCATCTCCGACTTTCGGAGTGTTCTCGAGACCCATGTCGAAGGATCGTTCTCGATGACGCGTGCGGCAGCGCCGCTGATGCGCAAGCAGGGAGGCGGTAGCGTCCTCTTCATTACCTCGATGAGCGCGCTGCTTGGGATTCCGAATGTGGTTGCCTATTCGGCCGCCAAGGCTGCTTACGTGGGAATGGTGCGCGCTTTGTCGAGTGAATTGGGACCCGATAACGTTCGGGTGAACGGTATCGCCCCCGGCTGGATTGAGACCCCGATGCTTGCGCAGGCCCTCAACAACGATCCGGAGCGGAGGCAGAAGATTCTCTCCCGCACTCCGCAGCGCCGCTTTGGCAAGCCCGAGGATATTGGCTGGGCCGCGGTGTACCTGTGCTCGCCTGCGGCGGGGTTTATCAACGGATCCGTCGTGGTGGTCGACGGTGGGGCCAGCATCGGTTTCTGACGCGGGGAGCAGATGTCCAGGAGAGCATGGATCATTGCGGTGCTGCTCTTCGCAGCTACGCTGCTGAACTACCTCGACCGCCAGGTGCTGTCGCTGGTCAGTCCGGTGCTGCGGCGCGAGTTTTCGCTCAGCGCCGCGCAATACGCACGTCTCCTCGATGCCTTTCTGCTGGGCTATACCGCCATGCAGGTGGTGGCGGGTTGGGTGGTCGATCGCCTCGGCGCCCGGACTGGGTTGCTGCTGGCGATGATCTGGTGGTCGCTGGCGGGCGCCTCCGCCGTAGCCGCTCGCAATCCCTTGGAACTGGGCATCTGCCTCTGTCTGATGGGCGCCGGCGAAGCGGCGAACTGGCCTACGGCCGTCAAAGCCATCCGCGAATGGTTTCCACCTGCATCGCGCGCCATCGCGGTGGGCTTCTTCAATGCGGGATCGTCGGCGGGAGCCGTGCTGGCCCCGCTGATCGTCACAGCGCTTACGATCCGCTTCTCCTGGCGGATGGCCTTTCTGGTCTGCGGAGGCCTCGGCATGCTGTGGATCGTTCCCTGGAAGCGAGCCTACAGGCAGCCGCCTGTGGATGCGCCGGCATTGGTGGCGCAGAGTGAGCGCAGGAGCCACCTGCTGCGCGATGTGCGTGCCTGGGGAGTGATCCTCGCCCGCTTCTTCGGCGATTCGATCTGGTTCTTCTACATCTTTTGGCTGCCCGACTATTGCAGCCATGTCCTCAAGCTCTCTCTGGCCGCCATCGGCGCGGTTGCGTGGATTCCTTTTCTCGCGGCGGGGATCGGGAACTTTGCCGGCGGCTGGATGTCGGGCCACTTGGTTCGCAGACAATCTGGCGTAGTGCGCTCACGTCTGCTGGTCATGGGAGGCAGCGCCGCGGTCATGGCTGCCGGCGCAGGAATACGATGGGTCCGCACGGAGTCGCTGGCCATTGCCATCATCAGCGTTGTCGTCTTTGCCTACAGCGCCTGGGCCGCAAACGTGCTCACTTTGCCCAGCGACATCTTCCCGGGAAACCAGGTGGCCACCATCACCGGCACGGCCGGAACGCTGGCCGGGCTCGGCGGGATGGTCACCATGTGGCTTACCGGGCGGGTTGTGGATCACTATTCCTACGGTCCGGTGTTTCTGGGACTGGGATGCCTTCCGCTGCTTGCGTTTGGCTTCAGCCTGCTCTCTGCGTGCCGGCGCCGCCCGGGAGCCGGATCTGGACGAACGGCCGGACCCGCTCGCTCTGCAATTTTGGAGCACAACACTTAAGTGCTGTTCCCTTGCGGATCAGGTGCGGCACCGCTTGACTCCTGGATGACGTCCGCGTCATGAGGAAGACCGCAATGTGTCGTTGCCGGCACGCTTTCTTTAAAGTGGTTACAATTCTGTTCAGAGGCCGTCTTCTGTTCGTATGAGTCTTCCCCGGCTCTCAAGTACATTGGAAGCTCCCTGTGCCAGCTTGGGGGGCAATTGAGCCTCGGCCGCAATTTCGAAAACCTACTCCCCCCGTCAGACTGGGGAACGGGCCTGATTGTTTAAGAAGTCCGGGCTCTACGTAAGCCTGCAAATGGCGGTTCGCTTGCTCCAGAGATTCGCATTTCACCCCCGCAGGTAACGGGCGATGGGCAGGCTCCTCGGATCGAAATGGACCGGTGGTTTCAAGCGACGTGCATTGTGGTGAGGACAAATGACCCCCTTGAAGACAGTCGAGGCATCTCTATTTCGGCTTAAGCGCACCGCCAAAGGCTGGAACCGTCTGTATCGCGAGACAAGAATGGTGGCGGTGGCTCTGAAATCTCCTAGCCATCCGGTATTTGCGCATGTCGTCGTGACCAGGCGATGCAATCTGGCCTGCACCTACTGCAGTGAGTTTGATACCTTTTCCAAGCCGGTTCCCACGGAGGAGATGTTTCGCCGCATCGATCTGCTGTCCAAACTTGGCACGACTGCGGTTACGCTTACCGGAGGCGAAACGCTGCTCCATCCGGATCTCGAGAAGATCATTGCGCGCATTCGTCATCACGGCATGGTGGCGGTGATGATCACCAATGGCTACCTGCTCTCAGTGGATCGCATTCAATCGCTGAATCGGGCGGGGATCGACCGTCTTCAGATCAGCATCGACAACCTAAACCCCGACGACGTGTCGAAGAAGAGTTTGAAGGTCCTGGACCAGAAGCTGCGCTGGCTGGCCGAGTACGCGGAGTTTGCGGTGCATATTCACTCGGTGGTGGGTGCAGGCACGCATAATCCCGAAGATGCTCTCGCGATCGCACGGCGGGCCAAAGAATTGGGGTTGGGCAGCAGCGCCGGCATCGTACATGACCCGACCGGCAAGATGCAGCCGCTCGACGAGCGTTCGAAGCAGGTGCTGGACGAGATTGAGAGTTTCTCAAAGCCGCTATTCTCGTTTGCGCGCCACAATCCCTGGAGGCGCAATCTCGTCGAGGGCAAGCCCAATGACTGGCACTGCGCAGCAGGCGGACGCCATTTGTACATTTGCGAAAACGGCCTGGTGCATTACTGCATGGCGCAGAGAGGCTATCCGGCGATTCCGCTGGAGCAGTACACCCAGCAGGACATTGACCGGGAGCGCAAGGCGCCCAAGAGCTGTGCCCCCTACTGCACGATCTTTTGCATCCAGCGCGTGGCGCTGGTGGACAAAATTCGCGAGAACCCCCATGCCGCGCTGGTGCAGTTATTCCCGGCGGGACAGGGTAGCGACTCTACGGCCAATGTTCCGTTCCCCGTGCGTGCGCTTACGGCGGCATTTGCACCCGGACGGACAGGGATGCTGCGCAAGGTGGCGCTTCGCGTTTTGAACATCCACTGATCGATTCGTCAGGCCGACGTCCTGGCTTGGGTGCTCGCTTCTGTAGTCACCTTGCGCAGGTTGACGCCCTGGACCTGGGCCCAGAGCAACCCGACAGGCAGCGGGCTGAGAAAAGTCACGAGCAGCAGCGCGGCTGACCACGCGGTCGAAACCTCCGCGGGAACGCGGTAGATGGCCGACATTCCGGCGGCCACGAGCCCGATCTGCGAAAACCACCCCAGCACCGGCAACTGGAAGAAGCTGGCGCCGCTGCTCAGGGCCAGCAGCGGAACGCACTCCGCGAAGCTCAAGGTGACGAGTCGCGGATCTGTCACAAAGGCGCGCGTCGTCACCAGGTATGCTGTCGCAATCAGTCCCCAGAGGCCGGCGGACAGCAGAGTGGCGATGATGACATCAGACACCGACCGCATGGCGTCGAGTCCTGCCTGAAAGGTGTGCAGCTTATGCCCTGTGGCGAGCGCGAACTTCTTTGACAGGGGCATGAGGCCGCGCACGATGTGCGCGGTCATGGCGCTGCCAGCCAGGCGCAGCACAACCAGGAACAGCGTACCGGCAACCGCACCGATCAACGCAGCAAGGGCGGCTTTTCGCAGGAATCCGAATTCGGAACCGGAGAAAAGCAATGCACCGCCGAAAAGAAATGCCAGGATGGCTGCGTCAAACAGCCGCTCAATGAAATACACCGCGAACTGGAAGCCTGCAGGAAGCCCGGTCTTCCTGGCGATCAGGTATGGCCGCGTCAGATCGGCTGCGCGGCCTAAAAGCGCCACGGCCGCAAACCCGATCATCTGCGCGCTCAGAAGCGGAACGAGCGGAATCTTGCCTCTGTGGCGCAGGAGCCAGATCCAGCGCAGGGAACGGACGAGAATACTCGCATACACGCAGGTGATGGCAAGGAGGATCAACCGCCAGTCGACCAGGGCAAGCTGGGAACGAAAGAGGCGAAGATCAAAATGGATTCTATGGCGGCCCAGCACCACAACGGCCGCCAGCAGAATCAGCGCTGCCCAACCGGTTGCCCAGGGATGCCTCTTCAAGCCTTCACCATTTCCATCCGTTCTCAATATTCGTTAGCGACGCAGCAGCTAGACGCTGTTCAGCGTCTGCGCGTTGCGCAGGCGGCGATACGTAGCGCGCGAGATCTTTAGCTTTTCGCAAATATCCGCGGCGGAGGACTCCGCTCCGCGATAAGCCGCGATCTGTTGCGAGAGGCGCTGTTCCCGCCCTATTACATCTCGATAGTAGTCTTCGAGTTGGCGTGTGGCGGCGCCCCATCCCCACCGTTCGGCATCTGCGCGCGCCTGATGGCTGATGGTAGCGTGGTAATCCGCATCGAAGAGCAGGCGCTTGATGGCATCGACGGCGCTGGATGGGTTGTCAGGATCGTAGAGGTGGCCTGTGACCCCATCCTGCACGATGTCGCTGGTCCCTCCCGCGCGCGGAGTTA
>DAIDLI010000153.1 GCA_027449545.1 Acidobacteriaceae bacterium | reverse complement strand
CTTGTTGATCTGGGTGGCAGGCAAGGGAAGCGTGCTGCTCACCAGGTTGACCTGCATGGCGCCGCCCAAGCCCTGATTGCCCCAAAAATTGTGATGGAAGAGGCCGAGAATCCAGGCGTAGTACACCACCAGCCCCGCCAGGACCAGGTGCAGGACGATGGAGCCTGTCACCGGCTTCGCCAGAGGCTCCGGGGCCAGCCCGCGCTCCAGATGCTCGCCGCCTTCGAGAATCTCGTTCACTCGCCGCCGCTTCCTGGAGTCTTGGTTTCGACCGGCTGCGTCACAATCGAAACATTGGTGATTCCCGACTGCTTGACCGCGTCCATGACGGTGGCGAAGGCGCCGAAGGGCACTCGTTCATCGGCACGCAGATAAATCGCCTGGTGGGCAGGGTCTACCCCCTCTTTGTGCAGAGCCTGGGGGAGATCGTGAATATTGATCGGTTGGTCGTTGAGATAGATGTTCTGATTCCGGTCGATGGTCACCACCATCCGCTGCTCGGTGATCTCTTTCACGGTGCGGGTCTTGGGGACGTTGACCTGGATGCCTGACTGGAGCACGGGCTCGGTGATCATGAAGATGATGAGCAGCACCAGCACCACGTCGACCAGCGGCGTGATGTTGATCTCTGCCAGGGAGGTGCGGGTCTGGCCATTATTGGTTGTAAACGCCATGCTTCAGCTCCGCGTCGCCGTGCCGGGTTGGCTACTTGAAGGCGCCACGTTCGGCCTCCCGTTCCATCTCGTTGATGCGCGGACCGGCCGGGGCACGCACCGGCATCTCTTCGAGCGAGTTCAGCAACTCGCGGCAGAAGTCGTCGGTGGCCGAGGCAAAGATGCGGATACGGGCGGTGAACTGGTTATAAGCCACCAGCGCCGGGATCGCCACAAACAGGCCGGCGGCGGTGGTGATCAGCGCCTCGCTGATGCCGGGCGCCACGGCGCGCAGCGTGGCCGCGCCTGCCGTTCCCAGGCCATGAAACGCATCGACAACGCCCATCACCGTTCCGAAGAGACCTACGAAGGGGCTGCCGCCCGCGATGGTAGCCAGCCAGGTCATGCGCCGCTCCAGGGTCGTGACGGCCTCGTTGGAGGCAGTCTGGGCGGTACGCTCCAGAGGCGTGAGGTTGCGCGGAGGACCGGAGCCGCCGGTTTGCCGCTTGTAGGTCTCATAGACGTCTTCGAAGACCTGGTCCAGCGGGCTGGCCGTGCACTCGCCGGCTAGCGTGGCAATCTCTTGCAGGCGAGTGGCCTTGCGGAAGGCGCGCACAAACCGCCGGCTCTCGCGGGTGGCCTTGCGGAAGGCGGCGGCCTTGCCGAAGATCAGCGTCCACGAGTAAAGGCTGGCAAACAGCAGCACGGCCAGTACAAAGATGGCGATCGGCCCGATGTTGCTCATCATCTCGGCAAGCGCGCCGAATCCCTGATTCTGCGCAGGGGCCGCGGCGCCGTCAGCCTGCAGAAAAAGTGCCAAAGCAGCGGTTAAAATGGGAGTTCACCTCATTCTTTACGGTATCAGACGCTTATTTTTCTTCCAAGTTATCGACTCGATGCTCCCCGGCGGGCAGATCGCAAATCCTTGATGCCCAAGAGCCTTGCGTTCGTGCTATGCTGCGCTCGGATTCCCGATACGCGCGGAACCTCCGTGCCCCGCGGTTTGCGGTCTGATCCGCCAAGGGACGGAAGACGACACACCTTAACCGGGCCGCGAAGGCTGAGATGATTCCAATCCATGCTCGTTGAGCTGCGCGCTGAAAACTATGCCGTCATCGATCACGCCATTGCCTCCTTCGGCCCTGGCCTGAACCTGCTTACCGGCGAGACCGGCGCGGGCAAATCCATCCTGGTGGACGCACTGGCGCTGCTGATGGGGGGCAAGGCTTCGGCCGATGTTGTGCGCCATGGCGCGGACAAGGCTGTGGTTTCGTGCGTCTTCGAGTCGACTGCCGGTGCCGAAAACATCCTCGAGAGCAACGGTATCGATGCCGAGGGCGCGGAGATTATCCTGCGCCGTGAGATTCTGTCGAACGGCAAGGGCCGCGCCTTCGTTAACAACCAGCCCGCGACCGTGGCCGTGCTCAAGCAGCTTGCCCCGGAACTGGCGCTGGTGCACGCGCAGTCAGAGACGCTGTCGAGCTTCGACCAGGAGCAGCAGCGGATTCTGCTCGACCGCTTCGGAGGCCTCTCGACGGATGCCGTTGCCGCCGCCTACGAGTGCTGGCGCAGCGCGCGGACGAAGCTCGACGATCTTCTCCAGGGCGAGCAGGACCGGCTGCGCATGGTGGACCTGTGGAGTTACCAGGCAAAGGAGATTGAGGCGGCGCACCTGGAAACGGGCGAGGACGAGACTCTGGAGACGGAAAAGCGCGTGCTTGCCAATGCGGAGAAGCTGTACTCCGCCGCGATGAGTGGCTTCGACGAGTTGTACGAGGGCGGGGCCTCAGCGGAGGCCGCATTGCGCAGCGCCATGCGCAACGTGGAAGAGCTGGCGCGGTACGACGGGCGTTTCACGGAATCGGCGCAGCAGCTTGCCTCGGCGCGCGCCACTATCTCCGACATTGCGGCTACTCTGCGCGATTACGCCGAGGGCATCAACGCCAGCCCCGAGCGGCTGGCCGAAATCGAAGACCGGCTGGCGCTGCTGGACCGGCTGAAGCGCAAGTATGGAGCCACGGTTGCCGAGGTGATCGCCTTTGGCGAAGAGGTGAGCCGCAAGCTGAGCGAGGTGGAAGACCGTGACGAGATTCTGAAGGCACTGCGGGCCGAGCTGGAGAAGGCGGAGGCGGCATATCGCAACGCGGCTTCTGCGCTCACCGCGGAACGGCAGTCCGCCGCCGAGCGGCTGGCCAAACAGGCGGAGGCGCAGATCAACTCGCTGGCGATGAAGGTGCGTTTTGAAGTGTCCGTTGCGCGGAACGAGAACGAGACGGCCTGGGGCGCGGCGGGCTGGGACGAGGTGGAGTACCTGATCGCCACCAATGCCGGCGAGCCGCTGAAGCCGCTGGTGGAGATTGCTTCGGGCGGCGAGCTCAGCCGCGTGATGCTGGCGCTCAAGGTGGCGGTGGAAGAACACTCGTCCAAGAGCAGAAAGAAACCGACGCCGCGCACGCTGGTCTTCGATGAGATCGACATCGGCATTGGCGGCCGCGCGGCCGAGGCGGTGGGCCAGAAGCTGAAGGCGCTGGCGCGGGCGCAGCAGGTTCTGTGCGTGACCCACCTGCCGCAGATCGCCGCGTTTGCCGATCAGCACCTGGCTGTGGAGAAACGCGAGCAGGCGGGGCGGACCAAGACGCAGATCCGCGTGCTGGATGACCGCGCCCGCACCCATGAGGTGGCGCGGATGCTGAGTGGGGCCAAGGTGACCGACACCAGCCTGCAGCACGCCGCGCAGATGATCGCGGCGAGCCGGTGACTCGGAAATCTAATTTGGAGAGGGGACGACAAAGGAGGCGGATGAAATTGCTAAGCGGCTCCGTGAATCGATTTCAGCTAAGAAGGGCCTGTCCGGCATGTAGCCGAGATGCAAAGGAAGATCCGCTCTACCCCATGCACTGTGTGCCTTAGATCAGATTCCGGAACCATTGAAGGCACGAGCCCAAGTTACGCCGCCGTTTCTTTCTTCTTTTTGGGGGCTGTATCAGGGGCCAGGGTGCGCTCCGGCGAGGCGATCAGTGCCTTGAGGTCGTCGGGCAGGGCGGTGAAGGGGACGGCGCGAGCGAAATCCGCCTGGGTAAGCTCGCGGACTTCGCCCTCATCATTGGTCAATGGTTTTGGGTTTGCCATCTTTGCGAGCCTCCCTTTCATTGCTTTTCTAAAGCTGATTACGCGAATTCCAGCAGGCGTTGGGATGAAGCAGAGCACATGCAGCCGGCCTTTCAGATAGCCGATGCAATTTCCTCATTCAAAAGCTTTACGCTTCGCCAGCCACGCCCGGCAGCAGGCCGGCCACGATCTCGAGGATGTGCGCTGGGTGCAGTGGCTTCATCAACACCTCGGCCAGCGGCTGGCCGTCGCGGCGCAGGGACTGGACCAGATCGCCAGTCGCGGGGTGGCCGGACATCAGCACTACCTGGCAGTTGGGATGATTGGCGCGCAACACTTCGCTCAGCTCGATGCCGTTCATGTGCGGCAGCATCACGTCCACAATCGCCAGTTCCGGCTCCCAGTCGGCGATGGCATCGATGGCCTCCTCGGCCGAGTGAGCGATGCGCACTTTGTAGCCGCGCGAGAGAAAGATCATCTCCAGGGTCTGGGCAACCTGGACCTCGTCGTCCACCAGCAGAATGTTCTGGCCTCCGGTTAGAGTCGCCATCGAATTCGCGATCCTTTGCAGTGGGGAGTTTGTAGAACCCGGCCCGAGCCTCGCAATGTACGGCGGTCTTCCTGTATCAAGCCGCCTCGGCACCGTAATTTTAATCTGCGCCGGTGGGGACTTTCTCTCTTTGCTATCCGGCTATCAACTGAGATGCAGTTTTTTGCATGCAAGTCGTCTTTTTCTTCCTGTCCGCAGCGATGCCGGGGTGCTTGGGATGGGCGGCTTCTTGCGTATATGCTTACAGCGGGAAGACTTGCTCTGGTCCGAGCCTGATCTTCGTCCAATCATGCAATTGCAGCAGGAACTTAGCTGCCGCTATCACCCCCGCACGCCAACAGCCAGGAGAGTTACTGCATGGAAATGCCATGGGCGAGGCTCTCATTTCGCACCGTCTGTTTCGCACTCCTTCTCGCTTCTCCCACTTTTGTGCTGGGCCAGGCCGGGGTTTCGGATTCGAATGCTCCGGGCGTGACCGCTGCGCAAACCAGCGCCGCGGGCAGCCAGAGCAGTCCTCCGGCCAAGACCAATCAACAGCCGTTGCCCAATGCGCCTTCGGCGGCGCCGCAGGAGCCCTCGCTGGGCGATCTGGGCATTACGCAGCAGCAGATGCAGGCTAATCCTGCTCTTCAGGCGCGGCTCGACAAGCGCACCGAAATGCTGAAGATCCACCAGCGCCTCGGGCTGATCACAGCGATTCCGATGGTGGCCGATCTCATCACCGGGCCGATGGCCAAGGTCAAGGGCCGCAACGGCCAGATCATCAAGATGCCGACGCAGGCCAACATCGACCTGCACGCCGCGCTGGGCAGCACCACCGCGGGTCTCTACTTTTCCACCGCCTACTTTGCCATCTTCGCGCCGCGCATCCCCGGAACCCACAAGCGGGGTGCCATTCGCGTGCACGAGGCGCTGGCCTTTGTGCATGGTCCGGGCATGATCCTGACGCCCATCCTCGGCGCCATGGCCTTTAAGCAGGAGCAGGACGGCGAAAAGCCGCACGGCATTGCAGCGGCGCACGGCGCGGTGGCGGCGATTACCGCTCTGTCGTACGGGGCGTCGATCATCGCGGTTTCCTGGCCGATTCACCTCAAATTCTGGGAGAAAAAATGAAGCGCAGAGCGTTTCTTGCTGTCCTTTTGGGCGCGCTGACTTGTGGCGCGCTCTCCATCACCGCGCAGACTGGCAGTTCGCAGTGGGCTCTCGACTGGTCCGCGCTCACCTATCACATGTCTCACCCCATGCACCAGGTGGAGGGAACCAGCAATGCCGCCAAGGGTAAGGGCATCTGCCAGGCCAGCCAGTGCAATTTCCTCATCGCGGTGCCGGTGAAAACATTCAGTTCGGGCGACAGCAATCGCGACCTGCATATGATTGAGGCGACCAAGGGCGCCGAGTTCCCGATGATCGTGGTGCGCGCGCAGTTTGCGGAGTCGGAGCTGGATGCGAGCACCATTCACGCCAATCTCCAGGTGCAGTTTGCCGGACAGACGGCGCATTACCAGCAGGTGCCGTTCCAGCGCACGCAGAAGGGAAGCGAGGTGCAGATCACGGGAACGATTCCGTTGACCTGCTCGGATTTCAAGATTGAGCGGCCTTCGTTTCTGGGCGTGCCGATCAAGAACGAGATACCGGTGCGCGTGCAGATGAACTGGCACAAGCTCTGATCGCAGCGCCAAACAACAGCAACGCCCGTCCGTAAAGGACGGGCGTTGCTGTTGGTGCGGGATTGGTGTGGGCCAGGAGGACCCACACGACAGCCGGCCTGGAGGCCGGCGCTACTGCAGAACGAATGTACGGGCTACATGTCGGATGAATGGATGCACTACGATGGCGCGCTTTGCCGCGTTTAGCGCATGCCGCGCTTAGTGCATCAGGGCAAGTACGATGTGATTCACCGCAAAGGCGGCGCCGTAGGCCAGGGCCAGCATGTAAAGAAACTGGATGGCGGGCCACTTCCAGCTATTTGTCTCGCGCCGCACCACCGCCATCGTCGAGGTGCACTGCATGGCGAAGGCGAAGAAGATCATCAGCGCCAGCGCGCCAGCCAGGTTCAGGTCGTGATGGAGCGCAGCCTGGAGGTTCAGCGCATGGGTACTCGGGTCCGCGCCGTACAGCGTGCCCAGGGTGCTGACCATCACCTCGCGGGCGAGAACGCTGGAGAGCAGGCCGATGCCGATCTTCCAGTTAAATCCGAGCGGTGCGATGGCCGGTTCGATCAGGTGCCCGAGCCAGCCGATGGAACTCTCTGCCAGTTCGGGAGCGCGCAGCGTGCCCGCGGCGGTGTGCATCACCGGCAGGTGCGCCATCACCCACAACGCCATGGTCACGGCGACGATGATGGTGCCGGCGTTGCGCAGGAAGATACCGGCGCGGTCCACGAGGCGGAGCGCCAGGGAGCGCAGAGTGGGCATTCTGTACTGCGGCAGTTCCAGGATGAAGGGCGTATCGCTGGACTTGAGGATGGAGCTTTTGAGCAGGCGTGCGGTGGTGAAGGCGGCTACGAATCCCGCCACATAGAGTCCCAGCATGACCAGCGTGCGCAGCCCGATCAGCCCGTCCAGATAAAACGCATTGGGAATGAAGGCGGCGATCAGCAGCAGGTAGACCGGCAGCCGCGCCGAGCAGGTCATGAACGGCGTAACCAGAATCGTGGCCAGGCGGTCGCGCTTGTTCTCGATGGTGCGGGTGGCCATGATGGCCGGCACCGCGCAGGCATAAGCCGAGAGCAGCGGAATGAAAGCCTTGCCGTTGAGCCCGATGGAGCGCATCACCCGGTCGGCGATAAGGGCCGCGCGCGCGAGATAGCCGGAGTCCTCAAGGATTCCGATAAAGAGAAAGAGCAGCAGGATCTGGGGCAGGAAGACCAGCACCGAGCAGACACCCTTCCAGATGCCGTCAAGGAGGAGTGATTGCAGCCAGCCGAAGGGCAGCAGCGGGCGCGCCAGATCGCCGATTTGGGTGAGCAGATCGCCGAAGCCGTCGGAGAGCGGCTGGCCCAGCGCGAAGACCACTTCGAAGACTCCGATGACCACCGCCAAAAAGAGGAGCGGTCCCCAGATGCGGTGCAGCAGAATCTTGTCGATCTTGCGGCTGTTCTCGGCCGACAGCGGGGCGCGATACCCGGTGCGGCGGCTGACCTGCGCGGCCCAGGTGTGGGTGCTGGCGGCATTGCCGAGCACCGGCAGGGTCAGCGGCTTGGCTGCGTCGCGCTGCGCCTGCTGGTTCAGGAAGAGCGGAACCGCGTCGAGCCCCGTTCCGTGCACGGCACTGATCTGCGCCACCGGAGCGCCCAGTTCGCGCGCCAGCTTCAGCGTGTCTATCTGGCCGCCGCGCGCCTCCATGAGGTCGCTCATGTTGAGCAGCACCAGCGTGGGCAGGCCCTGCGCCAACACGGGAGCGGCCAGCATCAGTTGCCGGGTCAGGTGCAGGGAATCGAGAACCAGCAGCACCGCGTCCGGCTTGGGTGTGCCGGGCATGGTGCCCTGAAGCACATCCACCGCCACGCGCGCGTCTTCCGAGTAAGGGGTCAGCGAGTAGATGCCGGGCAGATCGATGAGCGTGAGGTCATCGCGGCCCACGCCGGCCATGACGCCCATGCGCTGCTCGACGGTCACGCCGGGGTAGTTGGCCACCTTCTGGCGCAGTCCGGTGAGGCGATTAAAGAGTGTGGATTTGCCCGCATTGGGGGGCCCGATGAGAACAACAGTGCGAAGGCCTCCTTGCGGCGTCGGAGTCGAAGGGGGAACGAACTCCGGCGTGCTGCAACATGTGCTCATCTGGCGACCTCGGCCCAGGCAACGTCCTGTGCTGGGTGGGAATCTTCGCTGTGCTCGGGTTCTTGCTGCGGCCGTACGCGGATTGACGAGGCGGTCTCGCGGCGCAAAGCAATCTCCATGCCGTCAATGGCGTAGACGGTGGGATCGCCGGCGGGGGCGCGGCGCAGCACTGTGATCCGCGCATCCGGCACAAATCCCATATGCATCAGGTGGTTCTGGACCGATTCCGGCAGTTCGAGGGTCGCGATCATCGCCGTCTCGCCCACTGCCAATTCGCTCAAAACGCTCACCTTGTGAACCCCGCTGTAGCGCCTCGCCCGAGGCGGCCCATAAATACGACCTCTTTGGTCGTACTTCAGTATACGGCCAATCGCCCGCAGGCTGCAAATAGCGCAGGGGGAATTCCTTACGGAACGGATTCCCATTGGCGCGACCTCCCGTGCCGGGAGCAGGAATCGGAGATTTGCCTCTCCCGGCCCCCTGGTAGACCCTTTTGAATCGGACTGGAACGCTATTAGTTGTAGCAGGGAATTCGCGTCCGAAAAGTGATATGGATCACGGGACAGCTTCGAGTCCGACTCGCTGTTCGCCGAAGCAGATAGACTCCGGCTGGCCCAGACGCCGAGCAGACGAGAGCAGCAGCGCGTGTCCAGGATCTACTCAGTCCAATTGCGGGCGCCTGGCGCATGTTTTAGAACAGAGCCATGACGGTTGACGCATTTCGCGCCTCGCTCTCCGCGCCCGCTCCGCCGGCCAGCCTGGCGGTTCCCCTGCAAGCGTTGTGGTGGGACGGCAAGGGCGACTGGGCCCGCGCGCACGGGCTGGTCAACGACCTCGATACCTCCGAGGCGATGGCCGTTCATGCTTATTTGCACCGCAAGGAAGGTGCGGACTGGAACGCCAACTACTGGTATAACCGCTCCGGCCGGGGCTTCCATCGCCCCGCGCTGGAGGCCGAGTGGGAGGCGTTGGTGGCGGGGCTGCTGCAAGCCGAGTAAAAATCGGGGAACTGCGGCGGAAGATTTGGCGTAAGTTGCAGTATGTTCGCCGACCTGAAGCTGGCGGTGCGGCAGTTGGCCAAGTCGCCCGCGTACGCCATCACCGCCATCGTGACGCTTGCCCTGGGGATCGGCGCCAATGCCGTTGTCTTCAGCGTGCTGAATGCGCTGGTGCTGCGCCCGGTCAACGTGCCGGATGCGCAGAACCTCTATATGGTGCAGCGCCTCCAGTGGCCCTCGCAATCGTATCCCGACTACAAGGATCTGCGCGACCGCAACCGCAGCTTTGCCAGCTTGGTCTGCTTTCAGATCATCGGCGCGGTGGGTGTGGATACGGGCGGCCGGCCGTCCACGGCGTGGCCGTTCCTGGCCAGCGGAAACTACTTCGACGCGCTGGGGATTCAGCCCTACCTTGGCCGCTTCTTTCATGCTTCCGACGAGAAGGGAATCAACAGCGCGCCCTACGTCGTCCTGAGCTATGCGTACTGGCACAGCACCTTTCATGACGATCGCGGCGTGGTGGGCCGCTCCATCGATATCAACAAGCACCCGTTTACAGTTCTGGGCGTGGCGCCTCCGGAGTTTCGTGGAACCGAGCTCTTCTTTGCACCGGCCATGTGGATTCCGATGGTGGAGCAGCCGACGGTGAACGGGTCCAACGAGCTGATTTACCGCGGAAGCCATTCTCCCTTTGTGATTGGACGCCTGAAGCCGGGCGTGACGCCGGGCGAGGCGGCAGCCGATCTGAACACCCTGGGGGCATGGCTGGCGAAGACCTATCCGTTCGATGACGATGGGATACGCTTCAGTCTTGCCCGGCCTGGGTTGGTGGGCGACTATCTTGGCGGACCGGCACGGGCCTTCATGGCCGGCCTGATGCTGCTCGCCGGCCTCATTCTGCTGGCGGCCTGCGCTAATCTTGGCAGCCTGTTCGCCGCCCGGGCCGCGGATCGCGCCAAGGAGATCGCTTTGCGCCTGGCGCTCGGCTCGCAACGCAGGCTGATCGTGCGGCAGTTGCTCACCGAGGCGGTGCTGGTCGCGCTGGTGGGAGGTATTGCCGGGATGGCCGGTGGCATTGTTCTTCTGCGCGGCCTGAGCGCGTGGCAACCGATCCCGGATGTGCCCATCAATGTCCCGGTCAATCCGGATGTACGCACCTATGCGCTAGCCCTGCTGCTGGCGGTGGGGAGCGGACTGTTGTTTGGACTGGTGCCGGTGGGCCAGGTCCTGCGCGCCGACCCGTGGCAGGTGATTCGTACCGGAGCCTTCGGCAATGGGCTGCGGCGCTTCACGCTTCGCGACCTGCTGCTGGTGGCGCAGATTGCCATCTGCGCGGTGCTGGTGACCTCGTCGCTGGTGGCGGTGCGCGGCCTGGCTCGTTCGCTGCACAGCAGCTACGGGTTCAACCCACAGAATGCCATGCTGGCGGAGATGGACCTGCGCATGGCCGGCTACAACGACGATCAGTCCACCGCCATGCAGCGGCGCATGCTGGATGCGGTTGCGGCTATTCCCGGAGTTCAGGCAGCGGGTTACATCGACCAGACCCCGCTGGGCCTTGGCGGCGGCGATTCCTACGTTTACACCGACACCACCACCGACTTCCGGCCCACCAATCAGGCCGCCGACGCGATGAACTACCGGATTTCGCCGGGCTACCTGCAAGCCGCCGGGACGCGCCTGCTTGCCGGACGCGACCTGACCTACCAGGACACGAAGAAAGCTCCCGGGGTGGCGCTGGTCAACCGGGCGTTCGCGGTCAAGGTCTTCGGCTCGGTGCAGAAGGCAATTGGCGGACACTTCAAGTATTGGGACGGGCAACGGGCCGAGGTGGTGGGTGTGGTCGAGGACGGCAAATACCACACCCTCACCGAAGGACAAATGCCGGCCATGTTCTTCTCTTACCAGCAGCACGCGACCCAGCACACGGTGCTGGTGGTTCGCTCCAGCCGCAATCCCTCCGATCTTGCGCCGGTGCTGGATAACACGCTTCACGGGCTTGATTCCGCCCTGCCCATCCGCATCAGGAGCTGGCCCGAGGAGATGGATTCAGCGCTGTTTGCCTCGCGGGTGGCCACGGTGGCGCTGGGGGTGCTGGGTCTGCTGGGCGCGATGCTGGCCGTTACCGGCATCTTTGGGATGGCGTCCTACGTGGTGAGCAAGCGGCTGCGGGAGTTGGGGATTCGCGTGGCTCTTGGTGCCGGCCGTCGCGAGATTCTGCGCGCCTCTCTGGGCCGTGCCTTCCGCCTGCTGGCCATCGGTTCGATTGCGGGACTGGTGCTGGGCGTAATGGCGACCCGGGTGCTCGCCTCCATCGTCTACCAGGCCACCCCCAAGGACCCGGTGGTATTGGGAGGCG
The DNA here is from genome assembly GCA_027449545.1 of Acidobacteriaceae bacterium. GTDB lineage: Bacteria > Acidobacteriota > Terriglobia > Terriglobales > Acidobacteriaceae > Telmatobacter. The sequence continues at coordinate 31,721 of DAIDLI010000153.1, read as the reverse complement.
TGGTGCTTGCGATGTTTCTGTTGGGGACTCTGGCCGCTGTGATGCCGGCGCGGCGGGCGCTGGCGGTCGATCCCATCATTCTATTGCGCGAGGAGTGATCGCCTCCCGCTCCCCCACCGCTGCGGCGGTTTCTGCTGCCCCCTTCAGAGCGCGGGAAAGGCTTACTCCAGGTCTTCGCTTTCACTCAATCCGGTTCTGCGACTTTCGGCGTTCTGAGCCGTCTGATAGGTGCGTGCATTCCAGGCGGAGTCTGGGCAGGGTATGAAGCTGGGTTGGCTGGTGTGTGGAATTGTGCTGGCGGTGGCGGCGCAGGGGGCGCGTGCCGTTGACTTTGGCGTGATACGCCGCGTGCCGTTGCAGCACTTCAAACCGCTGAAAGCTCATCCCCAGGTGGCCCTCACCTTTGACGACATGCCGGCGGCGGGTGGATTGTCCCCGGGAGAGACGCGGGCCGCCATCGCTACCCGTCTGGCCAATGAGCTGCGTGCCAACCACATCAAAGGCGTTTACGGTTTTGTGAACGCAGTGGGGCTCGACCAGGATCCGGACATGCAGCAAGCCCTGCGTATCTGGGTGGCCAAGGGCATGCGGATCGGCAACCACACCTGGTCGCATCCCGAGCTGAGCAGCGACAGCGCCTCCGCCTACGAGCGGGAGATTGCCATGGATGAGCCGGTGTTGCGCGAGTTTGCGCAGGGACATGACTGGCACTGGTTCCGTTTTCCCTATCTGGAAGAGGGGGATACGGTGGCCAAGCGCGAGGACGTTCGCCATTGGCTCCAGGCGCATGGCTATCACGTCGCCGAAGTGACGCTCAACTTCAATGACGACGAGTGGAGCGATCCTTACAACCGCTGCCTGGCCAAGCGCGACACCGCAGGCATCGCGTGGCTCGAGCAGAGCTACATGCAGAATGCGAAGGAGTTCATTCGGGTAGGAAGGCAGGAGGAGCAGATCGCCTTCGGCCGCGAGGTCCCCAACGTGCTGCTGCTGCACGAGACCTCGTTTACAACTCTCATGCTTCCCCGGCTGGTGGAGATGCTGCGTCAGGAGGGTTTTCGCTTCACCGACCTTCGCAAGGTGGAGCGGAACCGCGTTTACGCCAAGGATCCAGCCACCGGCTTTCCCGACGGCGGTTCGCTGCTGAATGAATTCCTTGACTCCAGGCATCTGCCTTACCCGTCCTTCACGCCGGAGCCGGAGCAGCAACTCGACAGCCTGTGCCGATGACTTCGCGCCCGCTCGCGATTATTCCGAGGCTTTGGACTTTGGCGAGGGCGACAGGCGCAAGGCATCGCGAAGCTCGTCCCGCCGGCGCTGCACGGATTGGAATGCGGCGGCTGGGTCCATGCCCAATCCGATCAAAGCTGCCTCTGCCAGTTGCAGGCTGGCCTCGCTGGTTTCAGGTACGGCCTCGCTGACCCCCATTCGATAGAGGTGGCGCGCATGTTCGGGATCGCGCGCTCGGGCAATGATCGGAATCTCGGGACGCCTGGCGCGCACATGCGCCACGATGGCGTCAACAGCATCGCGTGAATCGATGGTGAGGATCACGCCGGTAGCCCGCTCCAGGCCGCAGGCTTTCAGGAACTCGGCGTTGGTGGCGTCTCCGAAGTAGAGCTCATATCCCCGGCCGCGTTCGGCCACAACGGTGTGATCGTAATCGGTGGCGATTGCGGGTATGGAGTTTCTGGCCAGCAACTCGCACACCGCCTTGCCCACTCTGCCATAGCCGATCACGATGGCGCTCTTCCGCCGTCCGATGGGGATCGCAGGCAACTCCGGAACGATCGCCTCTCTGGCGGCAAAGAGGCGGCGCACGCCGCTGGACAGCAGCGGCGTCATAGCCATCGTCACTGCGGTAACCGCGAGCGCAAAGCCGGAGAGATGACGGCCGATCAAAGCTGTATCGGTTGCCATGCCGATGACCACGAAGGCGAATTCGCCGCCTGGACCAAGAAGAAGCCCAGTTTCGAAGGCGGCCGGCCACGGCAGCCGGAAGAGCCTGCCCAGGCCGGTAATCACGATGGCTTTGATCAAGATCAGGCCCACGACGCAGGCGATCAAGGCCGCGGGTTCTCGCACCAGGTCGCGCACGTCGACCCGGGTGCCGACCGTAAAGAAAAACACGCCCAGCAAGAGCGCCTTGAACGGCTCGATGCTGGCTTGAATTGCGCGGCGAAACTCGGTTTCGGCCAGCAGCAATCCGGCGATAAACGCCCCCAATGCCATGGAGAGGCCGGCTTGGTAAGCCACGACCCCCGTTCCCACGATCACGAACAGCACTGCCGCGATAAAGAGTTCGGTAGACCTTGCGGCAGCCACCAGCCGGAACAGCGGCCGCATCAGCAGATTGCCAAAGGCGATGATGATGGCAATGGCGATAGCCGCCTGAAGGAGCGCCTTGAGCAAACCGACTGCGATGGATCCGCCAGTATTGCTGCCGCCGATCGAAACAAACATCAGGATCGGAATCGCGGCGAGATCCTGCGCCAGCAAAACCGCGAAGGTGGCTCTTCCGGCCTCGGTGGAGAGGCGGCTTTCGCGGGCCAGCAGTTCCAGCACGATGGCCGTGGAGGAGAGCGAGAGGCTGGCGCCGAGGATGATTGCCGCCGGGAGGGTCTGGCCCATCATCGCTACCGCTGCCGCGATGAGAGCGGCGCACAGCAGAACCTGCAACGTGCCGAAGCCGCCGACGAGCTTGCCCAGGGCCCTGAGCCGCTGCGGCGAGAGCTCCAGCCCGACGACGAACAGCAGAAAGACGATGCCCAGTTCCGCGATGCCTGCCAGGTTCTGGGTGTCGGCGATGGTGAACCAGTAGAGAGGCCGCAGCCGGGTCACGAATGCGCCCAGTCCGAAGGGCCCCAGCAGCGCTCCGGCTCCAAGGTAGCCAAGCACGGGATTCACGCCCCAACGACGGAAGAGCGGAATAAGAACGGCGGCTGTCCCCAGCATGACCAGGGCATCGCTGTACGCGGGGATATTGACGTGGAGCGGCGTAGCCGCGGTCCCTCCTTGGGGCCGAATCCAGGAAAACTCTGAGAGGCTTTGTGGAAGATTGTGCCTCAGGAAGGGAGTGGATGGAAACTCCACGCAAGAGAAGGACGCCGGAGAGAAGCGATATTCCTCAATATGAGATTCTGTCCCTCGTTTGTGCCCCTCATCACTGCCGTTGCGGGCCCCTGCCTCCGAGACTCAAAGTGGCGTTTAAATCCCGTACCAGCACGCCCAGAGGCAAAAGCGAATGAACCAGCAAAAGACCATCATTGTGGATGGGAACGAGGCCGCCGCCTCGGTTGCCTATCGCCTGTCCGAAGTCGTCGCCATCTTCCCGATCACTCCCTCGTCGCCGATGGCCGAGTGGGCCGACCAGTGGCGCTCGGAGGGCAAGAAGAACATCTGGGGCGCCGTCCCGGTGGTTGAGGAACTGCAGAGCGAAGGCGGCGCCGCGGGTGCACTGCACGGCGCGCTCCAGGCTGGGTGCTTCGGCACCACCTTCACCGCCTCGCAGGGCCTGCTGCTGATGATCCCCAATATGTTCAAGATTGCCGGCGAATTGACCCCGGCGACCATGCACGTGACCGCGCGCACCCTTGCGACCCACGCGCTCTCCATCTTCGGCGACCACTCCGACGTGATGGCCTGCCGCTCCACCGGCTGGGCGATGCTGGCCTCGAACTCGGTGCAGGAGGTCGCAGACCTGGCGCTGATCGCCCAGGTCGCCACGCTGGAATCGCGTATTCCCTTCATCCATTTCTTCGACGGCTTCCGCACCTCGCATGAGATTGGCAAAATCGAGCCCATCGCCGATGAGACCATTCGCGCTCTGGTCAGCGACGAGCATCTGATCGCGTTCCGCAAGAACGCGCTCTCGCCCGACCGCCCCTTCATTCGCGGCTCCGCGCAGAATCCCGATGTCTTCTTCCAGGCCCGCGAGGCGTGCACCCCGTTCTATGCAAAGGTGCCCGGCATCGTGCAGTCGGTGATGGACCGGTTTGCTGCCCAGACTGGCCGTGCCTACCGGTTGTTCGATTACTACGGCGCTCCCGATGCCGAGCGCGTGATCTGCCTGATGGGTTCGGGCGCTGATGTTGCGGAAGAGGCCGTGGATGCCCTGGTGCGCCAGGGCGAGAAGGTCGGTCTGCTCAAGATTCGGCTGTATCGCCCCTTCGACGCCTCCGCCTTCCTGGGTGCGCTGCCCGCCACCGTAAAGGCCATCGCCGCGCTGGACCGCTGCAAAGAGCCGGGCGCTGCCGGGGAGCCTCTCTATCAGGACATCGTTACGGTTCTGGCCGAGAACGGTGGCAAGCTGGCGTCTTCCAAGGTCATCGGCGGGCGCTACGGCTTGTCCTCGAAGCAGTTCACGCCGGCCATGGTCAAGGGCATCTTCGATGAACTGGCCAAGGCCGCCCCCAAGAATCACTTCACCATCGGCATCAACGACGATCTTAGCCACTCCAGCCTGGACTACGATCCCGCCTTCTCCACCGAAGATCCGCAGACCGTGCGCGCGCTGTTCTACGGCCTCGGCTCCGACGGCACTGTAGGCGCCAACAAGAACTCCATCAAGATCATCGGCAGCAACACGCCGAACTACGCGCAGGGCTACTTCGTCTACGACTCCAAGAAATCGGGTTCGATGACTACCTCGCACCTGCGCTTCGGTCCCAATCCCATCCGCTCCAGCTATCTGATCTCGCAGGCCAGCTTCGTCGCGTGCCACAACTTCAGCTTCCTGGAAAAGATGAACGTGGTGGAGGCGGCGATGCCGGGAGCCGTCTTTCTGCTCAACTCGCCGTACCCGGCCGCCGAAGTGTGGAGTCACCTTCCTCGGACCACACAGCAGGAGATTTTGCGCAAGAAGATCGAGTTCTACGTGATCGACGGTTACAAGGTGGCGCGGGAAGCCGGGATGGGAACGCGCATCAACACCATCATGCAGACCTGCTTCTTCGCCATCAGCGGCGTGCTGCCGCGCGACGAGGCCATCGCGCAGATCAAAAAGGCCATCCAGAAGACCTACGGCAAGCGCGGCGAGGCTGTGGTGCAGAAGAACTTTGCGGCTGTGGACGCGGCGCTGGCTCACCTGGAGAAGGTGGATGTGCCCGCGGCAGTCTCCTCCGAGTTTGATCTGATTCCCTCCATCTCGCCGGCCGCGCCGGAGTTCGTGCGCGATGTGCTGGGCGAGATTGCGGCGGGCCGCGGCGATCAGCTTCCGGTGAGCGCCATTCCCGCCGGCGGCGCCTTCCCTTCGGGAACTTCGCAGTGGGAGAAACGCAATATTGCGCAGTTCATCCCGGTTTGGGATGAGAAGCTCTGCATCCAGTGCGGCAAGTGCGTGATGGTCTGCCCGCACGCGGTGATCCGCTCCAAGGTGTACAGCCCGGAACTCGCGGAGAAGGCCCCGGCGACGCTCAAGTGGGCCAAGCCCAAATGGAAGGCGATGGAGCAGGAGCGCTACACCTTGCAGGTGGCGCCCGAGGACTGCACCGGCTGCGCGGTGTGCGTGGAAGTATGCCCGGTGAAGAGCAAGAGCGACGCCAGCCACAAGGCCATCAACATGGCGCCCCAAGCGCCGCTGCGCGAGCCGGAGCGCGAGAACTGGGAGTTCTTCGTCAACCTGCCCGAGGTCGACCGCTCCAAGCTCTCGCACGGACAGGTGAAGGACATCCAGCTCCTGCAGCCGCTCTTCGAGTTCTCCGGCGCCTGCGCGGGCTGCGGTGAAACCGCTTATATCAAGCTGCTCACCCAACTCTTCGGCGACCGGCTCTACATTGCCAACGCCACCGGCTGCTCATCGATCTACGGTGGCAACCTGCCCACCACGCCTTATTCCCACAACACAAAGGGCCGCGGCCCCGCGTGGTCCAACTCGCTCTTCGAAGACAACGCCGAGTTCGGCTTTGGCATGCGCACCGCTCTCGACCAGCAGAAGGTCTTCGCGGAGTTGCTGGTGACGCGCCTCGCTGCCGAGATCGGTCCGGAGCTGGCCGCGGGCCTGGTAGGCGCCGCGCAAAAGACCGAGGCCGAGATCGATGCGCAGCGGGCCCGCGTAGAACTGCTGCGCCAGAAGCTCGCAGGCAACACCTCCTCCGATGCCAAGAACCTGCTGGCCATCGCCGATACGCTGGTCCGCAAAAGCGTGTGGATCCTGGGCGGCGACGGCTGGGCATTCGACATCGGCTTCGGTGGACTCGATCATGTGCTCGGCTCCGGCAAGAATGTGAACGTGCTGGTTCTGGACACTGAGGTCTACTCGAACACCGGCGGACAGGCCTCCAAGGCCACGCCGCGCGGAGCGGTTGCAAAGTTCGCTGCCAGCGGCAAGCCCACCAGCCGCAAGGATCTGGCGATGGAGGCCGTGAGCTACGGTTCGGTGTATGTAGCCCAGGTGGCGCTCGGCGCCAACGACACCCACGTCATCAAGGCCTTCCAGGAAGCCGAGGCGCACGAGGGGCCGTCGCTGATCATTGCCTATGCGAGCTGCATCGCGCACGGCTACGACCTGGTGCATGGGCTCGAGCAGCAGAAGCTGGCTGTCCAGGCCGGCTATTGGCCGCTGATGCGCTACAACCCGGGCCTGCGTGCCGAGGGCAAGAATCCCTTCCAGCTCGACTCGAAGGCGCCTTCCATTCGGCTCAAGGAGTACGCGTACCGCGAGGCCCGGTACACCATGCTGGTGCGCGGCAATCCGGAACTGGCGGAGGAACTGCTGAAGGATGCGCAGGACGACGTGGAGCGCCAGTGGCGCGTCTACTCGGCGCGCGCGGCCATGCCCGGCCGCGGCGAGACGCCGAACATTGCGCCCCCTGACCCAACGGAAAACCAACCGGACGAAAAAACAGCGGCCGTAGTTGCCGGAGGTGAGGAATGAGCGATCTCTCCATGCAGTACCTGGGACTCCTGCTGAATGGCCCCATCGTGGTTGCATCGACGCCGCTTTCCGACAGGATCGACAACATCCGTCACATGGAGGACGCGGGCGCCTCGGCCATCGTCCTCACCTCGCTGTTTGAGGAGCAGCTCGCCCTGGAGTCACGCGCTCTGGATGACGATCTTTCGCGCGGCACCAACTCCTACCCTGAGGCCTTGAACTATCTGCCGGAGCAGGGCGACTACCACATGTCGCATGACAGTTACCTGGAACACCTGCGCAAGGCGCGCGAGGCAGTCAAGATCCCCATCATGGCGAGCCTGAATGGAGCTTCTGCCGGCGGCTGGGTGCGCTATGCCAGGGATGTGGAACAGGCCGGCGCGCAGGCCATCGAGCTGAACACCTTCGCCCTGGCGACAGACGCTTCGCAAACCGCGGAGGACATCGAGTGCCAACTGCTCGCGCTGGTTGAGAGCGTCTGCAAGGCCGTGAAGGTGCCGGTAGCGGTGAAGCTGTCACAGTCGTTCACCAGTATCCCCAACCTGGCCATGCGGCTGGAGGCAGCCGGCGCGCGCGGACTGGTGCTGTTCAACCGTTTCTACCAGCCTGATTTCGACATCGAGGCGCTGGAGGTGCGGCCCACGATGCACTTCTCCACGCCCTCCGAACTGCTGCCACGTCTGCATTGGGCCGCCATTCTCTACGGGCACCTGAAGGGCGACATCGCCATCACCGGCGGCGTGCACTCCGTCGAAGACGTGCTCAAGGCGATCATGGCCGGTGGCAGCGTTGCGATGATGGTCTCGGCGCTGCACATTCACGGCATCGATCACATTGCGCGCGTGCTCGACGGCCTGCGCTACTGGCTGGAGAAGCGCGAGTACGCCTCGCTGGCCGAGATGCGCGGCTGCCTGAGCCGCCGCTCCGTGCCCGATACCACGCCCTACGACCGCGGCAACTACATCAAGACGCTGAGCTCGTACAGCCTGCGGCCGACCATTTCGGCGTTTTGAATCTGGCTCCCAGTTCTTCTGCGGCGGCTACTGGAACCAACCGGCAGCCGCCGATTCTTTTTGGTCGGTCGCAGTGCGTTCCGGGTGCAGATGGCTCCGTGCGGCGGAGCGGGCGAGGAGTCTTACTGAGCCAGGGGACTGGCTGCCAGGGCTGCCCGTTGAGAGAGTACGAAACGTTCGATCTGCGCGCGGGCCTCTGGGATCGCCGCGCGGACCGCTTCGCTCAGTTCTTCGTCCATCGCCATCGAGCTCACTCCTACTGTAAGCAGGATCGCGCGCTGGGGCAGGGAATCATAAAGCTGGCGACTGAGTGCCAGCAGTTCCGCCGCGCCCAGATGATGCGTCCAATTCCCCACGCTTGGCGAGGGTCCGATGTCAGCGGCCGCCACTGCGCCGGCCCGTGATTGCAGAGAAGAATCAACAAACAGGACGCATTCGGCGTGAGCGATCTCCTGGGCCAGCTCCGGACCCCATTGCTGGCGTGCGATCACGCGCACGTCCGGCTCACCGCGAAAGCGCTCTTCGGCCCAAGCTGCCAGGCACGGGCCAACGCCGTCGTCTGCGCGCAGCGGGTTGCCGCAGGCGAGAATCAGGCAGCGGATGCGAGCAGAGTTCCGCATAAAAGAAGAGTAACCCGCCAAGAGTAGCGCCCCAGAGTAGCGCCGGTTTCCAAACCGGCTGTGCGGGCGGCGTCCCCGCCGCCCGGCAATCTTCCGTGGCCGATCCCGGCCGCCGGCCGGATAGCCCTGCACGGCCGCTCCGTTCAGTCGCGTACCACGCGGTCCACCACCTCGCCGGCAGCCGAGACGATCTCCACCGCCAGCGGCATCTGCCCGAAGGCATGCGTCGAGCAGCTCAGGCAGGGATCGAAGGTGCGCACCACCGCCTCAATCCGGTTCAAACCGCCTTCCGTGAATCTGCCGTCCTGCACGTAGGCCTTCGCGGCCTGCATCACACCGCGATTCATCGCATGGTTGTTCTGCCCGGTGGCGATCACCAGGTTGGCCCAGGTAATCTTGCCGTCCTCATCGACTTTGTAGTGGTGGTGCAGCACGCCGCGGGGCGCTTCGGCGTGTCCTGCACCCTCTTCACGGTTGACCCCGGCCGTCGCGCGCACGTGCTTGTCGAGGATGTGCGGGTCAGCCAGGATCTCCTCGATCTTTTCCAGGCCGTAGAGCATCTCCACCAGCCGCGCGTGATGGTAGTAGAACGAACTGGCAACCGGGCCATCGGCCAACTGCTTGAACTCGGCCAATTCCTTCTCCGCCTTGGGAGTGCCCATGGACTTGACGATGTTGAGCCGGGCCAGCGGCCCTACGCGATAGCAGCCCTGCGGATACCCCAGCGGCTTATAGTACGGGAACTTGGTGTAGCTGTATGGCTCCACAGCCTCGCCAATCGCCTCGGCGAAGCGGTTGGCGGTGATGCCGTCTTCAATGGTCTTGCCCTCCGCATCGACCAGGCGCAGCGTGCCATCGGTGAACTCGATGGAATCATCCTCATGGACCAGGCTCATGTAGCTGGAGGGGAAGTTGGCGAAGACTTCGACCTCGGCCTTGAACTGCCCGGCGATCTGCTTATAGGCATCCGTAGCCAGGGCCAGGTTGGCGTAGGCTTCGGGCAGCATGGCCAGGATCTGGTCGCGCTTGGCGGCGGAGAGCGGCTCGGTGACGCCGCCGGGCACCACCCAGCCGGGATGCACGCGCTTGTCGCCCAGCAACTCGATGATGTGCTGGCCGAAGCGGCGCAGTCCGATGCCGGCGCGTCCCAGGGCGGGGTTAGCCGCGGCCAGGCCCAGCACATTGCGCACGGCCGGATCGGCCTCCATGCCCAGTAGCAGATCAGGAGAAGCCAGATAGAAGAAGCTCAGCGCGTGCGACTGCACCATCTGCGCCAGGTTGAGCATGCGGCGTAGCTGCGCGGCGGTCGGCGGAATCCGCACCGACATGATGGCCTCGCAGGCTTTGGCCGAGGCGATCAGGTGCGAAACCGGGCAGATGCCGCAGACGCGCGCCATCAGTCCGGGCATCTCGTAGAACGGACGTCCTTCGCTGAAGCGCTCGAAGCCGCGCACCTGCGTCACGTGAAAGTGAGCGGAGGCGACCTCGCCGGCGCCGTCGAGCTGGATGGTGATTTTGCCGTGACCCTCGAGGCGCGTTACCGGGTCGATGGTGATGGTCTGGCTCATGGGAAACTCCAAATTCGCAATCAAGCGCGGGTATGGCGACCCGCGCTCCTCAGGCTCCAAAGCGGGTTAGCGCAGGGATGTCCATCGGCTCGCCGGTGAGGAGTGCAGTCAGGGCGGTGTGAAAGGTCTCCGCCGAGGGCGGGCAGCCGGGCAGGTAGACATCCACCTTCACGAAGTCCTGAATGGGACGTACGGTGCGCAGCAGCTTGGGAAGTCCCTCGGTGGGAATCTGCTGCTGCGCGCTCGCATTCTCAAAGTACGCGCGCTGCAAAACGGGTTCCGGTCCGATGGCGTTGCGCATCCCGGGCACGTTGCTGGTGATGGCGCAATCGCCCATCGCAATCAGGGTCCGCGTATGCGCGCGGATCTTTCGGATCTTCTCCTCGTCGGCCACCGTGGCGACCGCTCCCTCAACCAGCGCGATGTCCACCTCTTCGGGATATTCCTTGACGTCAACCAGCGGGCTGTAGACGACATCCACCAGTTCGGCCAACTCCAGCAGCCGCTCGTCCATGTCCAGGAACGACATGTGGCATCCCGAGCATCCGTCGAGCCACACGGTGGCAAGCTTTACTTTGCTCATTGCGCCTCCCGCATCAGGTTCAGGTAGGGCAGAAACTGCGGATCCTTGGGGCGCTCGGTGCCGATCTTGCTCTTTTCAAACAGAGCGCCGGTCGGGCACACCTGCACGCACTTGCCGCAGCGTGTGCAGGTCGAGTTGCCCCATTGCTCGTGCAGGTCGGTGATGACCAGACAGTCGATGCCGCGGCCCATCACGTCCCACACATGCGCGCCCTCGATCTCGGCGCAGGCGCGAACGCAGCGCAGACACAGAATGCAGCGGTTGTGGTCGGCGGTGAAGCGATCGTGCGAAGCGTCCACGTCGAATTTCGCGTAGCGATAGGGCAGCCGTACGTGGGTGAGCCCCTGCTCCTGGGCCATGGCCTGCAACTCGCAGTGGCCGTTGGAGACGCATACCGAGCACACGTGGTTGCGTTCCGCGAAGAGCAGTTCGAGAATCGTGCGGCGGTGCCTGCGCAGCCGCTCGGTGTCGGTGCTGACCTCCATGCCTTCCTGCACGGTGGCCACGCAGGCGGGCAGCAGCTTGTTGCTGCCCTTGATCTCCACCAGGCACAGGCGGCACGCGCCCACGTCGCTCAGGCCGTCCAGATGGCACAGTGTGGGGATGTTGATTCCGTTCTCCCGGGCCACCTCCAGAATGGTCTGGCCGGGGCGGGCGCTGACCTCCTGCTCGTCGATGGTGAGAGTTCTGACGTCGTTCTCCGCGCTCATGCCAGCACCTCCGCCGCAGCTTCCATGCCGCACACGCCAGCCGGGCATCGCTTGTTCACAATGTGTTCGATGTACTCGTTGCGGAAGTACTTGAGCGTGCTCAGCACCGGGTTGGGCGCGGTCTGGCCCAGTCCGCAGAGGCTGGCTTCTTTGACGGTGACGCAAAGGTCCTCAAGCAACTCCAGGTCTTCCAGCGTGCCGGTGCCGTTGCTGATGCGCGTCAGCAGCGTGTGCATCTGTGCCGTGCCGGCGCGGCAGGGAATGCACTTGCCGCACGACTCGGTCATGCAGAACTCCACGAAGAAGCGCGCCACATTGACCATGCACGAGCTGTCATCCATCACGATCATGCCGCCCGAGCCCATGATCGACCCCATTTTGAGCAACGCATCGTAACTTACGCCCACGTCCAGCATCTCCGCGGGAATGCAGCCACCGGAGGGCCCGCCGGTCTGGACTGCTTTGAAGGTGTGTCCTTCGGGAACGCCGCCTCCGATCTTTTCGATGATCTCGCGCAGCTTGATCCCCATCGGCACCTCGACCAGCCCGGTGTTGGCGATCTTGCCGGTCAATGCGAAGACCTTAGTGCCCTTGCTGCGTTCCGAGCCCATGTCGTGGAACCACTTCCCCCCGTTGCGCACGATGGGCGCGATGTTGGCGAAGGTCTCCACGTTATTGATGAGCGTGGGCTTGCCCCACAGTCCGCTCGAAGCCGGATAGGGCGGCCGGGTGCGCGGGGTGCCGCGTTTGCCTTCGATGGATGCGATCAGCGCAGTCTCTTCGCCGCAGACGAATGCGCCCGCGCCCAGCCGTATCTCCACATCGAAGCTGAACGGCGTGTTGGCGATGTTGTTGCCGAGCAGGCCGCGCCGCCGCGCCTCGCGAAGCGCCGTGGTGAGCCGCGAGACAGCGATGGGATACTCCGCGCGCACGTAGATGAAGCCCTTGCTGGCGCCCACTGCATAGGCGGCGATAGCCATGCCTTCGAGAACCCGGTGCGGATCGCCTTCCATCACGCTGCGGTCCATGAACGCGCCCGGATCGCCCTCGTCGCCGTTGCAGACCACGTACTTCACGCCGCCTGCGGCCTTGGCCACTGTGCCCCATTTCAAGCCAGTGGGGTAACCGCCGCCGCCACGCCCGCGCAGCCCGCTCTCGGTGATGCGATGAATCACGCCACCGGGCGTCATCTCCAGCAAGACGGTGAGCAGCGCCTTGTATCCATCACGCGCAATGTAGTCGTCCATCTTTTCGGGATCGATGTAGCCGGCGTTCTCCAGCACGACGCGCACCTGGCTCTCGAAGTGCTCGTTCAGATCGCACTGCAACTCCGCGATCGGCGCCCCACCCAGGCTGTCGACGATTCGTTGCGCTTTTGCAGGCGGCACATGCTCATAGAGCCGCTCCTCGGGATCGATGCGCACCAGCGGCCCGTGCGAGCAGGGGCCCATGCACCCGGTGCGCCGCACCAGAATCCTCTTTCCCGAGTCCGCGGCGGATTTTTCCAGCTCTTCTTTGAGCTTGCCGGAGCCCTGGCTGGCGCAGGCCAGATCCATGCACACGTTCACTTCGTAGTCGTACTTGGCATTTTCCTGGCGCACGCTCTGCGCAATCTGTTCGAGCTCCTCGATCGTCATGCCACCGTCCACCTTTCCAGTTGCTCGATCATCTGCGCGCGCGTCAGTTCGCCCCGGACCTCGTTGTCGCAGAGCGCCACCGGCGCGCGGCTGCATGCGCCAACGCAGCGCGCCATCATCAGGCTCACCTCGCCGTCGCCGGTGGTCTTGCCCGGCTTCACGCCCAGCTTCTTCTCCGCATCGGCTAGCAGTTTGTCCGCGCCTTTGATGTAACAGGCGGTGCCGGCGCAGATGGTCAGCGTGTGCCGGCCCGGCGGCTTCAGGTTGAAGTAGTGGTAGAAGGTGACCACACCGTATGCCTGGCTGAGGGGTACGCGCAACGAGCGCGCCACAAAGCGGATTGCATCGTCGTCAAGATACCCGAACGACTGCTGTACGGTGTGCAGGGTTTCAATCAGGGCATGACGGGCGAAGCCATTCTTGCGCATCGTTCCGTTCACGATCTTCCAGCGGTTGTCATCGCTTGGCAGTGGCGGAGGGGTGAAGGCAGCCAAGGTTCCTCCAACGGGAAAGCGGCATCGGAGCGCGTCTCAGCAGGTCCGCTTAACCTCAGTTCCTTTGTATGCCGGATCGTGGATTCCGGTCCGTGACAGTGGTCACGCGGGAGTGTGGCTATCTATTTTTTCTTCAGTTATTTGCAGCGACATGAAAGTGAGATGGATCACCTTCGCAGATCACTTGCCGTTCTCATTCCGGAGCGGCCGCAGGTCAAGATGATAGTCGCTGTAATCGATCGTGACCACGGTTTGTCCGAAGAGAAAGCTCTTCGATTGGGCGCGCGCATGTGCGGCCATCGAGTAACCATCTACATTGATGTAATCGCGCATCATGTGCGTGGTTCCGGCAAACGGCGAGGGGCTCTTGGACGCGATCCCATCCACTCTGACCAGCGTGCCGTCGTGGGTATCTACCCAAATGGCGCCATCGATCATATTGGGAGCCTTCTGCCGCGGCTTGATGCGCAGCGCGTAACATGCGCGTCCATTCACCGTCTGCTCGTTGCCCTGCAAGGTCATCGAGTAGTTCGCCGAAGTAAACCACGATTGCGCCACCTTATCCGGTTGATTGATCGCGGTTTCGTTGTCGAGCAGCGGCTTCAATCCGAATTTGAAGATGATTTCCGATCCGCTCTGGGACAGGATTTGGTAGGTCTTGCCTTTGGCTCTGGTGTAGCTGTCGCGCACGGTCATCTCTGCGACGGAGTGGAGAGGATCGCCACGATAGACGACGTAGTGCTCAATATCGGTGAAGCCTTCGACGTTCTCCGCGCGCGCCCGCACGGCATTGTCCACGAGGCGGATGATCTCTGCGGCATTGCGCGCCTGCTGGGCGTATCCGAACGGAGCGGTCAAACTTGCGCCAAGGAGCGCCGCGACGGCCGTCATCCCTGCGCGGGTCTGTTGTGCGAGGAACATCCTTCCTCCCCAATTCAGACTACCCCGCTGGGCTGCTGCGTCCCTCCGGGAAGGCGGTAGTTCTACGAGGCCGTTCGGATTTGCTTTATGCTGGTGCGTACGAGGCCTCTGTTGACAGGCGGTGCTGATCAAGATCGAGAGCGGTGCCAGGTTGAGGTGCGCGGCGTCGTACAAGGCGTCGGCTTCCGCCCGTTTGTCTACCGTCTCGCGCTGGAGGAGGGCCTGGCGGGATTCATCGGCAACGACACCGACGGAGTCAGCATCGAGATCGAAGGCGCGCCCGAACGTTTGGCCTCGTTTCGCGCGCGCCTGACTGCAGAAGCCCCGCCGCTGGCACGCATCGATTCCGTGGTGGTACACGCGATTCAATCGAAGCAGGAAAGCGAGTTTCGCATCATCGGCAGCGAGGTGCGCGGACAGGTCAGCACCGGCATCCCCGCCGATGCAGCCACTTGCGCCGATTGTCTTCGCGAGCTCTTTGATCCAACCGATCGCCGCTACCGTTATCCGTTTCTGAACTGCACCAACTGCGGCCCGCGCTTCACCATCACGCGCCGTATTCCGTATGACCGCCCGCAGACTTCGATGGCGCGGTTCACCATGTGCGCGGCCTGCCAGACCGAGTACGACGATCCCGGCAATCGCCGTTTTCACGCCCAGCCCAACGCCTGCCCGGTCTGCGGCCCGCGCGTGTGGCTGGTGAAATCGGATGGAAGCGAGATCGCCTGCGCCGATCCGGTTCAGGAGACGATCGACCTCCTGCTCGCCGGTCAGATCGTCGCCATCAAAGGCATCGGCGGCTTTCATCTTGCCGTGGACGCAACCGATGAAGCTGCCGTCATGCGCCTGCGCCAGCGCAAGCGCCGCTACGGCAAGCCGCTGGCCATCATGGTGCGCGATCTGGCTGCTGCGCACGATCTCTGCGCAATCGGTGCGGACGAAGAAGCGCTGCTGACCGCGCCGGCGCGCCCCATCGTGCTCCTCCGCGCGCGCGCCGGCAATGGCATCGCCGCTTCGGTGGCGCCGGGCGTTCCCTGGCTCGGCATCTTTTTGCCCTATGCGCCATTGCAGTATCTGCTCTTCGCCGACCGGCGCCTGCGCGCGCTGGTGATGACTTCAGCCAACCTGAGCGAAGAGCCGATCGCCATCGACAACGACGAAGCACGCCAGCGTCTCGGCGACGTCGCCGACGCGTTTCTGCTGCACGACCGCGAGATCCTGCAGCGCTGCGACGACTCCGTGCTGGCGGTAGTGGATGGCGCCCCGCAGTTTCTGCGCCGTGCGCGCGGATATGTGCCGCTCTCTGTTCCGCTACCGCTCGATGCGCCGCCGCTGCTGGCGGTAGGCGGCCATCTTAAAAACGTGTTTACGCTGGCGCGCGGACGCTTCGCTTACCAGAGCCAGCACTTGGGCGATCTCGAGAATCTCAGCGGCTTGGACTTTTTCCGCGAGTCGCTCGACCATCTCATGCGCACCTTCGAGATCGAGCCGCGGGCGGTGGCGCGCGATCTGCATCCCGGCTATCTTTCCACGTCGTGGGCCCACCAGTGGACTGCGGAGCGCAATCTGCCGCTCATCCCCGTGCAGCATCATCATGCGCACATTGCCGGATGCATGGCGGAGCATGGCATCGAGGATCCCGTCATCGGGCTTTCGCTCGACGGCACTGGCTACGGAACCGACGGCCACATCTGGGGCGGGGAAGTTCTGATTGTGCGCCTCGACAGCTTCGAACGCTTTGCGCATCTCGAGTATGTGCCCATGCCCGGTGGGGATGCTGCCGTACGCGAGCCTTGGCGGATGGCTTTTGGGGCACTGCATGCGGCAGGCCTTTCGCTCAATGAGAGCATGCAACTGACCGGAGCATCGGCGCAGGAGGCGCGGCTGCTCGCGCGCATGATGGAGCGAAATCTGAACACACCGTTCACGTCGAGCCTGGGGCGCCTGTTCGATGCCGTGGCCGCCGTTGTTCTTGGCTGCCGCGAAGTTGATTACGAGGCGCAGGCCGCCATCGAACTGGAAGCCATCTGCATCGACGAGCCGTCTATGCAGGGTGCAAATCTGGCGTACAGCCTTGAACTCCGGCCCGGTGATTGGTCGCGCCGCCAACCGGCGATTCTGGGGACTGCGTCGTTATGGCGCGCGCTTGTGCGCGATCTGTACGGCGGTGTCGCTGCAACTCGCATTGCGGCCCGTTTTCACGCTGCGGTTGCTGATGGCTTTGTTCGCGCAGCGGTGCTGGCCCGGGAAGCCACCGGGATTGCGCAGGTGGCCATGAGCGGAGGCTGTCTGCACAACCGCCGTTTGTCGCTGCAGTTACGGACGCAGCTCGAGAGCGCAGGGTTTGAAGTGTTTCGTTCCATGCGGGTCAGTCCTGGGGATGGGGGACTGAGTTACGGCCAGGCCGCGGTTGCAGCGGCGACCTTGAGACGCGAGGAACGGACCTGAGTCCGATGGAATTGCCAACCCGGAACCGAAAGACCTATGGTTAGTTGATCCGGGCCTGCGTATTGCGCGGGCCTTTGGAAACGGATGCTGCGAGAGAAATGAAAACGCTTTCAGAATTGGCAGCACAAACCGTCTGAGGAGATATAGGGCCCATGCAACGAAGGGAATTCTGCAAGCTCATGGCGGCTGCTGCCGCAGCCCGCGCCGTACCTGCCACGGGTGAATCCAATGCCGCGGCGCCTGCCGGCTTTAACACCCTGCATCAGTCGTACGCCGACTTTTGTTCCACTCCAGCCGAGCAGAGAGTCTTCTACGCACTCGTGGATGGCAAGATCGTGGAGGAAAAGCTCAGCGAGGCCAACTGGGAGCCAACCCGCTGGGGCCGTCCCCCCGAGTTGCCGGTGCCTGGCGGTTCCTGGGATGGCGTTCCCATGAATGCGCCGGTGAGCGGCCTGAGCGGCGAAGGACCGTACAAGCCCACCTGGGATTCGCTTCTGCAATACGATGTTCCGGACTGGTATCGCGACGCGAAGTTCGGCATCTGGGCGCACTGGTCTCCGCAATGCGTTCCCGAAGACGGCGACTGGTATGCGCGCAAGATGTACGTGCAGGGATTGCAGCAGTATCAGTACCAGGTGGAACACTACGGCGCGCCTTCGCGGTTCGGATACAAGGATCTGTGTCCGCAATGGACGCTGCTCAACTGGGACCCAGAAGGCTTGATCCAGCGCTACAAGAATGCCGGAGCGAAGTTCTTTATCGCCCTCGCCAATCATCACGACGGCTTCGATACCTGGAACTCCAGGCATCAGCCGTGGAACGCGACCAGGATCGGTCCGCATCGCGACGTGATCGGCGAGTGGGCTGCGGCGGCGCGCAAGCAAGGACTGCGGCTGGGTGTGACCGTGCATCAGGCGCGCAACTGGTGGTGGTTCCAGACCTCCCACGACGCGGACAAGACCGGGCCGCTGACAGGCGTGCCGTACGACGGCGCCTTGACAGAGAAGGACGGGAAGCAGCAGTGGTGGCAGGGCTTCGATCCGCAGCGGCTCTATGGCGCCAAGCACCCGCACAATGCGTTGCCGGACGCTTCCTATGTGAAGAACTTCTACGACCGTACCCGCGACCTGATCGACCAGCACGATCCCGACCTGCTTTACTTCGACAATCCGCTGCTGCCGCTGGGCTGGGGCGGCATGAATATCGGCGCGTATTTCTACAACCGCAGCCTGAAGACCCACTCCGGCAAGATGGAGGGCGTGATCACCATCAAGAATGTGCCGGATCACCTGGCCAAGGCCGTGGTTGCCGACTACGAGCGAGGCCTGACCGGCGGCATTATGCCTTACACTTGGCAATCGGAGACCTGCATCGGCGAATGGCACTACCAGCGCGCGCTGTACGAGATGGATGGGGAATACGGCGGCTACCTTCCACCGCGCGACGTCATCCACTGGCTGGTGGATACTGTGAGCAAGAACGGCACCTTCATTCTGAACATTCCCGGCAAGCCTGACGGCACCATCGACAGCAAGGAGATTGCGGTGCTCGACCAGATCACTGCCTGGATGAAGATCAACGGCGAGGCCATCTATGAGACCCGCCCCTGGAAGCTGTACGGGGAGGGTCCTGCCAAGATCCACAGCGGCGCATTCAAAGGGACCAGCATCAGTTTGCTCGGCTCGCAAGACATCCGCTTCACGCGCAACAAGGCCAACAATGTGATCTATGCCATCTTCATGGGCTGGCCGGAGGGCGAGACGGAGATTGCTTCGCTGGGAACGGCCAGCCAGACGCAGCCCGGGAAAATCGCCAACGTGAGCTTGCTGGGCACGGATCGCAAATTGACCTGGCAGCAGACCGCGCAGGCACTACGCGTGAAGATGCCCACCCAGCCGGGGCCGGCTTTTGGCTACGGCGCAGCGCTGAAGATCTCACTGGCGTGAGGATTCTGTAGGCAATCCAGGTATGCGCAGGTTCCGGCTCCGGCACCTGCGCATGCGATTCCGGGCAAGCAGTGGGGAGTGGCTGACGGTTCAGTCTGCCTCTTACCCCGAGATCTTCACCAGCTCCTGCGCCTCGTGCCGCGGTCCCAGAATCGAGATGCGGGGAATCCGGCCGCGCACCATCGCGACTTCGTCGCAGCGGTGCAGCCGCGGACAGTTCTGGCAGTCCTTGAAGATCTTGTCGGGCAACTCGGCCTTGTCTTCCACGACGCGAAAGCCGTACTTGAAGAAGAAATCGGGGATGCGCGTGAACAGGCACACCGACTGGATGCCGTGCAGTTCCGCTTCTTCGATCAGCGCCTTGAGGATGCCGCCGCCCGCGCCCTGACCTTTTGCCTCGGGCTTGACGACGATCGAGCGCACCTCGCAGAGATGCGGCCCGTAGAAGTGCAGCGCGCCGCAGCCGAGAAAGATGCCGCCGTCCGATTCCGCCACCGTGAAGTCGCGGATGTTTTCGCAGATCTCCGCAAAGGCGCGCTTGAGCAGGGTGCCGTCGCCGGAGAGCGAGTTCACCAGGTCGTAGACATTGGAGGCGTCAGAGAGCAGTGCCTTACGCACCCGCATGGGCTGCCTCCCGGGTATCGATGTCGGTGAGCGCCTTGATCCTGGCCGCCGCTTCGTTCAGCGCCTGTGCAACGTGGCTGCGCGCCGTTCCGCCGATCACGTCGTGACAGTCGAGTGTGGCTTCCAGCGTCACCGCGTGGTAAAAGTCGGCGTCAAACTCGCTGCCGAACTGGCGCAATTCCTCAAGCGAAAGCGCGCCCAGTTCCACGCCTTTGTCGAGTGCAAAGCGCACGGCGTTGCCGATCTTTTCGTGCGCGGTGCGGAAGGGAACGCCCTTGTAGACAAGATACGTGGCTGCGGCCATGGCATTCAGGTAGCCGGTCTGCGCAGCTTCCCGCATCCGGTCGAAATTGAATTGCAGGGCGGCGGTGAAGCGCGCCACCAGGCTTAGCGTCTGCGGCATGAAGCCCGCGGCAAACGCAGGTTCCTGGGTCTCCTGCATATCTTTATTGTAGGCCAGCGGCAATCCTTTAAGTTGCAGCGTCACGGTCTGAGCCGCGCCGTTGAGCCGTCCCACCTTGGCGCGCAGCAGTTCCGTCAGGTCGGGATTCTTCTTCTGCGGCATGGCGCTTGATCCGGTTGAAAAGGCCTCCGGCAGGATCACAAAACCGTACTCGGCGGTGGCGAAAAGTGTGATCTCTTCCGCGAAGCGGCTCAGGTGCAGCCCTAGGAAGGTCAGCGCCTGCAGATACTCCAGGATGAAATCGCGGTCGCTGGTGGCATCCATCGAGTTCGCCGTGGGCGCGTCGAAGCCAAGTTCGCGCGCAGCAATGGCGCGGTCCAGCTTGAGGGTTGCGCCGGCGATCGGTCCGGAACCCAGTGGGCACAGGTTGAGCCGCGCCGCGCAGTCCTGCAAGCGGCTGGCGTCGCGCAGCGCCATCTCCACATAGGCCAGCAGCCAGTGCGCCACCAGCACGGGCTCGGCGCGTTGCAGATGCGTGTAGCTGGGCATGACGGCATCGCCGGCCTGGCGGGCCAGTTGCACCAGCGCGCCTGCCCAATCGGCAATGCCGCGGATCGTCCGCTGAATGCAGGCGCGAACGTAGAGCCGCAGATCCGTGGCAATCTGCTCGTTGCGGCTGCGCCCGGTGTGCAGCTTGCGGCCCAGCGAACCAACCCTCTCCACCAGCTTCAGTTCCACAAAGTGGTGAATGTCTTCGGCCGTGGCGTGGTCGCGCACGGCTGCCTGGCCAGCTTCCGTGGCATGTTCGGCCGCGATGGCATCGAGAGCTTCGGCGAGCTGGCTCCGCTCGGCTTCACTCAGAACACCGGCAGCGCAAAGCGCGGCCGCATGCGCCTTGCTGGCGGCGGCTTCCTCGGCTAGCAGCCGCCAGTCGAACACAATCGACCGCTGCCAGGCCTCGAATTCAGGATCGAGCGGTTCACGGAACCGCCCGGCCCACATCTTTACGGATTGTTGGTCGTCGGCCATCGCCCTGGTTATTCCTTCTCCGTGCCGCTGTTGAGCTGCGGCATCTCGCTGGTCTGGCTGAGCGTGAGCAGGCCCGCCTTGGCGTAGGTGAGCAGCTTCTCACGTGTATCGGTGATGTCGAGATTGCGCATGGTGAGCTGCCCGATGCGGTCGCGCGGCGAGAATGCCGATTCCGTCTTCTCCATGCTGAGGCGCTCAGGATGGAAGGTGAGGTTCGGCGACTCGGTGTTGAGGATCGAGTAGTCGTTGCCGCGGCGCAGTTCCAGCGTGACCTCGCCGGTGATGGCCTTGGCCACCCAGCGCTGCGCGGACTCGCGCAGCATGATGGCCTGCGAGTCGAACCAGCGGCCCTGATACAGCAGGCGGCCCAGCTTGCGGCCGTTCTCGCGGTACTGCTCGATGGTGTCCTCGTTGTGAATGCCGGTGATCAGGCGCTCGTAAGCGATGAACAGCAGCGCCATGCCCGGAGCCTCGTAGATGCCGCGGCTCTTGGCTTCGATGATGCGGTTCTCGATCTGATCGCTCATGCCGAGCCCGTGCCGCCCGCCGATGCGGTTGGCTTCAAGCAGCAGTTCGACCGAGTCGGCGAACTGCTTGCCATTGAGCGCCACCGGGAAGCCCTCTTCGAAGCGAATCGTCACCTCTTCGCGCTTCACTTCGACATCGTCCCGCCAGGAAGCCACGCCCATGATGGGGACGACGATGCGGATCGACGAGGAAAGCTGCTCCAGGTCCTTGGCCTCGTGGGTTGCGCCCAGGAGGTTGGAGTCGGTGGAGTACGCCTTCTCGGCCGACATCTTGTAGGCGAAGCCGGAGCGCTGCATGAACTCCGACATCTCCGCGCGGCCGCCCAGTTCGTCGATGAACGCCGCGTCCAGCCAGGGCTTGTAGACCTGCAGGCTGGGATTGACGAGCAGACCGTAGCGGTAGAAACGCTCGATGTCGTTGCCCTTGAAGGTCGAGCCATCGCCCCAGATGTTGACGTCGTCCTCTTTCATCGCAGCTACCAGCATGGTGCCGGTGACGGCGCGGCCGATGGGGGTGGTGTTGAAGTAGGGCACGCCGGCGGTGGTGATGTGAAAGGCTCCGGCCTGGAGCGCGGCGATGCCTTCGCGCACCAGCGGACCGCGGCAATCGATCAGCCGGGCCTTGGCAGCGCCGTACTCGAGCGCCAGGCGCGGAATCGCATCGTAGTCGCTTTCATCGGGCTGGCCGAGATTGGCGGTGTAGGCGTAGGGAATGGCGCCCTTCTGCTTCATCCAGTGCAGAGCGGCGGAGGTGTCGAGGCCGCCCGAGAAGGCGATGCCAACTTTCTGCCCAATGGGCAACGATTCGAGAATGACAGACATGCTTTCCTCTAAGAACAGTAGACAGTGAGCGGTGAACAGCGAGCAGTGCGTCCGTGTCACAGCTTGGTGTTGAGCCGGGTGCCCCAGGTCTCGCTTCTGAGACCTGGGAGACCATGAACCGCATCAGCCATACCTCTAGCTGTTAAATCCCTTCACGTTGGCCAGTCCGCCGAGCAGCAATAGCAGCAGCGCCTTCTGAGCGTGCAGGCGGTTTTCGGCCTGGTCGAAGACGATCGACTGCGGGCTGTCGATCACCGCGTCCGTCACCTCTTCGCCACGGCGCGCCGGCAGGCAGTGCATGAAGACTGCCGTGGGCTTGGCCTTGGACATGAGCGTCTCATTGACCTGGAACGGGCGGAAGATGGGGGCGCGCTTGGTGGACTCATGCTCCATGCCCATGCTCACGCACACGTCGGTGTAGATGGCGTCCGCGCCCTCGGCGGCGGCTTGCGCATCCTGCAATAGCCGGATTTCGCAGTTGTTTCCCTGCGCTATCTCGCGCGCAATGGTCACGATTTCGATATCCGGCGAGTAGCCGCGCGGGGTGGCCACTGTGACATTGGCGCCGAGTTGCGCACCCGCCAGCATCAGGGAGTGGCATACGTTGTTGCCATCGCCAACATAAGTGAAATTGAGGCCCTTCACCGAGCCGAAGTGCTCTTCCAGCGCCATGAAATCGGCCAGCGCCTGACAGGGATGCTCGAAGTCCGAAAGTGCGTTGATGACCGGAACCCGGGAGTTGGCGGCCATCTCCGTGACCGTATCGTGCGCGTAAGTGCGCAGCACGATCACGTCGACCCAGCGCTCCAGGTTCCGTGCCACATCGGCGATGGTTTCCCGCTCGCCCAGCGGCGACTTGGTCTGGTCCACGAAGATGGCGTTGCCGCCCATGGTGTTGATGCCGGTCTCGAAGGCGAGGCGCGTGCGCAGGCTTGCCTTCTCAAACATCAGCACCATCTGCTTGGCGTCGAGCGCGTGCCGGTACTCGCGCGGGTTGCGCTTCACGTCGTGTCCCAGCTTGAGGATGGCGCGCACCTCGGCGCTGGAAAGATCGGCGATGGAGCACAGGTCTTCGCCTGCCATCCTCTGCGCCGCAGCCAGAATCTCGGGATCTTTGTGCACTGGAACCCCCTCGGGCCGCTCAATGATTGCTCTGCTAGCCATGTTGCTTTTCTCCTGTGGCGCCGGAGGCCTGTCCGGGCGTGCTCTGCGCGGCCCCCTGTTGTTCGGTCAAAATTTCGTCGAGCGCCTCGATGGCGGTGTCCACGTGCTGCCGTTCCAGAATGTAAGGCGGCAGGAAACGCAGCACCGTGTCGCTGGTGCAGTTAATCAGGATGCTGCGCTTCAACATCTCGGCAACCACGGTCTTGCCCAGTTCGGCCGAGTTCAGCTCCGCGGCCAGCATCAAGCCCTTGCCGCGCACATCCACAATGCAGTCGTGCTTCTTCGCGAGCTCGCGCAGTTGCGCCTGGAAGTAATCGCCCACCTCGACCGCGTGCGCCAGCAGCCCATCTTTCTCGATGGTGTCGATCACCGCGATGGCTACCGCGCAGGCCAGCGGCCCGCCGCCGAAGGTGGTGCCGTGCATGCCGGCGTGGATCACCCGCGCCACTTCTTCGGTGCAGAGAACTGCGCCGAGGGGTATGCCCCCCGCCAGCGGCTTGGCCAGCGTGGTCACATCCGGCTTGATTCCGTAGTGCTGGTAGGCGAACCACTTTCCGGTGCGGCCCAGGCCGGCCTGGATTTCATCCACCACCAGCAGCGCGCCGGTCGATTGCGTCAGCTTGCGCGCCTCGGCAAAGAACTCCTGACTCAGCGGGCGAATGCCGCCCTCGCCCTGGATCGCCTCCACCAGAATCGCGCACACGTCGTTCGAGAACTTAGCGCGCAGATCGGCCAAGTCGTTGAAGCGGACAAACTCCACGTCCGGCATCACCGGCGCGAACGGCTCGCGGTACTTGGACTTGTAGGTCGTGGACATCGACCCGAAGGTGCGGCCGTGGAAGCTCTGCTCCAGAGCCAGGAACTTGGTGCCCAGCTTTGTTCCCTCGCTGCGCTTTAATCCGGCATAGGCGCGCGCCAGCTTTAACGCGCCCTCCCAGGCTTCGGTGCCGGTGTTGGCAAAGAAGGCGCGATCGAGGCCGGCACGCTCCGTCAGTCGCATCGCCAGCTCTGCCTGCCCCTCGTGATAGAAGAGGTTCGAAACGTGGATCAGCTTACGGCTCTGGCGCGCGATCGTGTCCACTACCGCCGGATGGTTGTAGCCGAGCGCGTTGACGCCGATGCCGCTCAGCAGGTCGAGGTACCTGGTGCCGTTCTCGTCAATGACGTAAACGCCCTCCCCATCCACGAACAGCACCGGGCTGCGCGCGTAGGTGGAAAGCAGCAGCCGTGCTTCGGCCGCCTGAATCTCATCCAGCTTCATCTCGTCTCCTTAAGCCACCATCACTTCGGTGCCGTGGGTTACCCGCGCGGTGCACAGGTCGGGCAGGGAACTGGCTGCCTCCGCGGGTAGAATGCGCACGCGCTTGACGCCATTGAGCAGGGCCTCGCGGCAGGAGCTCAGCTTGGGCAGCATGCCGCCGAAGATCACCGCGCTCTGCGCCATCTCCGCGATCTGATCGATGGAGAGCCAGCGCAGCACTTCGCCGTTGGCGCCCTTCACGCCCGGCACATCGGTCAGGAACACCAGGGCATCGGCATGGCAGGCAATCGCGCAGGCCGATGCCATCTCGTCCGCGTTCACGTTGTAGAACTCGCCGTCGAAGCCCAGCGCCATCGACGAGATCACCGGCACGCCATTCAACTGCCAGATCGCTTCCAGCCAGCGTGGATCGCTGGCGGCAATCTCACCCACAAAGCCGAGATCGGGGTTGGTGCGCTTCTTGCGCGCGCGAAAGATCAGTCCGTCCGCGCCGCTCAAACCGACAGCCGGCTGTCCCAACGCGCCCAGCGCAGCGACCAATCCGCGATTCACCTTTCCGGCCAGCACCATCACGGCCACATCGCGCGTCTCTTTATCGGTCACGCGCAGGCCGTTCACAAACTGGCTCTCGATGCCAAGCGCCTTCAGGGTCTTGGTGAGTTGCACGCCACCACCGTGCACCACCGCCACCTGGTGACCGTCGCGCACCAGGTCGGCGATGGCCCGTATCGAGCCGTCCAACAGCGCCGGGTTCTCGAGTCCTGCTCCGCCCAGCTTGACGACGTATTTCATTCCAGTCCCTCCGATTCGGGCCAGCCCATCATCACGTTCAGGTTCTGTACGGCCTGTCCGGCGGCGCCCTTCAGCAGGTTGTCCAGGCAGCTCACGATCACTGCGCGGCGGCCGCCCGCATCCACCTGGAAACCGATATCGGCGTAATTGGTGCGCACCGAGTATTGAATCTGGGGCAAGCCTTTCTCGTAGATCCGCACCATCGGGCTGCTCGCAAAGAAGTCGCTGTAGATGCGCCCTACGCTGGCGTGCGTCTGCGGCTCCTTGAAGCGCACGTAGATCGTGGACAGGATGCCGCGCGGAATGGGCAACAAGTGCGGCGTGAAGACGATCTCGCCCGCCTTCAGCCCGATTTGCTCCAGCAGCTCTCCGGTGTGCCGGTGCCCGAACACACCGTATGCGGAGAGATTGTCGGCCGCGTACATGAAGTGCGTTTTGGCCGTGGGCGATTTGCCTGCGCCGCTGACGCCGCTCTTGGAGTCGGCTACGATGCCGCTCTCCACATCCACCAGCCCGGCCGCTACCAGCGGGCGGAGCGGAAGAATCACGGAGGTCGAATAGCAGCCCGGATTCGCGATCAGCTTTGCACCGGCGATCTCGGCCCGGTACAACTCCGGCATTCCATACACCGCCTGCGCTTGCGTCTGCGCAGCCAGCTCGCTGCCTTCGTCTTTGAAGGCGTACACGGCGCGATTGGCGGGATCCAGCAGCCGCCACGCTCCGCTCAAATCGATGACCCGGATACCGCGTTTCAGCGCCTCCGGCGCCCATTCGCGTGATTGCTCATGCGGCGTCGCCATGAACAGCACTTCCACGCCGCGTTCGGCCAGCAGCTCCCAGGAAAACGGCTCCTGCTTCAGATGTGCGTTTCCGTTGCTGGTGGCCAGTTGCGGGTGAATCTCTGTCAAAGGCGTCCCGCCCCGCGCCGCGTCCTTTTCGTCTACGCGCCCCGCAAATACCGGCGGCTTGCCGTGCAGGCGCGGATGCTTGAGCAGCAGCCGCGCCAGCTCCGCGCCGGCGTATCCCGTGACCCCGATGACCCCCGTCTGTACTCCCTGCATCGTCATTTCAACATCGTCCTTATCCGTGTCACCACTTCGCCCGCGCGCCGGGCGTCGGGACAGATAATCAGCACCGTGTCGTCGCCTGCCAGCGTGCCCACCACCTCCGGCCAGCCCTCGCGATCCAGTGAGGCCGCCACCGGCTGTGCTCCGCCCATGGCCGTGCGCACCACCACCTGGTTGGTGGCCTGCGTGGCGCGGAGCCCGAAGCTATCGATCATGTCGGCAAACGAAGGCGGCGCATCGTCTTCCGCTACCGCTCCGCCGTGCCCGTGGCGGCTTCCGTTGGGCAGGGAATAACCATCCGGCCCCTTCATCAGTTGCAGCTCGTGAATATCGCGCGACAGGGTGGCCTGGGTGACGTCAAAGCCACGCCGGCGCAGCTTGCGCCGCAACTCGTCCTGGCTGGTGACAGGCGAGCTGGTCAGGACTTCCCGGATTGCGTTCAGGCGAAGATCTTTCATGTGCGCGAACTCAAATTGTGGGCAAAATGAAGGCGCGGCCCTCGCGGGGACCGCGCACGTATAAATATACAAGAGCGATGTATAAGTATGCAAAGCTTTCGCTGGGCTGGAGAGAGCAGCCGGAAAGAAATTCTGTGGAAATTCCGCCTAACGCAACACCGTTTTGCGCTGCCGCTTCACTTGGTACATCGCCTCATCCGCGGAGGCCAGCATCTCGTCCAGCGAATCGCGGCTCCCTGGAGAAGAGGTCACGTGCCCGATGCTGAAGCTTAGCGGTATATGGTAGCGGGTGGTAGCGTTGCGCAGGTTGGCGGCTTCGCGCAATCGCTCGGCGGCGTAAAGAATTTCCGCTTCATCGAATTGCCCGGCGACGGCAAATTCGTCGCCGCCGATGCGGCCCAGAACATCCGCCTCGCGGAAGTTCTCCTTCAGGATCTCAGCAGTCTGCACCAGGAAATCCGATCCGGTCTTGTGGCCGAGCTCGTCATTGATCTGCTTCAGTCCGTCCACGTCGATGAACAGTAGCGAGAAGGGGCGTCCCGAGCGCCGGGCCATGCGCAGCGCCTGTTCGGATAAAAAGCGGAAGCCACGCAGGTTATAGAGGTCGGTGAGGGGATCGCGCAGCGACAGTTCGTGAACTTCTTCTTCCAGACCGTTGATGCGCCAGGCTAGATAGAGCAGCAGCAGATAGGAGACTCCGACTGCGATGGATGCCATCAGGGCCGTGATGTAGTGAGAAGGCATCCGGTGAAAGTTGAACAGACGGGCGCGAATGCCCTCGCGCAAAAACGGCAGGAACAGCAGAATCGGCGCCAGCACGCGCGCCACGCGGCTCCCGGTTCCGCGCCCCAGAACGATTCTGAGAACACCATGCGGGGTCCGGCGGGCGAGAGCTACGAATCCAAGCAGGACCAGGCAAAGCATGGTTTGATGCGAGGTGTAAAGCCTGAACGGAGCGTCAGGTGAATCGATAGAGCCGATGATCTGTGCTGAGGAGAGCGTGAGGATCACCAGCGCCATCAGCCAGCACAGCAGGTCTGCGAAGACTCCCAGTTGCTCCGTCGCCTGAAGGAAAACGATCATCAGGCCCAGCATCAGGAAACCCAGTCCGGCCTGCGGCGTCATGCCCGAGATCACCTGAAACTGGAGCCGATGCAGTTCCTGAGCGATCGTTGTTCCCGAGAGCAGGCTCACCAGTATGTGAATCAGCGCCGCGGTCGAACCCGCGGCCACCAAGGCGCCCAGCGCCATGCTCACTTTGTGGGTTTTGCGGCCGAACCTCGGATGTGCCAGATAGAGGCCGATACCGCAGGCCACGGTGGCACACCAGGCTTCGCCGCTGAGCGGCGCCCAAGCCGGCGGAAAGGCATGGCGCAGGCCGGGCATGAACCACTCAATTGCGCTGACGAGCGCAGTTGCCGCGGCAATGGCCAGACAGACACGTTCCCCCACGGCCAGCCGTTCAATGACCGCTGCGTCCGGTTCGCTCAGCAGCAACCCAGGGGAATCTGCCGCCATTCTTATACGCTCGGATAAATGAGTTTCTGTGTTTGGCCTGTATGCACCTTCAGTTTAGCGCCTGGCAATCGCAAGTCCAAGTGGAAAAACAGGGTAGTTGCATGGGCGGAGCCGAGGTGCGGGGCGAACGCATGCTTCGTCGGCTCATGGGGTCTGCCGTATCCCGGTCTGCGCATGGCGCGATACAATTTCCGCGTCACCCTTTCTGCTCTTCCATGACAACGATCCCTCCGATTTCTACGCTGAATGATCTTTTCCGTCGCATTGCAGCGGCCGCCAACCCCGGCGCGGTGCTGTGGCAGGATGCCTCCGGTCAGTGGCAGCCGCTCTCCTCGGATCAGCTCTACCAGCGCGTGCGCGCGCTGGCGCTGCGCTTTTTTGACTGGGGCGCACGCAAAGGGGACCGTATTGCACTCGTCAGCGAAAATCGCTGGGAGTGGGCGGTCACCGACTTCGCCGTCCTCGCCCTGGGCGCTGCGGATGTCCCCATCTATCCCACCCTCACCGGCGAGCAGATCGCGGTGCTGCTGCGCGATGCCGGCTGCCGCATCGCCGTGGTTTCCACGCTCCAGCAGTTTGAAAAGCTCAATGCCGTCCGCGAGCAGTCCGGCATCGAGCGCATCGTTATCATGGACGAGCCCGCCCCGGCAGGCGCAGTGGCCTTCCGTGAGCTGATCGCCGGCGCCGACGCCCGGGGCAGCGAGCGCGATCCTTCCTTCGACGCCATGGCCGCCGAGGTTCGCCCGGGCGACCTGGCTACCCTGATCTACACCTCCGGCACCACTGGCGAGCCCAAGGGCGTGGCTCTCACCCACGGCAACATCGCCGCCAACCAGAACGTCACCGTCGCCGACTTCAACTTTGGCCCGTCGGACGCCTGTATCTCCTTCCTGCCGCTCTCGCACATCACCGCCCGCGCCCTCGACTATGTCATGTACAACTACGGCGCGCAGGTGGCCTACTGCTCGCAATTCGACAAGCTGCCCCAGGCGATGAAGGAGATTCGCCCCACCGTGATCGTGGGCGTGCCCCGTGTCTACGAGAAGATCCGCCAGGAGGTGGAGCGCCGCGCCGCCCTCTCCCCGGTCAAGAAGCGCCTGCTCGCTGGTGCCCTCTCCCTCGGCTCTCGCTCGGCCGCCACAGTGTACGCCGGGCGCAAGCCCTCGTCGCGGCTCTGGAAGCTGGCCGACAAGCTGGTTTACGCCAAGGTGCGCGAGGCCTTCGGCGGCCGTGTGCACACCTTCATCTCCGGCGGCGCGCCGCTGGGCGTCGATACCGCCCGCTGGTTCGCCTCCGTGGGCATCGCGGTCTGGGAGGGCTACGGTCTCACCGAGACCTCGCCGGTCATCGCCCTCAATAATCCGCGCCAGCAGCGCATGGGGTCGGTGGGCGTGCCGCTGCCCAATGTCGAGATCAAGCTGGCCGAAGACGGCGAACTGCTCGTGCGCGGTCCTTCCATCTTTGGCGGCTACTGGCACAAGCCGGCCGCCAACGCCGAGTGCTTCGATGCCGAAGGCTGGTTCCGCACCGGCGACATCGCCCGTCTGGATGGCGACGGCTTCCTGTACATCACCGACCGCAAAAAGGAGCTGCTCAAGACCTCGGGCGGCAAGCTGGTCGCCCCCCAGCCCATCGAGAACAAGCTCAAGAACAACCCGCTGGTGGCGCAGGCCGCGCTGGTGGGCGATCGCCACAAGTTCATGGCCGCCATCCTCTCGCCCAACTTCGCCTTGCTCGAAGCCTGGGCGCGCCAGAACGGTGTCGAGGTCGCCTCGCGCACGCAGCTCATTGCTGACCAACGCGTGCTCGCCCTCTTCGACGGCATCGTGAAGGACGCCAATCGCTCGCTGGCCAACTTCGAGACCGTCAAGCGCTTCCGCCTGGTGCCTCACGACTGGACCCAGGAGTCCGGCCACCTGACGCCCTCCATGAAGCTCAAGCGGCGCGTGATTACGGAACAATACGCGGCTTTGGTCGACGAACTTTTCGCGGACGAAGCAACCGCGCGCGCCGAATAGGCGAGCTCAGCCTCCAGATGCTGCGCCGGAACAGCGCCCGGTGCTTCCACATGCGTTGCAGTCCGCGGAAGAACGGCGCTCCCCATGCGCCCACCGCCAGCAGCGCGCCGAACAGGATCACCGCGTCGATGCTCAAGCGCCCCGCGCTCGACCAGTAGGCGTCCGGCGCCAGGTCCAGCCACAGCGCGAACTCGTCCAGCGTCAGCGCCGCGCCCACTCCGTAGCCCACGCACATCAGGCGGCTCATAAAGATGGACAGGGAGGAGTGTGACCGGCCTACGTCGGCCAGCCAGCCGTAGCCCACCAGCAGCAGAATCAGAATGCCCCAGACCAGGTGGTGGATGTGGTGCCCGCGGACGACCACCCACTGAAAATGCCCCTCGTGATTCACGATCCGGTGCACCAGGATGCGGATGCCGACGAAGGTGATGAGGAACGACACCGAGGCAATGAACATGCGCCGCCGCGGCCGGTCGGGAATGGTCGTCCGGATCAGGTAGCCCAGCCGTGTGAGCTGCAGCAACACCAGCAGCACGACCACAACCAGGCCCACAAAGGCCAACAGCAGCAATGCTCCCTGTCCAGGCATATCTTCCTATTCAAACATCCCGGACTTCCGACTGGTTGCCCACGCTGCTTCAAGTGTGGCTGCTACACGATTCCGATATCCATGCAAGGCTTTAGCTGGGAAACACATAAGCGAACGCTGGTGGACAGTTGAACTCCCTGTTTGTGGTCACACAAGCTGCCCATTTGAACCTGACACCATGGCAAGCATGTTCAACTTGGCATCGGTAATCGCTTCGATTCTTGATCGTGCTCAGTCATCGGCTCACGATTCGGGAAAAGCCCTGATTGGCTTCAGGTGCCGGCATGGACGCATGGGAAGACCGACATTCAGGTGCCACAGTATGCCGGAGTCGATGATTACGACTATGCCATGACCGCTCACACTCGGAGCTCCGCCGCAACGTGCTCATCTTTTTCGCTTGCGGCGCACGCCACCTACAGGGCCCGCGGGGATGCGGAATCTACGTCATCCTTCCCGCAGTGCAGTTTGTAGCGCGGAGGCGGAGAGGAGCATCGCAGATGGGGCAGAGAGATCCTCCCGGCACGACGCGAGAAGCTTGCAGTCGCGGGCCGGGAGGATGCGGCGTTACTCGGCGGCCGTCGGATTAACCAGGGAGCCCAGGCCTTCAATAGTGACGGTCATGGTTTCGCCGG
>DAIDLI010000152.1 GCA_027449545.1 Acidobacteriaceae bacterium | reverse complement strand
CGGCGTGAAGGGCGTGGCCGCGGTCTGCACCGTCAGCGTCTCGGAGGCCACGGCCAGCGTGGCGGTGAGGGAGGGGTTGGCAGTGCCGGTGAGGTTGATGGTCTGGCTGGTGTAAGGCGAAGCATCAGCGTTCAGATTGTTATCGGTAATGACCACTCTGCCGGGGATGCTCCCCGGCGCGGTGGGCGCAAAGTCGATAGGGATGGTGCAGCTCGCGCCTGCCGCTAACTGGTAGGCCGGCGAGGAGCTTGAATCGGTCTGCGTGCAGGCCGAGCCGTGGCCGTAGTAAGAGAACTGCGGCGAAACGCTGGGGTTGTAATCTCCGGCGACGGTGGGCAGCTCGAAGGTCAGCGCCGCATTGCCGCTGTTGGCAATGGTCGCGGTTTGCGGGTTGTCGGTCGAGTCTACCTGGCCCGCGTCAGTCGCGGTGGGGAAGTTCAGCGTGGGCGCGCTGGCCAGGTTGAGCCTGCCCACCTGAATGGGAGTACCGTAATTCCCGGAGTAAACGTTGCCGCTGGCGTCGACAGCAACGCCCCAGATCGCGTTCCAGCCGCCCAGCAGGCTCTCGCAACTCGTCTGGGTACAGCCGGCGGGGATCTTCACGATCTCGGTTCCGTTGGAGCCGACGTACAGGTTGCCTACGCCATCTGTGGCCATGGCCGCGGGATAGCTCCAACTTCCACTGGGGTAGGGAAGCGGCACCTGACAACTGGCCTGGGTACAGCCAGCGGGCACTTCAGTGACGGCATACGGTCCATTGCCATCTGTTCCCTGACTGCTGACGTAGACGTTGTCGCTGCCATCCACCGCGACGCCGATGGCCCCGGCAAACCCTGCTCCGACCGCGACTCTGCATCCTGACGAGACGCAGCCCACGGGCACCTTGTACACCTGCCCGGCATTGAAATCGGCCACATAGACGTTGCCGCTCTCATCCGTGGCCACGCCCAGCGGATACTGCCAGCCGCCGCCGATGGCCGTTTCGCAGCTTTGGCTGGTGCAACCCGGCGGCACCTTCCACACCTGGGCCGCGCCGTAGTCGGCCACATACGCGTTGCCGGCGCCATCCACAGCCACACCCGCAGGCAGTAGCCAGCTTCCGCCCACCGCACTCTCGCAGCTTGCGCTGGTGCAGGTTGGCGGGACCTTGGTAACGTCGGTGTTCAGATAATCGCCGACGTAGATGTTGCCGTTGCCGTCCACCGCGATGCCGCGCGGACCAGAGAAGCCCCCGCCCAGGGTGGTCACCGAGGTGTTGCTGGGGAAGGTCACCTGCGGTCCCGTGCCCGTGCCGTACAGGTATACCGTAGCCAGCGCAGTGCTGCCGTCGTAGAACACCAGCCCGCCCGGGCGCAGGCCCGCGTACTCAGGAGAAAAGTGCACGTTGACAGTGCAACTGGTGGAGGACGAGTAGGTCTGGGCGGTGCAGGTGCTGCCGCCCGCATCGGCGAAGTCCTTGCCGCTAGCGCCCTGCGTGAGCACCTGGATGCTGGTGACCGTCGTGGAAGTGCTGGCGCCGATGGTGAAGGACAAGGCAGACGAATTGCTGGTAGAACCAACGCTGACTGAACCGAAGTTAACAGGCCCGCTTCCATGTCCCTCCACGAGCACGTTGCCGGAGGAGTCGGTGCCGTCGAAGTAGAGATTGCCGGAGGCATCGACGCCCACGCCCACCGCCCCGCCTGGCAAGGAGTTATTCACCGTGGAGAGGGTTCCGCCGCTGTATTTTTGCACGCCGCTGGAACTGCCCAGATAGACGTTGCCGCTGGAATCGGCTGCGATTCCGCTTTGGATGGAAGAGATCGTCGCCAGGCTGCTGCCGGACTGTGCGGTTGCACCGGTGTAATTGCTGGCAAAGGCCGAAGTCGAGGTACTGTAGAGAGTGTTCTGACTGGAGCCGTTCAGCGCGGTGTAATACAGCGTGCCGCCCACCACCACGGCTTCATAGGGTTGCTCAGTAGTCTCCAGCATGTCGGTCGGAACGCTGCTGGAAGCGACCGTGGCCGCCAATTTCCAGATGGTCCCCGCACCGAAATCTGCCACGTAAAGATTGCCGGAGGAGTCGGTGGTAACCCCCGTCGGATCCGAATAGGATGCGCTGTAGCCTACGCTCGTAAAGCACTGCGGCAGATCCGAGGGAGTCGAGTTCGCCGCCGTCGAGACGATCGAGACGCGCTGGTAGGTGACCCCATTGCAGCTCGTTGAAGATGCCGTGTAGATCATGTAGAGCGCTGTGCCTGCGGGGTTGACCGCCAGAGCCGACGGCTGATACGGGAAGGAGCTGTTCAGCACCGTCGACGTGCCGCTGGCCGTGGCCTTGTACAGGATGTTGTTGGTGCCGTTATTCAGCACGTAGAACTGGTCGCCGTTGCTATCGACAGCAATCGGAGAAATCGTAGTGGAACTCCCATAAGAAGCCGTGGTCTCGGTGGTTCCGGTATAGGTAACCTGTGCATGCGCAGAACCAGATGCTGCAAGCAGAGCAAACACGGTGAGGCTGCCTGCCAACGAAACAATCATTCGCAGGTCTTTGAGGCGAGGAAAGGCGCTGCAGAGGGACATAAGGTCTCCTGATCCGGGGAACAAAAATCACTTTTGACCTTCAGCCGCAGCGGGACGAGGGGGGATCGAGCCCTGGCAGCAACGGTCTGGCAAAATCACAACTCAGACTGCGATGGTGCAGGTTCCCAATAGACGCAACGGCATGGGGCGGCTGGAAGGCTGCCTTGGAGCCGTTCTTGTCAGACGCCGCAACAATCTTGAGCGGCGCACAAAGCTGGTTCAGGCACAAGAACGATGTCGCGTCGATAAACGCAGCGACGGCGCACACTCACCTATCAGCACAATGACCCTGCACGGAAGAAAAGTAGAAACCAGGGGAAGTAAATCAGGGAACAGTATGACTGTTTCAGATTGCCTTTAGCGTGTCAACACCAAAAGGTCGTATATGCAGCTCGGTTGACGGCTTCCGCGCAAACAGCCACCGTACAATCAGCCGCTCGGTCGAAGAGCTGGACGAATCATTGCAACGTATTTTGCAGTGCGAGGGGGATTCGTTGCTTACTCGGCCGCAACCTGATTAAGCGCTGCTTGCAGGGCATGAAGATTGAAATATCCTGCCTGCTGCGCGCGAATCGAAGCCAAATGACCCGCAGCGAGTCAACAGGTCATCGATACAGCGGCATCCGCACTTCGATCTGGACGCCTTTGCCCACGGCGCTGGTCAAGCGGAACTTGCCGCCTGAGCGCTCGATGCGCTCGCGCATTCCTCTCAACCCAAAATGGCGGCCATTTGTGTTGTCCACCTGCCGGGGATCAAAGCCGCAGCCATCATCTGTCACCAGCAGGGTCAATTCGCGGTACTTATAGGCAAGTGCAAGTTGCACACGCGCCGGGTGTCCGTGCAGCACCGCGTTATACACGCCTTCGCGCGCAACCATCAGCAGGTCATGCGCGACCGGCGGGCTGAGCGAAACCGGCGTTCCACTCATCTCCCAGGAAATCGGCAGATGAAATTCCTCCGCAATCTGGTGGACCATACTCTCGAGCTTTTCCCCAAGGTGGTCCGGATCATCTGCCTGACGAAGATTCCAGATGGCATCGCGGGCCTCATTAATGGTGTTGCGCAACTGAAGGCGCGCAAAATCCATCAGCCCCACACCTTCGCTCTCCTTTGGCGCTTCCATCGAGACTGCCTCCAGTAGCGCGGATACGCCTGTGCACCCTTGAATAACTGTGTCATGCATCTCGCGAGCTAACCGGCTGCGCTCCTCAAGCACCGCCTCGGCCCGCGAGCGTACTTGCCGCACGCGATATTGATACACCAAATAGACCAGAACGATACCCAGGATCATACAGGCAGCGATAAACCACCAGGTTCGATAAAAGTACGGCCGCTGCACAACCTCAATCGCCGCCTCAGACAGGTCGGTAGGTTTGTTGACTTCATAGGCGCGCACCTCAAAGCGATAGCGGCGCGCAGGCAGGTTGGTGTATTCCGCGGTGCGCGATCCGGTGGGGGCGCTCCAGCTCTTATCAAAGCCGACCAGCTTGTAGCGAAAGCGAACGTCGTTCTGAGAGCGGAGCCGGATGGCAGTAAACGCAACTTCCAGACGCCGGTTGCCCGGCTGGAGCACGACCGGTCCGCTCGTGGGTGCGGCGACTCCGTCTGCCAGCACTGAGCGGATTCGCAGAGGTGGAGGCGGCAAGGTTGAACTTTGATAGGGAAGGACGTGAATGGGTCCGAGATTCCCTGGAAACCACGCGTCCCCAGCCGGCGTTATGGAACCGGAAGGTTGAGTTCCGCCGTAGATCTCGGTGTTGGCAGCCATATCTGCAGTCGAGTAGAAGATCAGCGCAAAGTGGCGCGGAAATGCCTGCGCCTGCGCGTCCAATTCGCGCCGGTTCAACATGGAGATTCCGTTGGGTCCGCTCAGCCAGAGGTGTCCTGCTCCGTCTTCCAGAATTTGATAGATGGCGTTACTTGCCAGTCCGTCACTCGTGGTGAAGCTTGCTAACTGACCATCGCGGTACCTGAACAGCCCGGAGTTGCGCGTGCCAAACCATAGGCCGCCGTCGGTGTCTTCGTGAATCGCCCAGATCTTCATCTGCGCCAGAGCCGCGGTCACAGAGTCGTGAAGGAAGACGCCGTGGCGCAGGTGGCTCAAGCCATGATCCGTGCCAATCCAAAGGTCGCCATTGCTGGCTTCCAAGACGGCGCGGGTGCTGAAATACGCCAGCCCGTCGCCCATTTCGTAGCGGACGATCTGTGTCTTCGCTCCGTCTTCGAGGACGTGATTGAGACCCTCGTCGGCAGCTACCCACATACTGCCGTCTTGGTCCTGCGTCATTGCGCGCACGAAGTTATTGGAGAGGCCGTCTCGAGTTGTAAGGTGCACGATGCGACCGTGCGAAAGACGATAGATGCCTTCCCCATCGGTGCCCACCCAGAGCGCCCCGGAGCGATCGCGATAAACGTTGCGTACGTGCGCAGCGCCCAACCCCGGCAGGTTCTGCTGTACCAGCTTGCCATCGCGCATGCGGAACAGAAGCGTGGAGCCGATCCACAGACTGCCGTCGCGATCGCGATAGATCGTCTCGAAATCCGAGTCGTTGGCCTTGGGCAGCGGCACAAAGGATACGCGCGTGCGGGTAAGCCGGACCATGCCTGCCTGCGTGCCGATCCAGAAGTTCTTCTCGCTGTCCTCAAAAAAATTCAAGACGGTGTTACTGGGCAGAGAGTCAGGCGCGGTGATGTGCGTGAGTTTCCCGCGATCATATTCGAAAGCACCACGGCCGATGGTGCCGATCCACAACACCCCGTCATGCGTCTGGCGCAGTACGCGCACCGTGCCGGCGATGCCGCTGACCCGCTCAAAGCTGTCGTGGCCTGGCAGCATACGATTCAAACCGGTCACCGTTCCCACCCAAATCGTCCCATCGCTTGTCTGCAGGATGGATTTCACGCGGTTCTGGCTTGCCGCGTCGCGCAGCGTGTATTGCTTCACAACTCCCTTCTGCAGGCACAAGAGCTTCGATCCGCCCACCCACAGCCGCTTCTCCCGGTCCAGATAAAGTGCGTGCACGGCCAGCGCGGGAACGCCGCCGCCTCCGTCGAAACGCACAAAGCGCTGGCCTTCCAGCTTCAACAGCCCATTGTCCGTCCCTGCCCAGATATTGCCTTCGGCATCTTGTGCAAGAGTTCTCACAAATTCATTGCTGAGCCCCTCTTGAGCCGTCCACGAACGGAATTGTCCGTGTGCGTAGCGCGTCAGGCCTCCGCCTTCCGTCCCGATCCACAGCGCGCCATCGCGCGAAACCATCAGACAGAAGACGCTGTTCTCGTGGAGTGACGGTGTATTGTGCCGATCGAAAGCCGTAAAATGCGCGCCATCAAACCTCACCAGCCCGCCCGTTGTCCCGATCCACAGGTAGCCGTCAGGAGTCTGCGCGAACGCCTGAACAGTCTGCTCGGGAAGACCGTCGGATGCCTGCCACAGATGGCGCGTGAAGCCGGCTAGACTGTCTCCCCGCGCCAACCCGGAGCTGGCAGCGAAGAACAGCAGCCAGGCGGCAAACCTGCAAAATCTTTGCATAGCGGAGGTAAGTATAACGGCAGTCTGGTTACATCGTCGAAGCACCGAATCCAGCTCAACTCAGACTTTTGGCGGATTCGAAACGCCAGGTTCCGGGCATAGAGTATTCTTTCTCGGCCACTCCAGCATCATGTGCCGAAGATCGGGACAGAAACCACAGAGGGAATCCTTGATGCCGTCATCTTTGCCGCCTTTTAGGAGAAGGAAAAAGTTCCAATGTTTTTTGGCATATGCCATTCTGCCCGCCTTCCTTTGCGCTCCCCCCTTAGCTTTCGCACAGGCACACACGACCATACGCTTTGACGCCAGCCAGCCTTACAGCGCGCCCGGCCCGGCTCTCTACTCAGAAGGCTCCGCAACTTCCCCATTGGGTTCCACTCTCGGCGTAAACAGCCGCTATCTCACTCTGGACGGAAAACCCTGGCTGCCGGTGATGGGAGAGTTCCACTTCTCGCGCTATCCGAGGGCGGAATGGGAAGAGGAACTCCTCAAGATGAAGGCCGCCGGAGTCAATATTGTCTCGACTTATGTGATCTGGATTCACCACGAAGAGATCAAGGGGCAATTCGACTGGACCGGGCAGCGCGACCTGCGCGCCTTCGCCGAGCTTTGCGCCAAACATGGCCTCTATCTGCTGCCGCGGATCGGTCCCTGGGATCATGCCGAGGTACGCAATGGCGGCCTGCCTGATTGGATGATCCAGCAGAGCCCTACCCGTGTTAACAATCCCATTTATCTCGCCTCTGTCCGTGCCTGGTACGGACAGATCGGTGAACAGCTGAAGGGACTCCTCTTCAAAGATGGCGGCCCTGTCCTCGGAATCCAGCTTGAAAATGAGTACTCCAAGCGCGGCCCCGGCGCGGGGCAGGCGCACATCCTGGAATTGAAGAAGATCGCTATCGCCAGCGGCCTCGACGTTCCGCTCTATGTGGTGACCGGCTGGGACGATGCTGTGGTTCCCCGCGGCGCGGTGATTCCGGTCTATGGCGGCTATCCGGCAGCGCCGTGGACTCGCACCACTGGCCCTCTCCCTCCGCAGGAGGTCTATGCCTTCCGGTTCGCCAGCCGCGTCGCCGCGAATGAGGACATCTCCGCTTCCCCAAGCATGAACTATCATGCGGGCGATTCGCTGCCGTTCCTGACCGCCGAGCTCGGTGGGGGAAATGAGGTCACATATCACCGGCGGCCGGTGATTGCGGCTCGCGACGTTGCCGCCATGGTCCCGGTGATGCTCGGCTCCGGTGTGAATCTCTACGGAACCTATATGTTTCAGGGCGGCGAGAACCCGGACGGGAAGCTGTCGACGCTCGAGGAATCCCAGGCGACCGGTTACCCCAATGATGTGCCGATCAAGTCGTATGATTTCCAGGCGCCGCTCGGGGAATTCGGTCAGGAGCGAAAGTCCTTTCGGCAGCTCAAGGTCTTTAACTACTTTCTCAATGATTTTGGGGGGGCCCTGGCGCCGATGACAGTTCACCCCCCACAGTTGGTGCCGCATCATGCGAACGATCTCTTCACGCCGCGGGCGGCTGTGCGCTCACGCGGAACGTCCGGCTTCATCTTCTTCAACAATTATGTGCGCGGCTACGCGATGCCAGAGCGGCGCTCTACGCAATTTGCGATTCGCCTGCCCGGCAACGCCAGCAATACCAGCAGCGAATTGCTGGTTCCGCGGCATCCGATTGACCTGCCGGCCGGATCGTTTTTCATCTGGCCATTCAACCTGAGGCTGGGCAGCGCTACGCTCCGCTATAGCACGGCACAGCTCTTTACACAGATCGAAAACGGCGGCAGAACAACCGTCTACTTCGAAGCCCTGCCAGGAATTGCGCCTCAGTTTGCATTCGGCGCGGACGGGGTGCGGTCGGTCGAGGCCCCGGGCGCGGCGACGGTCCGTGATGGCGGTGTCCTTTACGTCTCTGGGCTCCAGCCTGGGATGGAACGGTATATCCGCGTGGTCCCGCGCAAGGGGCCGCCGCTGCGCATCGTGGTGCTGACTGCCCGCGAAGCAGAGCATGCCTGGAAGGTGCGGATCGACGGCCGCGATCACCTGCTGATAACTCCGCAGGAGATCGTGCCCAATAGTGAGGCGGGGACCGTGCGCCTGCTGGCCGAGGGCTCGCCCGAATTCCGCTTCACGCTGCTCCCGCCGGCTACCGGCCCTCTTGCCGCCAACCTTAAGCTACGCGAGACAACAAAAACTGCAGAGATGGCCAGCTATACCGCCGAAGCGCAGCCACGAACCGTAAGCCTGACATACCAGCTTGTACATCCAGCCGGCGTAGCGCCTCCGGTGCAATTTGGGCCCGCAGCACACGGATCTCAAGGCGTGGCCGAAGCTCCTCCGGCCGGTCCGCTGCCAAACGCTGGGCAGTGGACCATCTCCATTCCCCGCGGATCTCTGGCCGGGGTCAGCAACCTCTATCTCACCATCGATTACCAGGGCGATATTGCCCGCCTGACTGCGAACCAGCGCCTGCTCGACGACAACTTCTATAACGGGAAGCCGTGGACAATCGGCCTGAAGCGCTTTCTCCACCCCGACGGCTCGGGTCGCTTCCGGCTCAGTATTCTGCCGCTGCGGAGGGATGCGCCGGTCTATTTCGAGCTGTCCCAGCCGGCAAAGTTTGCCCGCAATGGCCAGGCAGTGGGAGTGAGCAGCATTCGCCTGGTTCCGGAGTACTCGCTCAACCTCGGCGCGGCAGAAGCTCCGGATCAGATCCACCTGAAACAATCAAACGCCCAAATTCTGCGGGGAATCCGACTTTCGTCGGATTCGCAAGCCGCTTCGAGATGAATATGATTCGATACCGCAGGCTTTCCCCCTCATGCAGGATCCAGATGAAGCCACCACTGGCGGATCGCTGAGGGAAGGAAAGCTGCAATTCAGGAAGGCCAGGAGAGGAGCAGGTATGAAAAAGACCAGCCAACTAGGGATCGCGGGGCTTGTGCTGGCGTTGTTCGTGTTTTTGGCAGGGCCAGCGGCGAGGGCGCAGGGCAACACGGCCATGCTCACTGGTACGGTGACCGACTCAACCGGGGCCATCATTCCCGGCGCGACCGTCGCCGTCATCGACCAGAGCTCGGGAGTGGTGCGCACCACCCACAGCGACGCGCGCGGATTCTTCTCGCTGGTGGGAATTCCCGTCGGCACCTACGACGTGAAGATCTCTGCCAAAGGATTCGACAGCCTGCTGCGCAACGGCATCGCCGTGCATATCGACGACCAAATTGAACTCAGAAAGATCGCCCTGAAGGTGGCATCAACCTCGGCTACTGTGGTGGTCACGGCTAGCGGAGAGGAATTGACGCCGACCACGTCGGGCGCGCTGAGCTACACCCTCAGCGCCACTCAGCTGCACAACATGGACATCGAGAGTCGCAGTGCCATCGAGCTGCTCGGCCTTATTCCCGGCGCCGGCAATACCGGCAACTTTACGCAGTCGCAGTATAACGGCGGACAGGCCGGTTTCACCCAAAATGCCAGCACCTTCACCGTGAACGGCAATCGCTTTGATCAGGTACAGATCGAGAGTGAAGGCTCGACGGTGACTGATCTGAACACCGCGGGAGCCGTGGCCGTAACGCCCAATGTCGATATGATCTCCGAGCTCAAGGTCGAATCTGCCGCGTACTCTGCCGCTGAACCGAATGGCCCCGTAGTCGTGTCGACCGAAACTAAGTCCGGAGGCCGATCCTTCCACGGCGAAGCTTATCTTACGGCGCGCAATTACAACTTCAACGCCAATGACTGGCAGGAAAAATCCATCGGCTTTGCCAGGCCGCAAAGCAGCCTATACTATCCCGGCGTCAATATTGGCGGCCCGGTGCTGTGGCCCGGCCTCAGCCGCGATCACGCAAAGCTCTTCTTCTTCGCGGCGAGTGAACTTGCCCAGCAGCATGTAGACCAGGGGGTTCGCAAGGCGGCCGTGCCCACCGCTGCCATGCGCACCGGCGACTTTAGCGACACCGGCTATTTGAACGCGCTCTCGAACGCCAGCAACGGCTACCTCTTCTGGCCGGTGAGCAGCCAACCCTGCGGCGGCAGCCACTACAGCGCCGCCTGCGCCAACCAGGTCTACGGCTCGAATTCCTGGGGCCACATCCAGAGCAGCGCCATCGACCCCGCTGGCCAGATCCTGCTGAGTGCCTTTCCTCTGCCCAACGTGAATCCCGCGGACCAGGGCGGATACAACCTGATCACCGACTTCACTACCTCCGACCCACGCAATCAAGAGATCCTCAAACTCGACTACGCCATCAGTGACAACACGCACCTTTCCGGCCGCTACAACCACGAGAATGAAAGCGTGCCCTGGCCGTATGGGCCGTACAACGTCTGGAACCAGGTGCCTTATCCCGCCTATCAGACCGGCAAGGATGCCTCCGATTCCATCAACATGGTGCTGACCAACACCTTGAGCTCCTCGTTAACGAACGAAGCATCGCTTGCGTACACGCGCTTTACCCTGCGCCAAGCGCTCAGCAATTTGAACACCGTCTCCACGACCGCCTTGCATTACCCCTATGCTTTTCTCTTCGCCAACGGTTCTGGCCTCATTCCCAACGTGCAATTCGAAGCCGGCAATACCGAAATTGCAAACGACCAGTTGTATATTGGCGGCGGCGAGGCGCCGCCGTTCACCAGTGTGGAGAACACTTATACCTTCAACGAAGCTCTCACCAAGCTCCTCGGGCGGCACCTGCTCAAAGCGGGGTTCTATACAGAGGTGGGGCGCTTTAACAATCTCACCACCGGCAATGACAACGGCTTTGTGTCCACACAATCCTACTGCGGCCTCTCGGGCAATGATTGGGCCGACCTGCTGCTGGGCTACACCTGCGAGTGGTCGCAAAGCTCGAGCAACATTATGGCGCAGATGGAGGCCAATCGCTTCGATTTCTTTGCGCAGGATACCTGGAAGGCGACTTCGCGCCTGACCCTGAACTACGGCCTGCGCGTGGATCATATTGGCTGGTGGTACGACCGCAAAGGGCGCATTGCCATCTTCAATCCCGCGGCCTATGTGGCCACCTCCACCCCGAATTACACCTCTTACAGCGGAATCCAGAGCCACTCGACCACTCCCAGCGTACCCATGTCCGGATCCCAGCCGCTCAGCTTCCAATGGGCGCCTGATCTTGGATTCGCCTACGACGTATTCGGGGGCGGAAAAACCATCGTGCGCGGCGGCATTGGCACCAACTACTATGTTGACCCCGGGATCAACGCCTACTCTGCCATCGAGGCCCCGCCTAACTTCACGGTGGTCCAGGAGTATTCCGGAGGCGGCGGCACGCCCTGCACATCTAACTCAGCGTATACGCTCGCAAGCATCTCCCAGATACCCTATTCGTTGTGTGCGCCCACGGTCTGGGGCTCCGCGAACCCCACCGATCATCACGCCCCGGTCACCTATTCCTGGAACCTGGCGCTCTCCCATGTCTTCGCAGGCGCCAACAAGATCGAGGTCAATTACGTAGGCAACTCCAGCCACAATCTAGTGGGGTACGGCATTCGTAACGCTGTTCCCGAGGGCGCCGAAACCGGCCCGTGGTACGGCACTTATTACGATGACTACGCCACACCCTATCTCCGTCCTTATCCGGACTACGGCGACATCAGCACCCACTTCCATAACCTCAACTCCAACTACAACGCATTGCAGTTGATGGTGACGCGGCAGAAAGGATGGCTGAACTACTGGGGCAGCTATACCTTTGGGAAGACGCTCGCCTACAACGCGGAAGACCCCTTCGACATGAAGCGCTGGTACGGGCCTGCGCCATTCGACCGTTCCCAGATCCTCAGCTTCTCGTACTATTTGAAGCTGCCGGCGTTCAGCAAAGACCTGGGCGGAAGCAAGCTGGCAAGCGGCTTCTTCGACGGATGGCAGCTCTCCGGAATCTTCCAGGCCATGACCGGCGGTCCGATCTCCAACAACTTTGGATCCGAATACGCCGCCAACCGCAACACGTTCGGCATCTGGGGCACAGTATCCGGACCGGTCATCAACGGCCAGCAAAATACCAACATCTCACTCGCAACCAACGGCGGCGCGTTCGCTGACGGCACTCCGGACGAAACCGCGGTTCCCAAGATGATCTGCGACCCCCGCAAGGGCCTGAAGAGCGGGCAATACTTCAACCCCGCCTGCTTCGCCGCGCCATCCTATCTGCAAAATGGCACCTACCGGCTGCCGTACATCCACGGACCGGCCTTCATCAATGACTCCACTGGCATCTTCAAGACTTTCGCCATGCGGGAAAATCGCAGTCTCGAGATCCGTGGTGAGGCCTTCAACCTGTTCAATCATCCCTGGAACGAGTTCATCGCTTCCGACCCCAATATGTACATGGGATTTGCAGCGGCGGGCGGTCCTACCATCTCACCTTCCGCCGGCACGGTGGACAACAAAACCGGCCACCGCGAGATCCAGTTGGCCGCAAAGTATTATTTCTAGAGTCCGAGCTCGATTCGGAATTCTCACCCCGGCAGCCTTCGGGCTGCCGGATTTCTCCCGCTTCTCTGGTTCTCTCGATGCGTAAATCCGTCAGTGTACTCTGGATGATTGCCGTTGCCCTGCTGATCGCGCCTCATGGGATGGGGCAGGGTTACGCCATCGGCGCGGACGTGTCGTTTCTCGCCAAGTGCGAGCAGGATGGAATCGTCTTTAAAGAAGGCGGGAAACCGGTTGATGTCCTCTCCCTGCTGCGCGAGCATCATTACAATTGGGTTCGGTTGCGCCTCTTTCACGATCCCGCGGCCAGCCCTGACAAGCTCCCCAACGATCTGCCCTACACCCTGGCGCTCGCCCGTCGTGCCCACGCCCTGGGCTTTCATATCCTGCTTGACCTGCACTACTCCGATACCTGGGCCGACCCGGGCAAACAGTTCACGCCTGCCGCATGGAAGCGGCTCAAGCACAAGCAACTCGTTGAACAGGTCTTCGTCTACACACGCGATACGCTGGCTGCCTTTGCCCATCAGGGCGTAACACCAGATATGGTGCAGGTCGGGAATGAGGTGACCAATGGCATGCTGTGG
The DNA here is from genome assembly GCA_027449545.1 of Acidobacteriaceae bacterium. Classification (GTDB taxonomy): domain Bacteria; phylum Acidobacteriota; class Terriglobia; order Terriglobales; family Acidobacteriaceae; genus Telmatobacter. The sequence goes on along the minus strand of DAIDLI010000152.1, from coordinate 27,614 downwards.
CCCGACGGCAAGCTGCCCGACAACTGGGACAACTTCGCCGATCTACTCCGGGCCGGCATTCGCGGGGTGTATGCCGGTACGCAGCCTGGACCCCGCCCCCGCATCATGATTCACATCGAGCGCAGTGGCGATTACGACGCGGCGGTCTGGTTCTTCGACAATCTCATCGCCCACCATGTGCCCTTCGATGTCATCGGGCTCTCTTATTACCCTTTCTGGCACGGCAACATCGTCAAACTACGTGGCAATCTGCACGATCTTGCGCTGCGCTATCACCTGCCCATCATCGTCGTGGAGACCGCGGCCAACTGGACGCCCAGCGGCCGGCCCGCAAAGAAGCAGGATTTTCCCGAGAATCCGCAGGGCCAGCTTCAGTTTCTGCGCGCCGTCGACGCGGCGGTGCGCGCCATTCCCGACGGGCTTGGCCAAGGCGTCTTCTGGTGGGAACCAGCCGCCGAGGGGTCGTTGCGCGGCCGCGGCTTCTTTGATGCCAACGGCAACGTTCTGCCTGTGATCACCGCCTTCGATCGGCCGGCAACAACAACGTCCAAATAGCGGCAATTGGTTTAGGCTGGAGACGGGCAATGGACGAGCAGATGCCAAAGAAGGACGCTTCCAAAATCCGTGTGCTGGTGGTTGATGATCACCCGATCATGCGCATCGGTATTGCCGCCATTATCCAGGCGACGCCCGACATGACAACGGTGGCACAGGCGGGCAGCGGCGAGGAAGCCATCGAAATGTTCGAGCAGCACCTGCCCGACATCACGCTCATGGACCTTCGCCTGCCCGGCATCAGCGGAGTAGAGGCCATTCGGACGCTCATGTCCCAGCATCCCTCGGCGAAGTTCGTTGTGCTCACGACCTATGAAGGTGATGAGGATATCCACCAGGCGCTCGAGGCGGGAGCGCGCAGCTACATCATCAAGGGCATGCCCCACGATGCGCTGGTTAGCGCCTTGCGGCGAGTACATGCCGGCGGCCGCTTCCTTCCGCCGCCGGTTTCGCGCGCCTTGTCTTCCCGCGTTCCCAAATCCGAATTGAGCACACGCGAACGCGAGGTTCTCGATCTGATCGCGCGCGGTCGAAGCAACAAGGAGATCGCGGCCCTGCTCGGGATCGCCGAGTCTACCGTCAAATGCCATGTCAGCGTGATTCTGATGCGCCTCAATGTCGAGGATCGCACCCAGGCAGTGGTCACCGCCCTCCAGCGCGGCATCGTTCATCTCTAAGGAACGCAAGGGCTGTTCGCAAGAGCTCTTCGCTTGCCGGCCGCGGCAGGAAGGGCTTGCCGGGTCGTTCGGATCCGGCAAGTCGGGATGCTGCTGGGTTACGGTGCGGCTGGAATCTGGCGACGGTCAGGCCCTAGCGAAACCGCAGCACAATACCGGCGCCAAGTTGTAGGTTATTCTGCGCGCTGTTGGTGGCGTTCGGGAGTTGCGTGCGCAGATAGTCTGCCTCGAAGAGGCGCAGCGCCAGATGTGTCTTAAGAGCGAGGTTCAGGCCGCCGCCGGCCTTGACCGCTAGGCTGCTGGCCGTCGAGGTAGCACCAAGCAGGTTGGGGAAGGTGCTGTCGAATCCGTCCGCCACGCCTACCAGACCCTGGCCAAACATCTCATAGCGCTGCTTATGCGGCAGGCGCCAGGTGTAGCGCGGGCCGAAGGTGGCGGTGACCAGATTGAGGCCGACACCACTGGAATTCATGTTGGCGACGTGCATCCCCGAGATATCCGCCACCGCGCCCCATCCGTGGTAGAAGCGGCCTTCGATCTGGGCGCTTCCGCCTTGCATCCAGAAGGTGGGGCTGGTAACGAGGTTTGCATGCATGGCCTGGTAAGTCAGCGCTACATTCAGCGAGGGTGCATCAGCGGCAGCCTGGGGCCGCGGCTGCGCAGCCCAGGATGCCGTGGAGGTGCTCATCGCCCCTGCTGAGAGAAACATCGCTCCCGTCAGGAGCATCTTGCGGAAATTGAGTCGGCGCATCTTCTTCTCCTGATTATTGAATGGTGAGCGAAACACTGGTCGAGTGCGACAGGGGGCCGGAGGTCCCGGTCACCGAGACGGTGTAAGTCTTCTGCCCCTGGGCGAAGAAACCTGCCGGCGCGCCGCAGCCACTGAGCCCCGCCAGAGCAGCAGCACCTGCCGCCAGCACCAACAGCAAAGTGAAGATACGGCCCAGACGTCTGCCTGTCCGCCGCATGCGCCGCGCAAACGGCAGCAGCAACAATCCCAGCGCGATGGGCGCCATCCGCTCGCCAAACGGGGCAACCTGCGTTCCGCCGTGATTCGCCGCCGAGCCAAGGGTGGTAGTCAGCGTCAGGGTTACGGGAGTCGAGCCGGAGCCAGATGCCAACGATTGCGGCGTGATGGTGTAACTCACCCCTGGCGGCAATCCCGTCACCGACAGATTGATCACTGCCGGGAATGTGGTTGCCGGAGCCACGGGGCTTACGACCAGGTTGTAAGTCGCAGTGTTGCCCGGGATCACGGTCTGCGAGGTGGTGCTTCCCGAAGCCGGGGAGATGGTGAGGCTGAAGTCCTCGATCTTCTCCGGCAGCACATTACTGGCGCCGCCAACAAAGTTTCTGTCGCCGGTATAAACCGCGGTGATGGAGTCGGTCCCCAACGGCAGTGAGCTCATCATCAGCGTGGCCGTGCCGGAGGTCAGCGGAACAGCCGGCCCCATCGCCGTCACCCCGTTGTAGAACGTCACCGACCCGGTGGGGGTGCTGGCGCTCGAGGAGACCGTTGCCGTCAGCGTAATCTGGTTTTCCAGCAACACCGGATTCGCAGACGAAGCCAGCAGCACACTCGGCGTGGCCTTGTTCACGGTCAGGGTGACGCTTCCCGTCGCCGGCTTGTAGTTGTTGCTGGTCGGCGTGAAGCTGACGTTGAGGGTATAGGTTCCCACGGGCAGCACCGATGCCGCCGTCACCGCGCCGGCAGTGCCGCCGGCGGGCGCGGCCGTATAGGTATAGGTGCCCGCAATGCTGGAGGAGCCGATCATGGCCACGGCGTTCAGCGCCGCGCTCAAGTTCGTTCCGTACACGATTGCCCCCGGCTGCGGCCAGGCGATGGTGGGAATCACCTGGATGCCGGTACCGGACAGAGTGATCGTCTGGATCTGCCCGCTCAGCCCGAAGTTGTTATCGGTCAGCCGCAGTGATCCGTTATTGGGCCCAGGCAGCGTGGGCGAGAAGTCGATGCCCAGGGTGCAGGATCCGCCTACCGCCAGGCTGCCAGCCGATCCCGCGGTGCCCACGACGGAGCAGGTGGTCTTGTTGCCGTCGAGGGTAAAACTCGGATTGGTTTCGGTAGCAGGCGCCGGGAAGGTCAGCGCCGCATTGCCAGCGTTTACAATCATGATCGGCTGCGGGCTGTCCGTGCTCGTCGAGCCCACATCGGTCGAGGCGAAGCTCAGGTTCGATGCCCCGAAGCTGAGTTGCCGGACCTTCAAGCCGTTGGAATCGCAGACATCGATGTTGCCTTGCGGATTGAAGGCTACGCACACCGGGGAACTCAACTCCGCCTGCGTGCCATTGCCGCCGTCGCCGCAGGCCATGGTCGGGCTGGGGCACTGCTGCCCGTTCCCCACAACCGTGCTGATGATGCCGGTGGTGTGATTCACAAAGCGAATCGTATCGTCGCCATTATCGACTACGTACAGGTTATCGGCCCCGTCCAGAGCCAGCCCCCAGACCGTGCTCATCTGCGCCTGGGTCGCTTGCCCGCCATCTCCGCACCCTGGTGTCGAGCAGGTGGCTCCGCTGCCCGCCACTGTAGAAATTACCCCGGTGCTGATGTTGATCTCGCGAGCGCGGTTGGCGGAAGCATCCGCAATGTAGATATTGCCCTGCGAGTCGAGGCGAATCTTGTTGGGGTAGTTGACTTGGGCTGCGGTGGCCTGGCCGCCGTCGCCGCAAGCGCTGGTCGGCTGCGCGCACAGCATCCCGGTTCCGGCGATGGTGGTGATGTCGCCCGTCCGGTAGATCACCTCGCGCACCTCGTGATCGTCGGTATCGCCGATGTAGACGTTGCCTTCGGCATCCGCTGCAATGCCGTCAATCGAGCCCATCTTCGCGTTGATGGCCGCGCTGCCGTCCCCACAGCTTCCCACTCCGCTCGGCGTGGAGCAGATGCTCCCGCTGCCCGCGAAGCCCTGGATGGTCCCGGTGATCAAATTCACCACGCGCACCCGGTTATCGCCTTTGTCGGCGATGTACAGGTTGCCCGCGCCGTCAATCGCGATATCCGAAGGCCCGTTCAGCTGCGCCGAGGTCGCCGCTCCGCCGTCCCCACAGGACCCTGCAGCCGTGCTGCCGCATTGCGTATTCTCCTCGCCGGCCACCGTGGAGACAACGCCCGCGGTCGTAATTTCACGCACCACGCTGGCGCCCAGATCGGCCACGAAGGCATTCCCGGCCGCGTCGTAGATCACCGTGTTCGCATGGCTGAAGCTGGCCGTCAGCGGACTGCCGCCGTCACCGCAGCCCGTCCCGGTGGAGCTGTAGCAGGGGGAGCCGGTTCCGGCTACCGTGCTCATCGCTCCCGGCTGGAACTGCAGCACCGGCCCCTGCCCGATTCCGAAAACATAGGTGGTCAGCGTCGTGCCGTCGTTCAGCGTTACGATCGCAGCGCCAAGCCGCAAACCAGGTGCCTTGGGATTGAAGTCCACCACAACACTGCAGGATCCCGTTGCTCCGCTGGTGCAGGTCGTGCTCGGGTCCGCGGTGAAGTCCAGGTTCTGAATCCCCTGCGTCACCACCATCACGCTCGCCACCGACTTGCCGTTGGGAATCGAGATCAGCGCTGTCTGCGGCGTGCCCGGCGCGCCGGTCGGCGTGGGCGTGAAGACCAGCGCAGCAGACATTCCCGTGCCCGCTACCGGGATCGACTGCATCGCACCCGCCGCGCCGCCCGAGTTATCCGTGAAGACCACGCTGCCGTTGAAGGGTCCGGGATTGCCGGGCACGAAATCGATGCCCAGCAGGCACGTGGAACCGGCCGCTAGTGAACCGGCCTGCGTGGTCACGATCGCGCAGGTGGTCTTGCCTGCATCGTTCTGGAAATTGCCCGGAAATGCAGGATTCGTACCCGAAGCCGCCGCGGAGATGGTCAACGCCGCATTGCCAGCATTGCTCAGCATCACCATTGCAGGACTATCGCTGCTCTCCGACCCCGCCACCGTGTCGGCGAAACTCACCGATCCCGCGCTGCTCACGTTCACTGCGCGGATGCGGTTATCCAGGCTGTCGGTAAACAGCAGGTTGCCGGACTTGTCGACAAGAAGACCGCCGGGGCCGTCCAGGTTAGCGCTGGTGGCCGATCCGCCATCACCGCAGGCGTTAGTCGTCGCGCTGCACTGAGTGTAGTTGCCAGCCACCAGCTCAATCTTGCCGCTGGAGATCGATACCATGCGGACAGCCGAATCTCCCGCATCGGTTACATAGATATCACCGGCAGGATCGACAGCCACACCTATCGGCTGGTTCAGTTGAGCACTGCTGGCTGCGCCACCGTCGCCGCATCCCGCCGAGGAGCAGGCGGCTCCGGTCCCGGCAACCGTGGAAATGGCGCCGGTCAGGTACGAGATCTCGCGCACCCGGTTATCCCTGTAATCCGCAATGTAGTAGTTGCCGCTCTGATCGACGGCCACGCCCAGCGGAGCAGTGAGGTTGGCCGCCGTCGCCGGACCTCCATCCCCGCAGGCTGCGGTGGTGGAGCTGCACGCCGTACCGGTTCCGGCCACCGTGCTAACCGTCCCCGCGGCTAGGTTCACCGAGCGTATCCGGTGATCGCCGCTGTCCGCCACCAGCAGATTGCCCATTCCATCCACGGCGATGCCGTTGGGCGCGTTGAACTCCGCGCTGATGGCCGCCCCGTTGTCTCCGCAGGCGGAGGTCGACGATGCGCACGGCGTGCCCGTGCCCGCAACCGTCGTAATGATGCCCGTCGTCAGGTTCACCGCGCGGATGCGATTACCCTGATTATCGGAGATATACAAGGTACCGGCCCCATCCAGAGCCAGGCCCACGGGTTGCAAGCTGGCGCTGGTTGCCGCCCCACCGTCCCCGCAAGGCCCCGAGGGAGAGCTGCATGCCTTGCCATTGCCGGCCACGGTTGTGATGTTCCCGGCGGTATCCACCTTCCGCACCCGGTAAGAGCTCGAATCCGCAAGATAGAGGTCTCCCACCGAGTCCTGCACGACGGCCACCGGGACGTTCAGCGATGCGCTCGCCGCCGCTCCTCCGTCGCCACAGCTCCCGGTAGTGCAAGCGGTTCCCGTCCCGACAACGGTGCTGATCGTACCGGGCGTGAGCGCGGCCAGCGGGGCCTGACCCGTCCCATAGATGTAGTTCGTGCCCAGCACATTGCCGTTCGTGTCGGTAACCGTGATTGCGCCTTCGCGCAGTCCCGCAATCTTTGGCGTAAACCCTACATTGAGCGTGCAGGTCTGCTGCGCAGTGAAGCTACCCGCTGCGCAGCTTCCGCCACTGGCCACACTGAAGTCGCCGCCCGTTGCGCCCTGAGTCACGACATGGAAGCCGCCCACCGTGGCCGAATTCAGGAAAGTGATCGTAACCGTGACCGTCGGCGCCGGCGTGCCAACCGCATAGGAACCCATATTGTGCGGAGCCGAACCACCCGCCCAGATCTGCGCCTCTCCGTTCCCGTAAGCGAAGCCGTACACTTTGCCGGCCTTATTGATATTCAGAGCGCGCAGTGTGGGAATGCTCTGATAATTGCTTTGGATATAGCTGCCGCCGGAAGGCACCAGCAGTACGATTTCGCCCGCTCCATAATCGGCTACCCATACGTTGCCGAAACTATCAACCTGCGTGTACGACGGGCTGTTCCAGCCGCTGCCAATGCTGGCAAGCGTATAGCCAGACCCGGTATTCGTCACCTTGTAAACTGCCGCCGGCACATTCGGATTGCCCGGAACAGTTTGGTATACCGGCCCGTAGTCTGGGCCAGAGGCGATAAAGAAGTCCCCCGCGCTATCGATGGACAGGCCCGTGGTGCCCTTTAACAGCGTATTTGTATAGAGTGTGCTCTGATTGAATCCGCCGCTGCCGTTCGGAGACAGCTTCACGATCGCCCCCGCGCCACCATCCAGAACATAGACATTCAGGTTGCTGTCTACGGCTATGCCAGTCGGATACTGCCATCCCGTCCCAATCGTGCTGCGCACAAAATTCGTGGTAGACCCACTGTAGGTGTACATCTGCACGTCTTGCTCGCCCGGATCGGCACGGTAGATGTTGTTGGCCGAATCGATCGCCATTCCCAACACCGTGCTTCCATAGGCAGAGGTGCCCTGCTGTTGCGCCAGGATTGGATTGCCATTGGCATCCACCGGCACATATCCCATCGCCGTCGTGCCGGACACGTACAGGTCTCCCTGCGCGTTAGCCACGATCCCCTGTGCGAACACTACCTCGCCTTGTTGATATGAGGTGAACGGTCCAAAGAACTGCACCGCCTGAGCCGACGCAGGCGCTGCGGTCAGGACAGCCGCCGCAATCCACAGCAACATCCGCATCCGGGCGGAGCAAAGGCAGCTCGCGAGAACAGCAGCACACCGCGCCATCTGCCGTCTGAGCGGGCTGGAAACGTTCGCAGAGCTTACAGGGCTTGTGAATGCCATAAGTCGATCTCCGGGGACAGGTTGGATGTGAATGTGCAGAACCTTGGCTGGGCCGAGGGACACAGGCCCCCGCAGTCTCTGCGCATAGCTGTTGCGCATAGATCTCGCCAGATGTACTTCTGGACACACTTGCTGCTAACTAGTTCCTCATCGGTGGGGATCTTTGAGGGGAAGACAATACGGATATTTCCACAGTGCAATTTGCGATGTCAAGATACTCTGCGTTGCAAATAGAAGTGCATTACTAGAATGCTAGGTGGACGGCACCATCGGTGTGTTGATGAAATACAGATAATGTTACTAGAGTGAGTCATTGAATCTTATAGATAATCTACAAGTAACTCGCTGTCGTGTTACCGGTTTTCGGGTGAACATCGCAGCTCGCTATAAGTTGGCAGACGTGAATTGTCCTCGGGGATGAGCTCTCGCAGTGCCTCCAGAGTGGAAGGATGACAACACGAATTACCGAAGCTCGGTTGTACTACTGGAGGGTAGTTGCGAAGGGGGCTGCAAGTTCATGCAGCCCCCCGGCTTTTTCAGCACTCTGGCTAAGCGATGCCTGGGAGGTCACTGCACCGTTATCGAGAGCTGAGTGCTGGTGGATAGGGGTCCGGACGCAACCGTTACAGTGACGGGATACGTCTTGCCGGTTTGGCTGCTGCTTCCTCCGCATGCGACCAGCCCGCTGAACGCGCCCAAACCGGCGATCAAAAGGACGACAACTACGATCCAGGTATGGAGCTGCCTTGAGCGCCGGCGGAACCGGGAGCTAAAGGGTAGCAGCAGCATTCCGAGCGCCAATGGCCCCAACCCGGCCCCGAATCCCGCGGCCCCGTCCAAGCGGGCCATGGTGGATTTTGGGAGGGTGATGTTAATTACCGTGTTGCCGCCGATCGGCGTATTGGCCGGTAGGGTCCAGACCGTGGTGGGCAGAGTCGATTGCACCCACACATTCGGCGTCAGTGAAGCGGTCGCTCCGGCTGGCAATCCCGTGATACTCAGCGTCAGCGGGGTTGGGAAGCTGGTTCCTGTGCTCGGGACGATCGGCAAGCTGAACGAAGCCGTTCCTCCCGGGGTGATCGTTTGCGAACTGCCGCTTCCGGATCCCGTTCCGCCGCTGCCCGAACTCGGCGAACCAATCGTAATCGTGATCACCGATTGCGCGAGCACAGAACTGGTGGCCGCGGTGAAGTTGGTATCCCCGCTGTAGGACGCGGTGATGGAATGCGCGCCCACCGTCAACGCCGCACTGCTGAAGCTTGCTGCGCCGCCGCTCAGTGTGCCTGCTCCAATCACGGTTGTCCCATCCAGGAAGTTGACCGTACCTGTGGGCGTGCCGCCGGTGCCGCTGACCTTCGCGGTGAATGTCACCGCATTATCCAGCAGTACTGGGTTCAAGCTGGAGCTGAGGACGATAGCCGGAGTCGCCTGCCCCACAGTGATCTTCGCCGTAGCCGTGGCTTGCGCATACAGAGTCAGGTCGGCAGGCGTGAAGGTTGCTGTCAGAGTGTAGCTACCGGCCCCAAGTACGGTGGCCCCTGTAACCGGACCAGCGGTGCCGCCCGCTGGCGCGGCCGTAAAGGCAAAGGTACCGGATACCGGCGTCGAGTTAAAGGAAGCGGTGGCGTTCAGCTCAGCGCTCAGCGGCGTCCCGTAGGTGATGGAAGCGGCCGGCGTCCAGCTGATCGCCACCTGATTCCCATTCACAAGCTGGGCTACGGCATTCGAGGTAGCCGAGGTGTAGTTGGTGTCGCCGCTGTACACCGCCGTGATCTGGTATGCGGTAGTCGATGCCACCAGCGATGAGGTGGTGTACGTTGCAGTGCCATTGCTGACAGCAACACCGCTGGTCAACGTCGTGCTCCCGTTCATGAAGCTGACCGTGCCAGTTGCGTCGCTCGGTAGCGTGGCCGTAAAGGTCACAGCGGCTCCCGCAGCCGACGGATTGATATTGGAGGTCAGCGTCACCGTCGGCGTCGCCTGGCTGACGGTCACCGCATACGATCCGAACGTCTGGTAGGACGTCGGCACTTGGTAGTTGGGATCGTTCGCATATGCGGTCACGCTGAAGGTATGGCTGCCGGCGGTAAGATCCAATGCGGGAATCGTCACAGCGAGGGTGTCGCCCACACCAGTGAAGGTTCCGGTAAAGGTGTTACTGGTTGCCGAATCCGTCAGGGTAACCGTCCCCGTGGGATAAGGCGCTCCCCCAACGGTGGGCGTCAGGATCACGTCAAGCGCTGCGGGCTGGCCGTAGGTGATGGTCTCCGGCATCCCGGTAGGTCCGGTCAGCTCGGGCGCCAGGTAAGTAAATGTACAGGCAGGCGGGTTGAGGCTGGTCAGCGAGATTTTGTTGTTCAGCGTGTCGTTGTTCGCGCTGTTTGCCACCAGCGCGTTATACGCGGTCAGGAAGTCGCCGGAGACTTGACCCGGTCCGACCGTGAGGTTGACGTACTGTCCCGTTCCTCCGCTGGAATTGCCGTTGCCCCACGCGGAACTGGATTCCACCGGTGTGGTGGAGTTCACAAGGCTGCTCAGTGTCGACGGGAAAGACACATTGTCCATCGTCAGCGTCAACGGATTGACCACCGCCGCGCCACTGTTGGTGTTGTACTCTCCCGTCAACTCCACCAATCCTTGACTCGAGGCATCGTTCTCGAAGACGAGGTTTTGCATCAGGATCCCGGTGTAGCTCGGGAACAGGTTCGTGGAATCGCCGCTGCTGTAGTAGGGCGTGAACTGGATGTCGTCTTTGTGGTCGAGGAAGCAGGAGTTCGAATACTGGATATTCGTCACCAGGCCGCCGCGATCATTTGCGGTTTTGATACGCACCGCAGTCGAGTTTCCATCGGCAACCCCGGTCAGCGCTGCGCTGCCGTAACCAGCCCATGCGTTTCCGGCGGCCATATTCCCGTCGAAGAGAATATTGCTTACGCCCGCGCCTGTATAGCTGCCAATGGACTCGCCGTGACCGGCATAGAAGTGGTTATTCGTAACGGTGATGTTCTTGGCTGGCGCGGTCGTTCCCGGAGCGCTGACTGCCACGTTGTCGTCGCCGTCGGAGATCCAGGACTGCGTGATAGTGCCGTTCTGCAGGTTCGCGGGATCGATTCCGTCAGTATTGCGTGCAGTGGTAGGCGTCACGATCTTCACATCCCAAGCGGTAAAGCCCGTAACTGCACCCGTTGTGGACACGTGGAAGTTGGGCGAGTTGAGGATGGTGATCTTGTAGAGCGTGATATTGCTCGCGCCCTTGTCCATCTGGATGAAACGCGGATTCTGTTGATTGCCCTCGCCATCCGCCTGCGAGGCAAGGCTCCACCACGTATATGTAGCGGGCGCCTGGAAGCCGGATGTCGCGAAGCCGTTGAGCAATGGATCGCCGCCGCGGCCGTTGAGCTTGCCGTAGCCCATGACTCCGACATTGGTTGACGTCCCCGGAATGTCGATCAGCGGTTGGCAGCTCTTGGTGTTCGAGGAGCTATTGATGGTGCCGCAAGTATGCGTGCCCGGCACCATGTCGTAGTCCTGCACGTTGCGCGAGAAGTAGAGCGTAACGTTCGGATCCACCAGAAGGGTCACGTTGGACGGCATGGTCAGCGGACCGCTGAGGAAGGCGTTGTGCGCACCCGTGCTGTCTGCGGAGAGTTCCACGGCCATATTGGTGTTGGCGGCCACCGCGGTGGCCGAGCAGGCGTTCAGGGCCGCCTGAATGCGCGCCCCGTCAATATTGCTGTTGTTCGCATCCACCGAGGCGTCCAGATCCTGAATCGCCGGGTCGGTGGTCAGCGTCGCCGTCAACTGCTGGCACCCGGCCGGGAAGGAAGGTTCGGCCACGGTGCGCGAATCGCCGGTGGCGACTGGATTCGTCACCGATACTGTAACGGTCGCCGAAGCACTGAGGCCGTAGCTGGAATCCCCCGCATAATTCGCCAGGATCGTGTGTGTTCCCGCCGTCGCTCCGCTGATCGACCACGCGCAGGCGCCGTTGGCGAGCGTGCACGTGGTTGCCGGCGCGCCATCGAGGCTGATGTTCACCACGCCCGCAGCCGCAGTCGGCGCGACCGTTACCGTTCCGCTGATCGGCGTCCCGACGGTCGAACTGGTGTTGTTGATGAAGAGGCTTGTGGTGGTTGCCGTCTGCCCGTTCTCAAGCACGTAGATGCTGTATGTCCCTGAGGTGCTGGCATTGAAGTTGTTGTCGCCGCCGTACACCATCGTGATGTAGTGCGTGCCCGAAGCCAGAGAACTGGTCGTCAGGTACGCCTCGCCACTGCCGTCGAGCGAGCCTGTGGCCAGGACCGTGCAACTGCTCGACGCCGACGAGCAGGCCTGGTTGTTGTTCAGGCTGTCGTAGAAGCTGTAGGTTCCTGTGGGAACCACGCCGGCACCGGGGGTCTGCGGGCGGCCCAAAATCGTAACACTGCTGCCCGCGGTAAGTGCGCCCACACTGGCAACCGGCACAAAGCCGTTGACCAGCGAAGCCAAAGCTCCCACCGGATTCCATTGTGCCGATTGACCTGACGCAAGTTTGCTGGAGGGTACCGGAGTGGAGAGAAATGCTACCGGATAGTACTGCGCAGCACCCGCCGCAGTGAGACCGATCGCATACTGCTCACGATTCGCCGGCGTGCTGCTGGTCGCTGTCACACCGTAGCTGCCGTCGTTGCCGCCGGCCGGCAGCAGCGACCCAGGGCCCGCGTCACTCGCATCGGCCGTGTAAAGCACCGAAGGCGTGCTGTTGAAGAGCGCGTATGGATAGGGCGCCGTGCCCACCGACGGATCGGTGTAGGCCTGCGTGTTGTATTCGCCGTAAGTCGCGGTGTTCAGGTAAAGCAGATTGCCATCCCAGCCGACCCAGCCACCGGGATTTACCTGGTCCACGTACGAGTTCAGCATGATCCACGTGGAATACGACGATGGATAGTTGCTGGTGCTGATATCCCAGGGGCGACCGTAGTAGAGCTTGGTCATGCCCGGGCTCTGCGACAGCAGCGTGCAGGCGTTGCAGATGAAACCGCTCAGATAATCCTGGCTGGTGCTGTTGGAACTGCTGGTGGCTGGCGTAGTTCCGGTGGCGAAGCGCTTATTCTGCGCTTCGATCGTCTCCGTCCCGCCGGCGCTGGTGCCATGCCAGGTAGTGAAGAAGTTGGTGTGGTCGAAGACCAGCGCTGCGTCGCCGAACACATAATCGACGTTGCCTACGATCAAGCCCTTCCAGAAGTATTCGCGGGCTACCGTGCAGTACGTTCCGCAGCCGATGCTGGAGGCGTAGAGCGTATCCTGCGCGCTGACCAGATTCACATTGTTCAGCACGGCCCCATCGGAGTTGATATAGAGGGCCAGCGCCTGCGAGCCGCACAAATTGCTGCTGTTATACAGAGACTCCAGGGTGGCCGCCGTGCCGCCCGCCTGGCAACTGCCTTTATACATGCTGGTGGTCGTCGAATCCGTATCGTAGGTGTTCTGGATGGTCAGGTTCTCGGCGTAGAAGTTGTTCGGCGTGTAGGTGGAGGTAAGAGCCTGCGTGCCCATGAACGCGTTCTTGCTCACGTCCAGTGTGGCCGAGCCTTCATCGCCGCCCTTCCCTGCGGGCCCCATCGTAAAGCCGGTAGGAACGGAGCCGCTCCGGAAGGCGCCGTTCTCCCCGCTCAGGATCACCTGGGTAGGATCGCCACCCAACCCGCGCAATTGCACGTTGGGATAGCTGATCGCATCTTGCTCGTTGTAGGTTCCGGGGGCGACGTAGATCGTCCCGCCGGTGGGCGGTAGCGCGCTCAACGCATCACTCAGTTTCGTGAAGTTGCCGCCTTGGGGAGCAACGACCATCGTGGAGGCGCCCACCGCTGCTGTCGTATCGGCCTTTGTCACCGTATAGCTGATCGAGGAGGTCGAGCTGACGTAGTCCGCGGAGTCTGCCGGGCAGAAGGTGGCGTAGATCGTATAGCTGCCAACAGGCAGGTAGGTGGAAGCATCCACCGTGGGAACGTTGGTTGCAGTGCACGAGGGAGAGCTCACCGTGCTGTAGACAAACGATCCGTCGATCACCGGCGAAATGGTGGGATTCAGTACCGCCGTGCCCAATGCCGCGCTCACCTGCTGCGTATTGCTCGCCGGCGTCCAGGTGACCGCGGTTGTTACTTGCCCGATCGTGAAGATCCCAGATGTCGCGCTGGACTCTAGCAGCGCACCCTGTTGAGGGAAGGTGACCTTGAAGCTGTGCGGCCCTGCGGTCAGTCCGGAAAGATTCAGCGTCAGCGTCGCCGAAAGTCCATTGGTGCTGGTGAAGTAGTAGTTGGTGCTCGCTCCGGCATCCACGCTCACAGTCGCGTAGTCCGCCGTTGTGGGCCCATTGGTATTGTTCGTTACCGAGTTGTCTGTGGACGTTGCGCTGGCCGTCACCGTGATCGGGAACGAGACCTCGGTTCCGCTCACCGCATAACTCGGGCTGGTCGTGGACGCTGCTCCGATCGCCGTGGTGGTGTCGAAGGCTTCCGCATTAGCCAGGCCGGTCAGCGTGAGCATTCCGCTGGAGCTAGTCGCCGGCAGAACCGGCGCAAGAACGATATAGTCTGTCTCCTGGGCATTGCCCAGCGCGGGGAAGGTGGCAGTGAGGGTACAGGACTGCCCGGCGCTCATGCCTGCCAGCAGGCTGTTATTGAAGACGCAGCCGCTGCTTGCGCCGCCGTTCAGCGCAAAATCTCCCGCCTGCGCGCCCGTTGAAGTCGTAGCGGTTTGTGCCGCAGATGCCTGATTGCCGATGTTGGTCAGGGTCGCTGCGAACTGGAGCGTCGAGTCGGAGCCAAAGTTCTCGGTCAGAGTCCCGCGCTGCACCTCGGTCACCGAGCCGGCTGCCGCGTCGGCAACGTAGACGTTGCCCATTCCATCCACGGCAACACCCGAAGGAGTGGTGGCGCCGCTGGTGACCACCACGCTGGACGCGCCGCTCACCGGATACATGGTCACCGTCGATCCGGACTGCACATAGAGATCGCCGGCTGCATCCGTTGCCAGCCCGGTGGTTCCTCCGCCGCTCACAACCGTGCTTCCCGCATAGACGCCATTGCTGGGCACCAGCTTGTAGACGGCGCTGTTGTCGGCCACATAGATATTCCCTGCCGAATCGACCGTCATCGCCGAGATCACGCCAAAGGTCTCAGTCGTTGCAATCGCGGACTGGCAGAGGGTGGGCGCCGTGCTGTTCGCCTTGGGATAGGAGCAATTGGTCTGCGAGTTGGCCCCAGTAGCCGACGGAGACACCCGGTAGATGGTTCCCACGGAGTTTTGCTCGTCGGCCACCAGCAGATTGTTGGCCGCGTCCATAGCCAGCGCCACCGGATCCGCCGTGCCCAGATTGCTTGGCGTATAGGAAATGCTGATGGAGCTGTAGGTCCCCGTCCCAGCCGCGCCTGCGGTGTTGACCATGAGCGCCTGGATGCTGGATGTGCCGTTCACGTAGTAGATGTCGCCGCCCTGGTCCAGGGCGAGCTTCGCGGGAGCCGCAGACAGGCTCGATGCCACTACCTTGGTGGTGGAAGGGCTGGATGCGGCAGCTTCCAGGATGCTCGTGCCGCTCGCTTCGTACACATTGCCTGCGCCATCCACCGCCAGTGCCGCCGGAGTATGTCCGCTCAACAGCGTTGCCGTAGCCTGCACACTCGTGCCGCCCGAAGTGGCTTGATCGACCGCCAGCGCCGGACCGGTAACCGTGCTGCCCAGCCCGAGAGTCATCTGCTCACCTGGCACGGCCAGGGTCATGGCGGCGGATTGCAGGCCGGTGGCTGTGGGGGTGTAGGTGACCGCCACCGTGCAATCCGCGGAACCGTCGCTATTCGACGTGCAGGCCGGTGCCCCATAGGTCAGGTTCGAATTGGTCGAGTTGGTAAGTGTGACTGGGGCTGCCGTGGTCGACGGAAAGTGCGCTTCGAAAATCTGGGTCTGCACCGCCCCCAGCGACTGCTGCGGATATGCCGTGCTGACTGTCGAGAGCGCTGCCAGCGTGGCGGAGGACTGCACACCCATTCCTTGCGCCAGCACCTCGCGCACCAGCATCCCCCCACCATAGGACGAGCCGTCGTACATGTAGAGATTGCCCTCGCCGTCCACAGCAATCCCCAAGCCATTTCCATTGCCGAACTCGGCATAGCTGCCGGTCGCGGAGGCCGGGCAACCATCGCCGAATGCGCTCGTCGCCACTGCGCCGGAGGTGCCGTTGCAGTACGCGCCCGCCGTGGTGGATTTGCCCGATGACGAGAGTAGCGTGCGGATCGTCCCGGTGTAGATGTCGAAGAACAGCACCCGGGTGTTGTCGCCGATGTAAATATTCCCCTGCGGGCTCAGCGTCACCTTCGTGATCTGCGAATCCGGAATCTGGACATTATTGCCCAGCACCGGCGTTGCCGAGAGGCTGCTGCCGCTGGGAGACGCCTGCATGCCGCTTCCGCCAGCCAGGGCGTAGAGGAAGCCGGGTTGCGGGGTCACGCCCGGATTGTTGAGCTTGATCGCGTTGTACATGGCCACGCCCGCCGTGGCCACCGAGCCAGTGGCGCCGGCGCTCGCTGCATCGGCCGCCGTGGCCCAACCCTGCACAAACAACACTCGTAGGCCACCCAGGATGGTATTGCCATTGCCCGGATCGGTGAAGACCATGTTGCCGGCCGCATCCGTTGCCGCATCGTTCGTGTTGCCGCCGTTTGCGTTGACCGAGCTCAGCCAGTAGGGGCATCCGTCGCCGCGAATATCGGTCGCCGTTCCGGTGTAGGTGGTGCCGCTGTTGTTATCCGAGCAGCTTGCGCCCGTCGTCGTCGGCGTGCCGCCGGTGCTCGTGGAGGTGCCGGCCTCATTCACCACCGTGTACACATAGCCGGCGATCGGATTGGCCCAATGCGTCTTGAGCGCTGCGTAGAGCGGATTGTTGCCGCTGAAGTACGGCGAGGTCAGCGGGCCCAGAACCACGCGCGTACGCGAGGTGTTGGTATCCGCATAGTAGACGTTCCCATAGATATCCGCTCCAACGCCGCGCGGTTGATCCGCTTCACCGAGCGAGGCACTGCAAGAACCACCATTTTGGAAGGCGGCAACCGCATTCGAGTAGGTCGTGAAGCCCGGGGTGTTGTCCAGACCGGGGGCGCCCACGCCAGCACTTCCCGAACTCTTCATGCAACCGGCAACAAGCCCCATGTACCCCACCTGGATCTGGATGGGGTTCGCCGCCGTGGGCGAGGGCGTACCGGTTACGCACAGCGGCGAGGCCGCGCGGCACACGAGGTGAATCGCGTTGTCGTTGTAGCCCGCCAACAGCACATTGCCATAGGGATCGGTGGCGATGCCGCGCGATGATTTCAACTTGGTTTGCGTAGCGGCCACGCAGCCGTCACCCAACTCATCGACCGCGCCGGAGCATTTATTTCCGCCGCCAGCGACAAGACTCATCACCCCGGTATTCGGATCGATCATCTGCACGAGGGTGCTGCTGTCGTCCGAAACGAAGACGTTGCCGTAGGAATCTACGGCAACGCCGCCTCTGCCCCCGCTGCCGAACTTGGCAGCCACCGCCGCACAGCCATCCCCGTAGCTATTGCTCGCCTTCACCGTGGTCGAGCCGGGGCAATAGGCGCCACTCGCCGGCGTGGCAACAAGACCTCCGCCAATCGTGGTCATGGTGTAGGGCAAGGCAACCGGCTGCTGCGCGCTCAGTGCCGCGCAAAGGAAGAGAGCGCCCGCCAAGGCGCACAGATATCCTGCAACTCTGCGAACGTGATGCGTCATCTGATTCTCCCAAAAAAGAAAGAGGAGGTCTGGACTCACATTTCATGAATCATTACGTGGTCTGACCTTTACTGGAGGACGATCTTAGGCGTGCGCCTTCCATGCTGTCAACGAAAAATTGCGCGTAAATCAAGATTTTTGGCGAAGCATGCTACTCGATAAAAAGAAATGAATTTCGATCAGATAGGTGCACGGGCATAGGAGATCCTTACAAGCAAAGGGGTTGCGGTCCTACCACTCGATAGGAAATATCTTTTCCAAATGAAATCGAGAGGGTGCACACCAGGATCGTATCGATCGTCAGTGTGCGTTTTTCTTCGCCAGCCTCTCCTGAAGGGATGCGCGCTTCGAACTTAATCTGCCAGCCCAAGCTCGCGCTTCACTTCTTGCTTGGTGGAGGTGCGGCGTCGGCCGGCGCACAGCTCAATCAGACGCTGCTCGGCAATGTAAATATCTTCCGGCTCCTGTAGATGCTCCTCGATCGCCTGGGTTACATACAAAGTCTTCGAGCGCCCGGTGCGCTTTGCCAGTTACTCGACGCGCTTCCCATGATCGGCGCAAAGACGGCTGGAAAGGGCGGAATCGACTCGTCCTCCCGTTCTACAAGGATCGCGCCGTTTCCAGTACCAAACCGTGTCAGTAAGCCCCCCGACTTCCCAATCGTAGCCTCGATCGGATGTTCCTCCTCATGCAAAGAACAAAAACGCGCCGCCGACACTTGGTCAGCGGCGCGTTTGTTTTGGATCTCCAGTTGCACGGTGAGCTCACTAGGTGGCCAAGATCATGACGGCTACCGCTTCCAGGAAACCCCAGATGGCCGCGATCACTTCCACGGTGCGGCCAGTGCCTACGAACCACCTTCCCAGGGTGGCGCGGGAGGCGGAGCGGGAGGAGAGAACTTCCGACCAGCTCCGGGCTTGCTGGACCATCAACCTGCCCAGTAAAAACACCGTGACGAGAATCGTGAATCCGAGCATGTGATGTGCGAGACGCATGAGCTTCCTCCCCCGGGGTGCGATTCGGCACCTGCTGCTTCCGTGCCCGCCCCTTACGATGCATGCCCAGGACCAAACCGGTGGATGAGCGCCGGAGAGGGAGTTTGGGGGCATCAAACGCCAAAAACACGATGCAGAGCGCCAGAACTGGGTTGCACCGCCGACTTCGAGGCCCTCTGACCAGGCAATATCTACGTGGTCTCGGAAGTTCTTACCGGGCTAAGCCGAGAATCCCAGGCCGCCCATTCTACTTCCTGGCCCGCTTGTAGAACGGCAGCGGCACCTGCCTGGCGCGCACCTTGTTGCCGCGCACATCCACCAGCACATCTTCCCCTGACGCGGCGACAGCCGTCGGCAGCAGCGCCATGGCGATGTTCTTCTTGAGAAACGGCGCGGGCGAGCCGGAGGTCACCCGCCCAACCTCTTCTCCAGAGAGTGAAAACACCGGGTAGGAGTCGCGGGCGATGCCGCGCTCGACCATCTCCAGCCCCACGATCTTCCGCTGTGGACCGCCGGAGTTCTCCACCGCCAGCAAAGCGTCCCGTCCAATAAAGGAGCCCTTGTCGAGTTTGAGCCAGCGGTTGAGGCCGGCTTCGAGGACGTTGATCTCCTCGGAGATCTCGTGGCCGTAGAGGCTCATGCCGGCTTCCAGGCGCAGGGTATTGCGCGCACCCAGGCCGCAGGGACGGATGCCGAACTCCTGTCCGGCTTCCATGAGCGCATCCCACACCTTCACGGTAGTGGGCTGGTCGCTGGGGGTGTAGACCTCGAATCCATCCTCGCCGGAGTAGCCGGTGCGCGCGATCAGCACGTTGGGCACCCCAGCCACCGTTCCCCAGGTAAACCAGTAATTCTTGATGGCGGCGAGATCGGTTTTGGTGAGCTTGCCCAGCGTCTCCAGCGCGCGCGGCCCCTGCACGGCGAGCTGCGAGTAGTAGCCGGAGTAGTCGCTGATGTGAATGCCGGGGAATCCGCCCGCCTGCTTGCGGATCCAGGCATAGTCTTTGTCGGTGGTGCCGGCATTGACCACCAGCAGGTAGTCGTTGGGGCTGAGGCGGTGCACCAGGATGTCGTCCACGAAAGTTCCCTGCGGCGTGAGCAGCGCGGAGTAGTGGGCCTGTCCGTCGGCCAGCTTCGAAGCGTCATTCATGCTGATGTGCTGCACGGCCTCCAGCGCGCCGGGGCCGCGAAACTGAATCTCGCCCATGTGCGAGACGTCGAAGAGACCCACGCCGGTGCGCACAGCCATGTGCTCGGCGATCAGCCCTCCGCCCGGACTAGGGTACTCGACCGGCATATCCCAGCCGCCGAAGTCGACCATCTTGGCCTTGAGGGCGCGGTGGGTAGCGTTGAGGGCAGTCTTTTTCAGCGGCGTGGCAACGGAGGCGTCAACAGAAGGTTGCGTGGGTGTAGTCATAGCGATTGTTCTCCGACACATTATCTTCTCACCGTCGGCCGGCGGCTTACCGTGACGGTGAGCGGCCCGGTCCAAGCCCGCATTTCCAACTCTGACGCGCGCTCATTCGGCGATGGAACGAATCATGCGCGCCGGGTTCCCTCCAACCAGAGTATTAGGGGGAACATCGCGGGTTACGACCGATCCGGCTGCGACGACGGAATTCTCACCGACCGTCACGCCGCCGATAATGGTCGCGCCGGCGGCAATCCACACATTGCGCTCAATCACAATGGGGCTCGCGGTCACGTAGCTGCGCCGCTGCGAAGGCTCGATGCCATGGCCGGAGGTAATGAGGCTGACGTTCGGCCCGATCATCACATCATCGCCGATGGTGAGGCCGCCAAGATCGTAGAAGGTGCAATTCTGATTGACGAAGACATTGCGCCCAACGCGGATCTCCGCCCCTCCGGCAGTGTAGAAGGGCGGAATCAATAGAAAGCTATCGTCCACCTTTTGGCCGGTTAGCTCGCTGAACAGGGCCCGCACTTCGGCAGCGTCGTTGAAGGTCAAGCAGTTGAGCCGGGCAGTGAGAGCCATCGCTCGTTCCACGTTCGCCCGCATCGCCTCGGACTCCGGAGTTCTTCTGGGAATGATCCTGGTGCGGTCGTGGTTCGGCATGCGTGTATTCCTCGGGTGATGGTTGAGCGGGATTTAAGCGCGATGAAGGCGTCGCGATTCTCCGATTGTAGCCACCGAGCACAGGAGGCCCGAAGGGATCCGGTTCAAGGTAGAACAACCTGCTGAGCACACCCGGTTCCTGCCCCGTGCGCCTTAGGATGAGGAGACGAGCAGAGCGAGGGCTCACTCCGCTTGAAGAAAGGACTGGCATGAACCCAGTGCGAGGGTTCGTAATGCTGCTGGCAGCCGCCGTAGCCTTTTGGAAGGGCTGGCAGATTCACCACGGGCACATGGCGATCATGGCCTATCTGCTGGGGGCGCTGGCCCTCGCGGTGGCTGTATGGCATTTCACCCACAAGCCGCCGCCGCGGCGCACCTGACCTCGGCCGGGAGAAATCTGCTGACTGCCAAAAGCAGCTAAGCGGCCTATAATGAGATATGGCGACTGTCCGGCACCTCACGCCGGCAGAGGTCTCCCCGCAAGCTGTCTCCTCTGCCGAACAGGCGACGCCGCATCCCACTCCCGCCGCGGAGTCGACAGCCGCTGAGCGCCCGTCCCTCGCCGAAGCAAAGACCCCCTCGATCCAGCAGCGATTTGAAACCCTGCTGCGCCACGTCCAGGCCAACCGCCCCCACGAAGACGTTTCCCTGATCCGGAAGGCGTGGGAGTTCTGCGTCCGCCATCACGAGGGACAGACGCGCGCCTCGGGCGAGCCTTACATCATTCACCCACTTGGGGTTGCGGAAGTCCTGGCGGAGATGAAGCTGGACTCCACGGCCATCGCCGCCGGCCTGCTGCACGACGCGGTGGAGGACACTCCCGCCACCAGCGAAGAGATCGATGCCGATTTCGGCGAGCAGGTGGCGCACATCGTCGAGGGCGTCACCAAGATCGACAAGATCCAGTTCGCCAACCGCGAGGACCGCCAGGCGGAAAACGTGCGCAAGATGCTGCTGGCCATGGTGTCGGATGTGCGCGTGGTGCTCATCAAGCTGGCCGACCGGCTGCACAACATGCGCACCCTGGAGCACCTGAAACCGGATCGGCAGGAGGCCATCGCCCGCGAGACCCTCGACATTTACGCACCGCTCGCCCACCGCCTGGGCATGGGCAAGGTACGCGGCGAGCTGGAAGACCTGGCCTTTCGCTACACCGACCCGGTGAGCTTCGAGCGGGTGGCCGCGGCCGTCGAGGCGCGGCGCATGGAGGGCGAGCAGTTCCTGCGCGGCGTCGAAGACACCATCATGGAGCAGCTCCGCGAAAACGGCATCCAAGCCCGCGTGGAGTGGCGCATCAAGCGCATGTACTCCATCTTCCAGAAGATCGAGCGCGCCAAGATCAACTTCGACCAGGTCTACGATCTGCTCGCGGTGCGCGTGATTACCCAGGACGTGGCCTCCTGCTATGCGGTGTTCGGCCTCATCCACACGCTGTGGCGGCCGGTGCCGGGGCGCATCAAGGACTTCATCGCCATGCCCCGCGCCAACCGCTACCAGTCGCTGCACACCACGGTGATCGACGGCAGCGGGCACCAGTTTGAAGTGCAGATCCGCACCGAGGAGATGCACCGCATCGCCGAAGAGGGCATTGCCGCGCACTGGAAGTACAAGGCCGGCGAAAGCGCCATCACTGCGCGCGACGAGGAACGGCTGAACTGGATCCGCCAGCTTGTGGAGTGGCAGAAGGAGATGACGGATCCCAACGAATTCCTCTCCAGCCTGAAGATGGATCTCTATCCCGACGAGGTCTACACCTTCACGCCCAAGGGGAAGGTGGTTGTGGTTCCCGCCGGCGCCACGCCGGTCGACTTTGCCTACACCATTCATACCGACGTAGGCCACACCTGCGTCGGCGCCAAGGTGAACGGGCGCATGGTGCCGTTGCGCACTAAGCTGCGCACCGGCGACATCGTCGAGATCGTCACCCAGAAAGACCACAAGCCCAGCCGGGACTGGCTCACCTTCGTCAAGAGCCCCCGCGCGCGCAACAAGATCAAGCACTGGCTCAATGAAGATCAGCGGCGTCGCGCGGTCGAGATCGGCCGCAAGCTGCTGGATCGCGAGGCGCGCAAGTTCAAGGTGCCCATGGGCCAGGTCGGAGATCAGGACCTGAGCCGGATCGCCAACGAGTTCGGCGTGGCCACGGCCGCCGATCTGCTGGCCACGCTGGGGCTCGGCAAACACTCCGCGCACCAGGTGCTGAACAAGCTGGCGCCGGGCTACTCCGCGCAGCCGGAGCCGGAGGCCACACCCGAGACCAAGCCGGGCGAAGCGCCGATGACCGATGCGGTGCGCAAGCTGCATCTGCGCGGATCGGATTCCTTGCAGGTGGAAGGGCAGAACGATCTGCTGGTGTACCGCGCGCGCTGCTGCAATCCCATCCGCGGCGAAGAGATCGTGGGCTACGTAACGCGCGGCAAAGGCGTGGCCGTTCACGCGCGCAACTGCCCCAACGTGCAGAATCTGCTGTATGAGTCCGATCGGCGGATTGCGGTGGAGTGGTCGCGTGCCACCGCTCCGAGCCAGGGCCAGCAGCAGCGCTTCCCGGTCAAGATCACGATCTACTGCGATGACCGAACCGGGATGCTGAAGGAGCTGACCGCCGTGATCTCCGACGAGAACACCGACATCCGCGCGGTCGATATCCACCACAATGACAGCGGCGAGGCGGTCATCGAGTTTCTGGTGGAAGCCGAGGACCTGCGCCACCTGAATCGTATGGTGCTTGGAGTGCGGCGCGTGCAGGGCGTGCGGTCGGTGCTGCGCTCGCAGAAGGTCTAGAACCCCTCTAACAAGCAGCAGTGGCAAGGCCTGCGAAGGTGCGGGCCGGCAAGCCCACACCACGGCAGGCGCTCCCTTATGTCGCTCAGGCTACCGCCGACGATTCTTCACCGCCGCCGGAGATCTCTTTTAGCCTGTTCAGAAGTTTCTGAGGATGCACGGGCTTGAGAATGACTTCAAATCCGCGCCCCTCGGCATGGGCGTCCTGGATAAGCTGCGGCGCGATGGTCTGCCCGGAGATCAGCAGGACACGGCAACCGGGCGCGAGGTCTGCGATCCGGACCGCCGTCCGGATACCGTTCGCGCCATCCAGCAGCACATCCGAGATCACGATGTCGGGCGGCAGAAGCTCAGCAAGGCGCACCGCTTCCTCAGCGTGGTAGGCCACCCTTACGGCAAAGCCGTTCTTGCCAAGAATCAGGGCGAGTGTATCGGCAATCACATGCTCATCATCGACGACGAGCACGATGGGCCTGCCTGACATATCAGGCATTCGAACCTCCGCAGCGCATCCAGCGGGCGCGGGAAGCGCCCCGGCGATGCAGCCGATCTCAGAATTTAAGCTTGGTTCTGGGGAAACCGCACTTCACTATGCAGTTTACGGCAATTCCTGCGTCAAGACGGCTCAGGCCAGTGCCGGATGCGCGGCGCTGGCAGCGTAGACCACCCGGCCCTCGCTGATGGTCCAGTGCACGCGCCCCTGCATGGTCCAGCCGTCAAAGGGGGTGTTCTTGGATTTCGACTTCGATTCAGTGGCCCGATAGGTCCACTCCGCCTTGGGATCGAGGATCACCACATCGGCAAAACTGCCGACCGTGAGAGTGCCTCGTCCTCTGAGGCCGAGCAGCGCCGCCGGTTGGGCGCTCAGCAGGCTCAGCACGCGGCCGATCGGCATCTTCCACTCCGCGTGCAGCCAGCGAAGCGACAGGCCCAGGGCCGTCTCCAGCCCGGTGATGCCGTTCGGCGCATGCTCGAACTCGACTTCTTTCTCGTGCTGGGCGTGCGGCGCGTGATCGGTGGCAATGGCATCCACCACGCCGTCGAGAATGCCTTCGATCATGGCATCGCGATCCGCGGCCGAGCGCAGCGGGGGATTCATCTTGGCGTGGGTGTTGTAGAGCCCGACATGCTCTTCCGTAAGCAGGAAGTGATGCGGCGCCACCTCGCAGGTGACCCGCAGCCCGTTGCGGCGCGCCTGGCGAACGGCGCTGACCGCGGCGGCCGTGGAAGTATGCGCCACATGAAGGTGCGGATGCATCTCGCGCAGCTCCGAGACCAGCCGGATATCGCGCTCCACCAGGCTCGACTCGGCCTCCGGAGGCATGCCGCGCAACCCCAGCTTGAAGGAGACCGGTCCAAGGTTCATGCTGGCGCCCTGGGTCATGCGCGTATCCTCGGCATGCTGGATCACGCTCAGGCCGGCGCGGGCGGCGGCGATCAGCACCTCGCGCATCACGCTGTCCTGCAAGATCGGGCGGCCATCGTCGGTGACCGCAACCGCGCCGGCGGCTTTCAGCGCTGCGTAGTCGCTCAGCGCCTCGCCCCTGGATCCGCGGGTGGCGGCGGCGATGGGAAACACGCGCACGCTGGCGCCGCGCTCCGGCTCCTGCATCCAGCGGGTGATCTCCGGCGAATCGTTCACCGGGGTTGTGTTGGGCATGGCTGCCACCGACGTGAACCCGCCTGCGGCCGCGGCCGCGGTGCCCGTGGCAATCGTCTCCTTGTAGCCCTGGCCCGGCTCGCGCAGGTGCACATGAATGTCGATCAGGCCGGGGGCGACGATCAGGCCTTTGGCATCCAGCGTCTCGACGCCCTCGGCGCCTTTCAGCTTGCCCGGCGCGGCGATCTCGGCCACGCGCCCGTCCTTGAGCAGAATGTCCTGTTGGGCATCGACTCCCGCTGCCGGGTCGATGAGATGTCCGCCGCGAATCGCGATCGCTGTCATGCGCCTTCTCCCTGTTCGTGCTTCAGCGCACGTTCCATGACGGCCATGCGAATGGCCAGTCCATTGGTGACCTGCTCGAGGATGGTGGATTGCGGGCCGTCGGCGACGCCGGCGGTGATCTCCATGCCGCGGATGATCGGGCCGGGGTGCATCACGATGGCAGTGGGCGCATGTGCGGCCAGCCGCTGCCCGGTGAGCTGGTACTTCGCCTTGTACTCGTCCAGGTCGAGTTGCAGTCCAGCCAGCCGTTCGGCCTGGATGCGCAGCATCATCACGGCCTGCGATTGCGCCAGCGCCCGGTCGAAGTCGCGCTCGATCTCAATCCGCGGAGCCGCGTGCGCCGCCTGCTCGGGCAGCAGTTCCTTCGGCCCGCAGAACAGTACGCGTGCGCCCAGGCGGGGCAGCAGAAGCATGTTGGAGCGCGCCACCCGGCTGTGCAGAATGTCGCCGACGATGGTGACGGTGACCCCGGCGAGGGTCTCGGGACCAATGGTTGTGACACCCGGCCGCAGATGCGCCAGGATAGTGCGCAGGTCGAGCAGCGCCTGGGTCGGATGCTCGTGCATGCCATCCCCGGCATTGACCACAGGCAGGTGCGTGGAAGCTTCGAGCAGCCACGGAGCGCCGGAGGAGTTGTGGCGCAGAATGATGGCTTCGGCCCCGAGGGCGCGCAGGGTCAGGCCCGTATCCTTGAGCGATTCGCCCTTCTCGATGCTGGAGCTGAGATTCGAGATCAGGGCGGTATCGGCGCCCAGCGACTTGCAGGCCAGCTCAAAGCTGGTGCGCGTCCGGGTCGAAGACTCGTAAAAGAGCAGGGCGATGCGGTGCTTGGCCAAAATCCGGTCGCGCACAATCGGATCCATGCGCTCGAGCTGGGTGGCGCGGGCAAGGAGCCGGCTCACGCCTTCCACAGAGAGATCGAGGATGGAGAGCAGCGAACCGGGATTGTGGGGAAAGGCGGATTCCGGCGCGGGCGGCGTAGCGAAGGTGCGGTGAGGGGCTGTTGCAGTAGGCGTCATGCTAAAGACAGCTTACAGCTTGCGGCGAGCAGCGGTCAGTGATCGGAGACAGGCTTCGGCAGCTAAGGATCGCGACCAGTCCACAGTGGGCAGTGAACAGTCAGCAACCTGACAGCTCAGTTTGCTCTTTCGACCAGCAGCACTTCGTCGCTCTCGTCCACCTCGTGGAACTTGACCTCGATGATCTCGCGCTGGCTGGTGGGAATGTGCTTGCCGACGTAGGTGGCCTCGATGGGCAGCTCGCGGTGGCCGCGGTCGATCAGCACCGCCAGTTGCACGCGGCGCGGACGGCCGTGATCGAAGAGCGCGTCCAGCGCTGCGCGAACCGTCCGGCCGGTGAAGAGCACGTCATCGCAGATGACCACGTCGCGGCCTTCCACATTGAACCCGATGGAGCTGGGATTCACGGTGGGGCGAACGCCGGTGGTCGACAGATCGTCGCGATAAAACTGGATGTCCAGGCTGCCGGTGTCGACCGGATGCTTCTCGATGTTGGAGATCAGCCGGGCCAGGCGCTCGGCCAGCGGAACTCCGCGGCGCTTGATTCCGACCAGCGCCAGATCTTCGCTGCCGTTGCTCTTTTCCACAATTTCGTGGGCCAGGCGGACCAGTGTGCGCTCTATCTCGGAAGCCGACATCAACCGGCCTTTGACACGCAGATTGGGCTTGATTGCGGTTTCGCTCATCGCTCTGTCTCTTGCCGGATGATACGAGGGCCGGGGGGGCGGGAGCAAGTTGCAGAGGCGCGCTGTCTGCTGCAACTGCTGCGCCGGCATGCGTGTGCAAGCCGGGCAGCCGGCTGTGAGGTTGGCAATTCCTACAGGTGGGGACGGTTCCGGCGTATCTGCATGCGCGCGCCGAGCGCGCCGCCCGCGATGGCAAAGATCAACATGCCGGCCGTGAGAAAGCCCAGGGCGCACAGGATCCATCCGGCGCGGCCGGCCGGCGACAGCAACAGCGACTGTAGCTGCTGCATGGTCTGGGTATCGACGCCCATCGCGGTCCATTCCTGCACAAGCTGATGGTTCACGACCGACGACCAGAAGCCGTCAAAGATCTTTCCCTGGTGCAGCCCGAAGCGCAGCACAAACAGGGTGATGCCGGTGGTCGCTGCCGCCGCCCAACTGCCCACAATGCCGGTCACAAAGCCGATACGCGCGCCCGCGCCCAGTGTGATCCAGGCGGGCTGCCGGTGGCGCATATAGGTCGAAACCACCCAGGCGCCAGCCGCGCCCATCAGCAGGAACCCAAAGATACCGACGGGGGAGAGAAAGGAACACATGATACCCGCGGGAATGCCAAACAGCATGGCAGAGCGCATGGCAGGACGCCATGCGACAGTGCTCGCATCGCGCACGGCCTCATTCCAGCGCGCCGG